>CAIMWF010000056.1 GCA_903845055.1 uncultured Bacteroidales bacterium | reverse complement strand
AATCCTTACAAAAACATTCAAGGGAGGCTCAGGTGGTTTGATTTTCGCAGTTCGGGTGAATTGCCTAATTTTGCAAACCACGATAAAATAAAACAGGAAAACGGTAAAATGGTAAGATGGTAAGATAGCAAAGCCCGCACCGATCAACAAACTTCAAATCCCAATGGACTACAACTTCCCGGAAATCGAAAAAAAATGGCAGAAATACTGGGTGGATCACAAGACCTTTAAAACGGAAAATGATTCCACACGGCCGAAATACTATGTGCTCGACATGTTTCCCTATCCATCGGGAGCCGGGCTTCATGTGGGCCACCCGCTGGGATACATCGCTTCCGACATCTACTCAAGGTATAAGCGGCTGAAGGGGTTCAACGTTCTTCACCCAATGGGATACGATGCCTATGGCCTGCCCGCCGAGCAATACGCCATCCAAACCGGCACCCACCCGGCGGTTACCACCGCCAAAAACGTGGCCCGGTACCGCGAACAGATGGACAAGATCGGCTTCAGCTACGACTGGGACCGTGAAGTGAAGACCAGTGATCCCGATTATTACAAATGGACCCAGTGGACCTTTATCCAGCTTTTTCACCACTGGTATAACAATAAAACGCAGAAGGCTGAGCCGGTGGATGCCCTGGTAAAGGTGTTCGAAACGGAAGGAAATTTTCCGGTGGATGCATCGGTAACCCAGAACTGGTTCAAAGAGCTGGTTAAAAAAGATACCTCTTTCGGAACGGAATGGAACGGAAATTTTACCGCGACTGTTTGGAAATCGTATACCGAAAAACAGCAGCAGGAAATCCTGATGAACTACCGGTTGGCCTATCTGTCTGACGCCGTCGTCAACTGGTGTCCTGAACTGGGAACAGTGCTTGCCAATGATGAGATTGCCAACGGTTTTTCGGTAAGAGGCGGCCATCCGGTCGAGCGCAAGCTCATGCGCCAGTGGTTCCTGCGCATTACCGCCTATGCCCAGCGCCTGCTCGACGGACTTGAAACAGTCGACTTTTCCGAGTCGCTCAAAGAGATGCAGCGCAACTGGATCGGCAGGTCGCAGGGTGCCGAGGTCCATTTCCCGATCAAAGATACCGGTGAACATCTCCCGATTTTCACCACCCGCCCCGATACCATTTTCGGCTCCACCTTCATGGTGCTGGCACCCGAACACGAGCTGGTGGAATCAATTACCACGGCCGACCGCAGGGAGGCCGTTGCAGCGTATATACTCATGGCCAAAAACCGGTCGGAACGCGAGCGGATGTCGGAGGTAAAGAACATCACGGGGGTTTTCACGGGAGCTAACTGCCTCAATCCCTTCAACGGGACA
This sequence comes from uncultured Bacteroidales bacterium, assembly GCA_903845055.1. Classification (GTDB taxonomy): domain Bacteria; phylum Bacteroidota; class Bacteroidia; order Bacteroidales; family FEN-979; genus CAIVAT01. The sequence goes on along the minus strand of CAIMWF010000056.1, from coordinate 96,763 downwards.
CCCATCCCGGTTTGGGTGGCCGATTATGTGCTGGCCGGGTACGGAACAGGCGCCATCATGGCCGTTCCGGCGCACGACAGCCGCGATTACGCCTTTGCCAGACATTTTGACCTTCCCATCATCGAAGTGGTGTCGGGGGGTGATATCTCCGAATCTTCCTATGATGCCAAGGACGGCATCATGATCAATTCAGATTTCATCAACGGGATGCAGGTGAAGGAGGCCATCGTCGCCGTCATTACGCGGATCAATGAAATGGGAATCGGAAAAGGCACCGTGAACTTCCGCCTGCGCGATGCCATCTTCAGCCGGCAGCGTTACTGGGGAGAGCCCTTCCCGGTCTGTTTCAGGGACGGCATCGCCCACACCCTGCCCGAAAACGAACTTCCGCTGCTCCTACCCGAAGTGGACGCTTACCTGCCCACCGAAACCGGCGAACCGCCCCTTGCCCGTGCCATGAACTGGAACACCAAAGAAGGGTGGCCGCTCGAAACCAATACCATGCCCGGCTTTGCCGGCTCCAGCGGGTACTACCTCCGCTACATGGATCCGCGCAACGACCGGGAATATTTTTCGAAAGAGGCGGTAGGCTACTGGAGGGATGTCGACCTCTATATCGGCGGATCGGAGCATGCCACCGGCCACCTGATCTATGCCCGGTTCTGGAACAAATTCCTGGCCGACATTGGCCGCTCGGTTGTTGAAGAGCCATTCAAAAAGCTGATCAACCAGGGGATGATCCAGGGGATAAGCCAGAAAGCCCGTGTTTATATTGCCGGGACCGGTAACAGCACCGTCGGTTACATCCTGCCGGATGATTTTGATTATTTCGACAAAATTGCGGGAGATGGCCCGAGCCTGACTTCCTGGATCAACATTCCCATCGAATTCGTGTCGAACGGGGTGCTGAAAGAGGAGATGCTTGAAAATTGCAGGAAGCAATACACCCACCTCTCCTACCTGCGTATTGCAACAGCAGATGATATCAAACCATTTGCCGGTAATGAAATCCAGGGTGAACAGCCTGGATTCAGCCTCTTCAAACCGGGTGCCGTGACCCTTCGGGCGGAGGTGGAAAAAATGTCGAAATCAAAATACAATGTCGTAAACCCTGATGAACTGATCGCGAAATACGGCGCCGATACCTTCCGCCTTTACGAGATGTTCCTGGGTCCCCTCGAACAGTCAAAGCCCTGGGACACCAACGGGATTGAAGGGGTCTTCCGCTTCATGCGCAAATTCTGGCGGCTTTACCACGACGAGAACAACAATTTTCATGTCACCGATGAGGCTCCCGATGCAGCCGAACTGAGGGTACTGCACAAAACCATTAAAAAAATCCAGGAGGACATCGAGCGGCTCGCCTTCAACACGGCGGTGAGCACATTCATGATCTGCGTGAACGAACTCACCGACCTGAAATGCCACAAGCGGGGCATCCTCAGCGACCTGGTGATCCTGGTGGCCTCCTATGCCCCGCACATCGCCGAGGAACTCTGGTGGCTGCTCGGCAACCCGGGAAGCGTTTCTGTTGCGACTTTTCCACAATTCAACCCTGAATTCCTCGTTGAAAATACTTTTGAGTACCCGGTTTCGTTTAATGGAAAGACACGCTTCAAACTTGAACTTCCGGCCGACCTCTCCATCGCCGAGATTGAAAGGGCGGTACTCGGGACGACAGAATCTGAAAAATGGCTGCAGGGGAAAGCACCGAAAAAGGTGATTATCGTACCGAAAAAAATTATCAACATCGTTCTCCAGGGATGACAAAAACCCGGCTCTTTTTTATCTTTCTTGTTTTTCACTGCGCGCTCCTCACAGGTTATGCACAACCGTTCAAGCCGGTAAGGAACGAAGCCTTTACCTTCGGTGAAAAATTGAAATTCAGGGCCTATTACGATTCCTACGTCACCGGCCAGGTCACCGCCGGGATTGCAACCCTTGAGGTGGATGCTTCGTCAAAATTGGCCGACGGCCGCAAGGTTTACCATGTGGTCGGGGAGGGTCATTCAAAAGGGGCGTTCAACTGGTTTTACAAGGTGAACGACCGGTTTGAATCCTTCATCGACGAGGTGTACCTGTTCTCATGGATGTTCATGCGACGTACACACGAAGGCAGCTATAATTACAACGACGATATCAGGTTCAACCAGTATTCAGGGTCGGCGCTCAGTACACGGGCAAATAAAAGGATCATCCCGGGGACCCAGGACATCCTGTCGGCATTTTATTTTGCCCGTACACTGGACCTGTCGGCCGCAACCCCCGGCCAGAACATCCCGGTGAATTTCTACCTCGACGATTCACTCTACATTTCGCAGATACAGTTTGCCGGAAGGGAGGTGGTGATCACCGACCTGGGCACCTTCCGCTGCCTTCGTTTCAAGCCCATGGTTGCCACCGGGAATGTCTTCAGCCAGCCCTATCCCATGGATGTCTGGGTCACCGACGACAAAAACCACCTGCCCATCCTCGCCCAGTCGGTGGTGATCGTAGGAACGGTCAAACTCGAACTGCTCAGTTACTCAGGTCTTGCCAACCCGCTGACCTCCCAGCTGAACAGGAAGAAATAACCATTTACCGGCACAATATTTGCTTCTTTGGGCAATTTGTCTAATATTGTATATGAATTATCATAAAAAATCCTGCTTATGAATACCAAAATAGGTTCATTCCTGGTGTTTGTCCTCTTTGTCCTGGCCCTTTCGGGGGGTGCATTGGCGGAAGTGAAACCCGGTAAAAAGAGCGCGTCGCCGGGCCTGCAAAATTATGCCGGGCTCTGGAAGCAGGTTGATTCGCTCTCCGCCCTTGGCCAGCCCAGGTCGGCTGCGGAGGTTGCCGAAAAGATCCGTGCCCGTGCGAAAGCAGAAAAAAACGATCCGCAATACATTAAGTCCGTCATTTACGGGTATCGCCTGAATTCTGAATTCCAGGAAAATTTCCTTGTAAAATCCATCTCCGGCTTGAAAAAGGAGGTTATAACCGCCAAAGGGCCCTCCCGGCAGATCCTGCAATCGATCCTTGCCGAGGTTTATGCAAAATATTACCAGAACAACCAATTCCGGTTCCGCGACCGTACACATGCAAGATCGATCATTTCCGACAGTCTCGAAACCTGGGACCTGCAAACCATCTCCTCAGTCATCACCCGCACTTACCTTCTATCGCTTGCCAATCCCGACACGCTCAAAAGAACCCCCATCGACCGTTTTGATGCAGTGGTCGAATGCTACCCGGCCGAGCCCAAAACATCATCAACATCGGACGGTGCCTCAAAGTATTACCCGACCCTCTATGATTTCCTGGCCGGGCGGGCACTCGATTTTTTTACTGAGAACAACGGAACCCTCCTCTCCTCCTCCCGGGGATTCGAGATCGACCGACCGGAATATTTCGCCCAAACGGCCGCTTTCATCCGCGGAGAAATGAACCTGCCCGCCGATTCGGCTTCGCCCAAACGTTTTGCCATGGTCATCTTCCGCGACCTGGCGGCATTCCACAGGGATGACAACGACCCGCGTGCCCTTATCGAAACGGAACTGAAGCGGTTTTCCTTTATTCACGAGATGTCGGTCCTTCCTGAAAGGGACAGCCTCTACCGCGAAGCCCTGAAAATTTTCGAAAAAAACTTTGCCGCCTCCCTGTGGTCTGCCGATATCTCTTATACCCTGGCATCGTTCCTCTGCGGCCAGGGCTTGCTTTACAAGCCGCTGACGACAGATGCCCACCAATGGGAGATCCGTTCTGCCCTGGATGTTTGTGAAAATACCATCAAACGACATCCCGGCTCGAACGGGGCAAAGAACTGCCAGATCCTGGAAGGCACCATCAAAAAACAGGATATTGGGGTAACGACGGAATCGGCCGTGGCGGCCGACAAGTCCTCCCTGGCCCTGCTGTATTTTGCAAATGTGACCAAACTTTACTTCAGGCTGGTGAAAACCGACCCGGAGATTTATGCCGGAAAATGGGTCAATGCCAGGCCGGAAGAGTTTTTCGGGTACCTGGCTGCACTGCCGGCTGCTACCTCCTGGTCGCAGGCGTTACCATCGGAGAACGATTACCAGAAACACAGTGTCGAAATGCCTGTTCCTGCCCTCCCCGCAGGGTTCTACGTGCTTGTATGCTCCACCCGGGAGAATTTTACCGACCCGCAGCAGGTTTATACGTGGATGCCTTTCTGGTCAACGCAAGTCAGTTACATTTCGCGCCGGAATGGTGATGGCAGTACGGGTTATTTCCTGCTCGACCGCGAATCGGGATCGCCGTTGGGAAATGTCAGAACCGAAGTCTGGATGAAAAACTGGGATTACCAGCGCCAGAAATACGTTTCGGTTAAATTACAGGATATCACCAGCGACGACAAGGGTTACCTTGAGCTGCCCACACCCGTTGAAAACGGCCGCAATACCAATAATTACCTTAAGATATTTTACCGCGACGAACAGGTGATCACAGGCGAATTTTACCGGTACCCTGGCTACCGCTCCCCTGAACGAACCAGTCTTCAAACCATGTTTTATACCGACCGGGCCATTTACCGTCCCGGGCAACTGGTATATTTCAAGGGGATCATCCTTGAAAGAATGGGCAACCGGTCGGCCATCAAACCCGGGCAGGCGACGAAGGTGGTGTTTTCGGACGCAAATGGCAGGAAAATTACGGAACTGAACCTTGTTTCCAATGAATTCGGTTCGTTCAACGGTTCCTTTACCGCCCCGCTGGGGGTGCTCCCCGGTCAGATGTCCATCGCCAACGAATCGGGATCGGCCTATATCTCTGTCGAAGAATACAAACGACCGATGTTCGAGGTAACTTACGAACCGCTTGAAGGAAACTACAAACTGGGGGATAAATTGGTGGTGACCGGCAAGGCTGCCGCCTTCGCCGGGAACGGGATCGACGGAGCCAAAGTTGCCTTCAGGGTGGTTCGGAACGCACGTTTTCCATTCTTCGACTGGAGAAACGGGTACCGGCCCATCCCCGTCTCCAGCCCTGCCGAAATCGCCAGCGGAACCACTACCACCGGTCCTGACGGGAAGTTCACCATCACCTTTACGGCGCTTCCCGACCGGTCGGTGGAGATGCAGGCGCAGCCGGTCTTCGATTATACCGTCACAGCCGATGTGACCGACCTCAACGGCGAAACGCAAAACGCCCTGCAGGAGGTTTCCGTCGGAACAAACTCCCTGCTCCTGTCGGTCGCGATGACCGGCATGGTCAACCTTACCTCCGACAGCCTGGTCAAAATAACCGCCACCAACCTCAACGGGCGCCCTACCCCGGTCGTTGTTTCGGCAACCCTGCAAAGGCTGCGGCAGCCCGCTACGGCTTTCAAAACGAGGTCCTGGGCAAGGCCCGATCTCAGCCTCACAACCGCAGAAGTGTTCCATGCACAATACCCCGACGACCTTTTCGCCGATGAAAACAACCCGGAAAACTGGCCCGCGGAGGCGACTCTTTTTCAAAAGAACATAAACACGGCCAACGATTCGGTGATCAAACTGTTTAACCCGAAAACACTGCTTCCCGGGTCCTATTTACTGGTTCTGAAGGCCAATGATCCTTTCGGCAAGGAAGTGGTGACGAAGCAACTCTTCACCGCATTTTCACCCCTCTCGGCGGAGGTTCCCGTCAATGAAATGAACTGGTTCGTCCCGTTGAAAACCACGGGCGAGCCGGGCGAAGCGGCCCGGTTCCTCATCGGTTCCAGGTCCGACCATGTCAACTTGATTTGTGAGATCAGCCGCGGCGATACCCTGGTTTCACGTGAAACAATCACCCTCAGCAACCGCGCCAGGATCTTCGAGGTCCCCATCCTGGAAAAATACCGCGGGAATTTCTCGGTAAATTTTGCATTCGTCAAACATAACCGGGTATTCCAGAACAGCACGGTGATCCAGGTTCCCTATACAGACAAAAAGCTCGCCATCACCCTTGAAACCTTCCGCAACAAGATCGACCCCGGAACCAAAGAAAGCTGGAAAATCAGGATCAGCAAGGCAAACGGAAATCCTGCCCATGCCGAATTCATGGCCGGCATGTATGATGCCTCGCTCGACCAGTTCCGGGCAAACAGCTGGTCATTCAGCCTCTACCAGGCCTCCCTGGGCGGCAACCCGTGGAACATTGACCAGTCCTTCCAGACGACCTCGGGAACCTGGCACGGCCCGGCCGGCAATGAAGTGACCTATTCGGAACATCCTTTGCTGAGGCTGAACTGGTTCGGACTGAATTATTTCGGTTCCGACAACAGGAACATCATCTACGGTCGCGGCAGGATGAGCAAGAAAACGGGAATTGCACCCATGGCTGCCGAGGATGCGGTTCTGAATGAAATGGAGGTTGCTTCGCCAAAACCGGTGATCGAATCCAATGTTATTGCCGGCAGCCCGGGTGGAACCCCTGATAAAAATCCCCCGGCAAAAAATCCGCTCCCCGCAGGCCCTGAACTGCAGGTTCGCCGCGACTTCCGCGAAACTGCATTCTTTTACCCTTCCATGGTCACCGATTCAACAGGCGGTTTGATTCTTGAATTTACGGCCCCCGAATCGCTCACCCGGTGGAAGCTGATGGGGCTGGCCCATACGAAAAACCTTGAATCCGGACAGATTGAAAAGGAGTTGGTCACCCGGAAGGAACTGATGGTCTTTCCCAACGCACCACGCTTCGTCAGGCAGGGAGATACCGTGGTTTTCAGCACGAAAATCGTCAACCTTTCCGACCATGACCTTTCAGGAAAAGCAGCGCTCAGCATGGGCGACGCCTTCACGCCGCAGTCATTCAACAACCTGGTGAAGCCGGCTTCAGCCCTGGATAACAATCCGCTGGAAGTTGGTTTCAGTGCCGCCAAAGGCCGGAGCGCCATGGTAAGCTGGATCCTGGTGATCCCGTCCGGTTCCGCCCTGTCGGTGCTTCAATACCGTGTGACCGCTTCTGCAGGCAGTTTCTCCGACGGCGAAGAAAAGGCGATCCCGGTGCTTACAAACCGCCTCCTGATCACTGAACCGCTGCCCCTGCCTGTACGCGGTAAGGGCACAACCGAATTTTCTTTCGACAAACTGCTGAAATCAGGAAATTCAGGCGAAAGTACGACGCGCAGGAATTATAAACTCACCCTCGAATTTGCCTCAAACCCCGCGTGGTATGCCATCCAGGCCCTCCCTTCTCTCGACGACCAGGCCTACGACAATGCCGATGCGATCTTCGATGCCTTCTGGTCGAACAGTATGGCCACATTTATTGCAAATTCCAGCCCGAAAATCAGGGCGGTGTTTGAATCATGGAAAAACCTCACACCCGATGCGCTTCAGTCAACCCTGGAAAAGAACCAGGAGCTCAAATCGGCCCTGCTCCAGGAAACCCCATGGGTGATGGATGCTGCCGGCGAAACCGGCCGCAAGCAAAACCTCGGGCGCTACTTCGACCCGAACGCCACCGAAGCCCGGCTGAAGGAAAACATGGGGAAACTGCTGAAACTGCAGACCCCCGACGGCGGCTGGACCTGGTTTGCAGGAATGCCTGTGAACCGTTACACGACCCAGAACATTCTTACCGGTCTCGGACGTCTTCATCACCTGGACATCACTGATATCCTTGCTGACCAGGAAAGGCGCAGCATGGTAACCCGGGCGATCGGCTACCTCGACCGTGAACTTGCGAAGGATTATGAAAACCTGGAGAAATACCAGCCGGGACACCTGGATGAAAATAATACCGGGAGTTCGCAGGTTCAGTATTTATATGCCAGGAGTTATTTCATGAACCCCGGCGGCACCGGTATCCCATTTCCCGACGCGAAATGCAGCGAGGCCTTCGCTTATTTCAAAAAACAGGCCGAAAAATACTGGCTACAAAACGACCGCGGCCTCCAGGCCATGATTGCCCTTGCCCTCAACCGTCTCGGGAACCGCGAGGTGCCGCCTTTGATCCTGAAATCGCTTTCGGAAAAGGCGCTGCATTCTCCCGAAATGGGCATGTACTGGGCCGAAGAACAAGGATATTACTGGCACCAGGCCCCGGTTGAAAACCAGGCGCTCATGATTGAAGCCTTTGACGAAGCAGGCAAAAACGAGGCCGCGGTGGAGGAATTAAAGATCTGGCTGCTGAAACAGAAACAGACCCAAAACTGGCGGTCGCCCCGTGCAACGCTGGAGGCCTGTTACGCACTGCTCCTTCGCGGCCCCGACCTGCTTGCGGAAGATCCCGGTGTTAAGATTTCGCTGGGTAAGGAAAAAATAAGTTCCGGCCAGCTCACCGATGTGAAAAAGGAGGCCGGGACCGGCTACTTCCAGTGTTCCTGGACGGGTAATGACATCCGGCCGGATATGGGAAAGATCACGGTGTCGAAATCATCACAGGGAATTGCCTGGGGCGCCGTTTACTGGCAATACTTCGAAGATCTCGACAAGATCACCCCGGCAGCAACACCGATGAAGCTGGAGAAGAAGGTCTTTATCGAAAGGAATACCCCGGCGGGACCTGTGCTTGAACCTGTATCGGATTACGAATTAAAAATTAAAAATTACGACAAGAAGACTGATCAGGGCACCAAACAACCGAATGTGCTGCTGAAGACCGGCGACAGGATGGTTGTCCGCGTTGTGCTGACTGTCGATCGCGATCTGGAGTTTGTGTACATGAAGGACCTGAGAGCCAGCGCGCTGGAACCGGTGATTTCACCATCGGGCTCCTTACCCTGGATGGGAGGGGGTTCGGGCGGCGTATTATCCGGCTATCGTTACCAGGACGGGCTGGGCTATTACCAGAGCACCACCGACCTGGCTACCAGCTTCTTTTTCGATTACCTGCCAAAGGGAACCTATGTTTTCGAATATGCCCTGCGGGCCAATGCCGCCGGCGAATATTCAAACGGGATCACCACGGTGCAGTGCATGTATGCGCCGGAATTCGCAGCTCATTCGGAGGGAATAAGGATTAAAATAGTGACGAGTGACGAATGACGAGTGGGAATTTACGATTTGCGTTTTTGGATTTACGATTTTGTTTAACCCGTTATGGACTACTCGAAATAACCGGGTTTCATTCGTCAATCGTCACTTGTCACTCGTCACTTTATTCTGTTTTCCGGTCGTTTAATTTGCTTTTAGGGGTTTAATACTGTATATTTACCCTGTTAAACAGTAAAAATTGTTCTTCCAGGAGTTTTTGACCTGTAAACCATCTAACTGCCGATCAGATGAACCAGTCGCCCCCCGTGCAGGAAATCCTGTTCCAGACGATCAGGAACAGCCTTGCCCCGAACATCTCGTTCGTTCACGACCTGTCGGAGCTGCTTGGAATCAGCTATGATAGCGCCTACCGGCGGATCCGGGGCGAAAAGGAACTTTCGCTTGAAGAGTTGAAATCGATCTGTTTCCATTACAACATTTCGGTTGACACGCTGTTCAGTCTCCGCAGCAACCATGTGACCTTTACCTCCCTGGCTATCGGGGAAAACGGTTTTAATGTCGACGACTGGCTCCATTCGCTGGAGACTGCGATCAGGAAAATCTGTGACAGCAGGCAGCACGAGATTATCTACGCGGCAAAGGATATCCCCGTTTTTTATTTTTTTGAATTCCCCGAAATCGCGGCCTTTAAGTTCTACTTCTGGAACAAGGCCCTTATCCCGAACAGCAGCTATGAAAATGCCCGGCTTACCCTTGATCCGCCGGCTAATCTGCTGGAAACGGGGCGCAGGATGCTGGCCTGTTACACCAAAATTCCAACCACCGAGATATGGAGCGAAGAGACCATCTCCAGCATCCTTCGCCAGATCGAATATTGTTTTGTTTCCGGTTTTTTCATGCACAAGGAGGATGTCTTCAGGCTTTGCGTTGTGCTGGAGTCGCTGCTTCATCATGTGCAGGAACAGGCCGAACGCGGGTTCCAGTTCATGACGGGCTTTCCGACCGAAGGGGTTGAAAACAGCTTTAAGCTTTTCAACAACGAGGTGTTGGTGACCGATAATACCATCCTCGTCGAGACCGACGGCCGTAAAACCGTTTACAGTACCTATAACGTGATCAACCAGCTGATCACCACCAACCCGGTGTTTTGCGACACCATCGAAAAATCGCTGAGAAACCTCATGCAGAAATCAACCTTGATAAGCGGCACCTCAGCCAAGGAACGCTGCCGGTTCTTTAACATCCTTCATGAAAAGGTGCGGATTCTCGGGGACAAAATTGATCGGATGACCTGATATTTTAATTGTCCTTTCTTTCTACCTTTGCGTTTCAAAAAATATTCAACCGATGCTTCGAACACATACCTGTGGTGAACTCAAAATGGCCCATCAGGGGCTGGATGTAAAACTGTCGGGCTGGGTGCAACGCTCTCGCGACATGGGCGGCCTCACCTTCATCGACCTGCGCGACCGGTATGGAATTACCCAGCTTGTTTTCAACATGGAGGTAAACGGAACCCTGTGCATGGAAGCCCGCAAACTGGGTCGTGAATTCGTAATTTCGGTAAACGGAAAGGTAGCAGAAAGGAGCAACAAGAACCCAAAGATGCCAACCGGTGACGTTGAAATACTGGTCGACAATTTTACCGTACTCAATATTTCCAAAACCCCTCCCTTTACCATCGAGGACAATACCGACGGCGGCGAGGAGCTCCGCATGAAGTACCGATACCTCGACCTGCGTCGAAATGCCAACAAAAAAAATCTCGAACTGCGCCACAAAATGGCCATCGAAACACGAAATTATCTCAGCTCCCTCCATTTCATGGAGATCGAGACCCCATACCTCATCAAATCGACGCCAGAGGGGGCGCGCGATTTTGTCGTTCCCTCCCGGATGAATCCCGGGCAGTTCTATGCCCTTCCCCAGTCGCCCCAGACCTTCAAGCAGCTATTGATGGTGGCAGGGTTCGACCGCTATTTCCAGATCGTTCACTGTTTCCGCGATGAAGACCTTCGGGCCGACCGCCAGCCTGAATTCACCCAGATCGACTGCGAAATGGCCTTCGTGACCCAGGAGGATATCCTGAACACCTTTGAAGGGTTGGCAAAGCACCTTTTCATGTCGGTCCTGAAGATGAAAATGGATGAATTCCCCCGGATGTCGTATGCGCAGGCGATGGACCTCTATGGTTCCGACAAACCCGATATCCGTTTCGGAATGACCTTCACGGAGATCAATGAACTGGTCAAAGGAAAAAATTTCAAAGTGTTCGACGAGGCCGAACTGGTGGTCGGGATCAACGCCGCAGGGTGCAGCGAATATTCACGCAAACAACTGGACGAACTCACTGATTTCGTGAAACGGCCCCAGGTAGGTGCCTCCGGGCTGGTTTATATCCGCCACGGCGCCGACGGATCGGTCAAATCGTCTGTGGATAAGTTCTATTCACAGGATGACCTTGCGGCCATCCTCGAAAAATTCGGGTCCAAACCGGGCGACCTGGTTCTGCTCCTTGCAGGGAAAAGGGAAAAGACGCAAACCGCGCTCGGAACCCTGCGGCTGGAGATGGGCAAACGCATGAACCTGACCACTCCGGGCGATTTCAAACCGCTCTGGGTCATCGATTTCCCGCTGCTGGAGTGGGACGACGAAACCCGCCGCTTTTATGCCAAGCACCATCCCTTCACCTCGCCGGCTCCCGAAGATATTCCCCTGCTCGATACCGACCCGGGACAGGTACGTGCCAATGCCTACGACCTGGTGATCAACGGGGTTGAGATCGGCGGAGGCTCCATCCGTATCCACAACAAGGAGCTACAAAAGAAGATGTTCACCGTTCTGGGATTTTCAGATGAAGAGGCAGCCGACCAGTTCGGCTTCCTGATGAACGCATTCGAATATGGCGCTCCTCCCCATGGCGGCGTGGCCTTTGGCTTCGACCGGTGGTGCACCATTTTCGGCGGGGGCGAATCGATCCGCGACTTCATGGCCTTCCCTAAAAACAACTCAGGCCGCGATGTGATGATCGATTCACCATCAGCTATCAAATTCGAACAACTAAAGGAATTAAACCTGAAAATAGGGCTATAGATGGATACCGCAACTGAAAAACGCATCCGGGGACTCTCAAGCATGATCGGCAACACCCCGTTACTCGAGATCAATTTGTTATACAAGGGAAAGGAACGCACAATTTTTGCAAAGGCCGAAAACCTCAACATGACCGGCAGCATCAAAGACCGGATGGCCTTCCACATCCTGCACCAGGCTTACCTGCGCGGTGCCCTTCAACCGGGCGGACTCATCATCGAAGCCACCAGCGGCAATACCGGGATCGCCTTCTCCGCCATCGGCCGTGCCCTGGGCCACCCGGTGGAGATCTTCATGCCCGACTGGATGAGTCGCGAACGCATCAACCTGATTAAAGGGCTGGGTGCCAAAATAAACCTGGTGAGCAAGGAAGAGGGTGGTTTCCTGGGCAGCATCGCCCTGGCCGAAGCCCTCGCCGCACGAACCGAAGGGGCTTTCCTGCCCTCCCAGTTTTCGAATGATCACAATTGCGAGGCGCATTTCCAGAGCACCGGGCCGGAGATCTACTGGCAGTTGAAATTCCGCGACATCACCCCCGATGCCTTCATCGCCGGGGTCGGAACCGGCGGAACCATCATGGGCGTTGGGGGCTACCTGAGGAAAATGATCCCCTCCATCAAAGTCCACCCGCTCGAACCATCCAATTCGCCCACCCTTTCAACGGGTCACAAGGTGGGGAAACACAGGATACAGGGAATCTCGGATGAATTCATCCCCTCCATCCTGAAACTTGACCAGCTCGACGAAGTGATCAGTGTCGACGACGGCGACGCCATCATCATGGCGCAAAAACTCTCCTCGCAACTGGGGATCGGCCTGGGGATCTCATCCGGGGCTAATTTTCTGGGGGCACTGATGATACAGAATGAACTCGGGGATGATGCCACGGTGGTGACCGTGTTCGCCGACGACAATAAAAAATACCTGAGCACCGACCTGCTGAGGGATGAACCGGTAAAACCGGGGTTCCTGTCGACCGATGTTGAACTGCTGCACTACCGGGCCATCAAAAGGACCTGCCACACTTGCTGCGACCCGGTTTCATGCATGGAAGAGATGGCCGATCCGAAAATGATCAGGGACTTTCCACTGCCTGCCTGCGCAAGAAGGTAAACCGGCCTATTTTACCTCTTTTTCAAAATTTTCACGGTCCTCCTTCGACAGGAACCGGCAATCAAGCATCGCTTCGTTCAGGTATTTGCGGTATTGCCTGTTGAATTCGGGGATATTTATCTTTTCCCCGTATTTCTTCCGGAAGTCAACGGACAAAGTGGTCATTTCCGTCTCCTCAGCCTGGTGCTCCTTCTGCAACTTCTGCATCAGCAGGGTATCGGCCGGCGAGGCCTTCCTGATTTTCTGCATCGTTTCAATGTTGCGGCACATGGCGTCGGCAAAATTCCTGGCGTCTTTTTTCAGCTCCCTGTTCTGTCCGCCGCAGCCCCCCAAAAGGAGCGCCAGCGAAATCATAACACTGCAGAGGATGATGTTGATCTTCATGACCTGTTTTTTTTTACAAAAATAATCGAATTAAGGAATGATCCGTGATACCGGGATGATCATTTCTTCTTCCGGCGGGCGCATGGCACTGATGATCCTGCAGCCTTCAAACCCCCGGAGATCAAAGGGACTGATTTCACCTTCCCTGATCCGGCCAGATTCGAGCAGGCGCTGCCGGCAGGTTCCGCGCAGCAACGGATGCTTCGGGGTTATCCATGCCGTTCCGTCGTAAAAAATGATATTCGAAACCGATGTGTCCGTGAGTAGACCTTTTTTCACAACCAGGATGTCGTCGCACTCCCCGCGAAGGGCGAACAGGGATTCAATCCCGCTGCGGTCGGTGTATTTAAGGTGGTAATCGATGGTGTCGCAGGCGGCGAGCTTCAGCGAACGGATCGCACGTTTTTCGTAGGGTGAAAAATCGGCCTGAAAACCACCCGGTCCGTAACGCATGTTACATCGAACGACCCCTGTTTTGAATTCAACCGGAACCGGGGGAAAAGACCCGTTGAAAACCGGTTTTTCCGACGGCCACAATTCGCGCCAGGCAGCCTTCATGCGCTGAAAATGCCATTTGGGATGCTGCGGCACGCCATTGAACACCCTGATCGTTTCAAACAATGGGTACATAGATTTTTTTTAACATTTCATGGTATTCGCTCCCGGCATCACTCAGGGCCGTGATCCCGCCGCCGCTCCTGAACACCAGGGTGCTCTCTTGTTGTTCGATGAAACGGATGGAAACGGCCGAAACCAGGCAGTGCCCGTCGGAATAACCGGAGATCCCTGTATAAAAACCGCGCTGATCCTGCTCTGCCGAACGGATGATCTCCACCGTCTTTTCTTTCGGCGCCCCGGTAACCGATCCCGCCGGCAGCAGGGTAAAGAGGATCTCCCCCAGGCGTTTCCGGTAATCAGCGGGGAGTTCGCCGCTGATCTCCGAACTCATCTGGAGGAGGTCGCCCCGGTTGGTGCGGATCAGGTCGAGGTACCTGAACCTGTTCACCTCAACATGTGTCGAAACCATCGAAAGGTCGTTCCTGATCAGGTCGACAATGGTGTTGTGTTCAAAAAGTTCCTTTTGATCGGCAAGCAACCGCTGTGCGGCGTCTGGCAGCGACGCGTCGATGGTCCCCTTCATCGGCCGGGAGATGATCCTGTTCGCTTCGATCTTTACGAAGAGTTCGGGCGAAAAGAGCAAAAAATGACCCGGTACGAATAATTTATACGGAGCATCGCTGGTTTCGAAGATCCGTGCCTGCGTCAAATCCGTCGATAGCGGGGTTGGAAAGGTCAGGTTCAGCAGGTAGGTGTCGCCTCTTTCCAGGTGCGTCATCACCCGGTCAAAAGCCTTTTTATATGTTTCGAACGGGATGGCAGTAAACTCAAACTTTGACCTGGGCTGCCCAATTCTGCCGTGTTGTTTTTTCCCGGTTCCAAAATCATACCGGATACCCCGTTCCGCTGCCTCCCCGGGCGTCAGCACGAAACCGTTCTCCGCATCAAAATCGACCGCGAACAAAAAAGGCTCCCCCCGTTCCGAAAAATGGTTAATTTTATCGATAAGTATCCCGCGCTTCTCAAACATGAAACAAGTAATTTAACCCGGGAAATGTGTAATGTTTCAAACAGTTAAAAATCATTGATACCGTGGCCCTTCGTAATTTTTAATTTTTAATTTTTAATTATTTTTTGTGCGTCTTCTGCTTCTCGACAACCACGACTCCTTCACCTGGAACCTGGTGGAATTGCTCCGCAATACGGGCAAAGTTACGGTTAATACCCTCACGCCCGAACAACTCACGCCCGGCGATCCGGGGGGGTACGACCGCGTCATCTTCTCCCCCGGTCCAGGGCTGCCGCATGAACAGCCGGCCATGTATGAAATCCTGAAGTCCATTGAAAAAATATACCTGGAAACACGGAGGGTAATCCCGGTACTGGGCGTTTGCCTGGGGATGCAGGCCATGGCGGTCTATTCGGGCGGGTCCCTGTTCAATCTGCCCTCGGTAGTGCATGGCCAGCCAAGAAAACTGGATATCCTGGTACCTGGGCACCCGCTGTTCAGCGGAATTGAACGGGAACCGGTGGTGGGGCTCTACCACTCCTGGGCCGTCGACCCGGCAACCTTCCCGGCATGTCTCGATACCCTTGCGGCGACGCACGATGGAACCATCATGGCCATAGCCCACAAAACCCTGCCCTTCACCGGCGTCCAGTTCCACCCCGAATCGATCCTCACCCCCACCGGTGGAAAAATGATCCTCAACTGGCTCACCACCTGACGCCTTTCACCTGTTCCTTCAACAATTCGTACCTTTGCAAAAAATCAGCACATTGCAAAAGGTCGAGATCACCGCTCCCGTCGGTTCATGGGAATCGCTTACGGCTGCCATCCAGGCAGGTGCCGACTCGGTCTATTTCGGGGTCGGCGTGCTGAACATGCGAGCACGATCCTCGATCAACTTCACCCTGCGCGACCTGGTGAAGATCACCCGGATTTGCAGGAAAAACAACATCAGGACATACCTCACCATGAACACGGTCATTTTTGACCGGGAGGTGAAGGAGATGAAACGGATGGTCGACTCTGCCCAAAAAAACCGCATCACCGCCATCATCGCTTCCGACCACGCCGTGATACAGTATGCCCGCTCGGTGGGGATGCCGGTCCACATGTCAACGCAGACGAACATCACCAACCTGGAGGCGGTGAAATATTGGTCGCAGGTGGCCGATGTGATGGTGATGGCACGTGAACTGAACCTGCAACAGGTAGCCGCCATCACCCGCGCGATCAAACGGCAGAAGATCTGCGGCCCCTCCGGCAAACCTGTCCGGATCGAGATTTTCGCCCATGGTGCCCTCTGCATGGCCGTATCGGGAAAGTGCTATCTGAGCCTCGATCATTACAACGCCTCGGCCAACCGGGGCGCCTGTTACCAGCTCTGCCGCCGCCCCTACCACGTTTCCGACACCACCAGCGGGATCGAACTCGAAGTGGAAAACGAATACATCATGTCGCCCAAAGATCTTTGCACGATCGGATTCCTGGATAAAATCCTGGAAGCCGGCGTTTCGGTGCTCAAGATCGAAGGCCGCGGGCGGAGCCCCGAATATGTGAAAACCGTTGTATCATGCTATCGCGAAGCGGTTGAGTCCATTGCCGGGGGCAATTACACCAACGGAAAGATCGAAATACTGACAGAACGGCTCAGTACCGTGTATAACCGTGGTTTCTGGGATGGTTACTATCTCGGCCGCAAAATGGGCGAATGGGCCGGTCAACACGGATCGGTGGCCACCGAATACAAGGAATACGTCGGCAAGATCACCAACTATTTCACGAAACTGAAGGTAGCGGAGATAAAAATGGAATCGGGCGAACTCAAACCCGGCGACCGGGTCTACATCCAGGGCCCCACCACCGGCGTCCTTGAACTAACCATCCCCGACATACGGGTCGACCTGCAGTCCGTCGAAAAAACTGTGAAGGGCGAATACTGCAGCATGTCCGTCGCACTTTTCCTTCGCCGCTCCGATAAAATCTATAAGATCATTTCCAGTGTTTAACCTCCATACCCACACCCGTTTCAGCGACGGTTCCGACGAACCGCAGGCCTATGTCGAAGAGGCCCTCCGCCAGGGGTTTTCAACCCTCGGTTTCAGCGACCATTCGCCCGTGCCTTTTGACAATACCTTCGCCATCCGTGAGGAAGAACTGGCCCTTTATGGTGAAACCATCCTGCAACTGAAAAAACGCTGCCGGGATATCCATGGCAGCGATCCGTTGAATCCTGTTCAAAAAGGCCTCCAAATCCTGCTCAGCCTTGAGATCGACTTCATCCCCGGAATAACCCGCACCTTCGACGAATACCGGCGGATGCTCCCGCTCGATTACACCATCGGGTCGGTCCACCTGGTGAGGAATTCCGATCCTTCGCATCTCTGGTTCATCGACGGTCCCGAGATGGCCGTGTACGACAAGGGGCTGCTGGAGGTCTTTGGCAACGATGCCAGAAAGGGGGTGACGGCTTACTACCGGCAAATCCAGGAGATGGTGGCCACACAAAAACCCGGTATCGTGGGGCACCTCGACAAGATCAGGATGTACAACCGCGACCGCTATTTTTCGGAAGCGTCGGCCTGGTATACCGGGCTGGTCGACGAAACTCTCGACATCATCAAAGAAACAGGATGCGTGGTGGAGGTCAACACCCGGGGGATCTATAAAAAACGATCGGAAACTTATTTTCCCGGCCCGGCCATCCTGCAGAAGATTCAAGACCTCCGGATCCCGGTCACCATCTCCTCCGACGCCCACAAACCCCATGAATTGTCGATGCTTTTTCCCGAAACCAAAGCATTCCTGTTCAGCATCGGTTTCCGTGAATTGGTGAACTTTTCCGCTGCCGGTATGGAATACATCCCTTTGTAAAAGCAATGATTCATATTCCTTTGAGTTAATGTTTCTGTGACCTCGGTGGTTTTAAAATGAACCACCGAGACGCAAAGCTGGTAAAAAGGACACAAAGTAATAAACAGCAAACCATGTTAGAGGTCAAAAGATTTTCGTTCCGGGATAAAGAGATGGCCGAACAGGCATTTGCCATCCGGAAAAAGGTTTTTGTGGAGGAGCAGGGGGTCGATCCGTCCCTCGAGTATGACCATGAGAAGGAGGCCCGCCATTACCTTTTGGTGCTGGGCGGGAAGGCCGTTGCCACCGCCCGCTGGCGCGAAACCGGGAAGGGGATCAAGCTCGAACGGTTCGCAGTGCTTCCCGGGTTCCGCAACCGCGGGCTTGGGGAGATCATCCTCCGGGAGGTCCTGCGCGATGCAGTCGCCCTGGAAAAGCCAATCTACCTGCATGCGCAGCTCAGGGCCGTGCCCTTTTACGAACGCAACGGCTTCTACAAGTCGGGCGAACAGTTCACCGAAGCGGGCATCGGCCACTTCGTGATGAAGCTCACCGATTAGCAGGTTTTTGAAGGGAATAAACCGTCGCGCGGTTCCGTTCCTTCTGACTAATTTTGTACCTTCGCCAGAGGGACTTTTTACCATGATCAACCGTGAAACCATCGACAACATCATCACCACCGCCCGCATCGAGGAGGTGATCGGCGATTATGTCAACCTCAGGCGCCGCGGGGTGAATCTGCTCGGGCTCTGCCCGTTTCACAACGAGAAAACACCTTCGTTCACGGTGTCGCCCGCCAAGGGGATCTACAAATGTTTTGGCTGCGGAAAGGCGGGGAATTCGGTCAACTTCATCATGGAGCACGAGCACTACTCCTATCCCGAAGCGCTGAAATACCTCGCCAGGAAATACAACATAGAGGTAGAAGAGCAGGAACAGACCCCGGAGCAACTGCTCGAGCAGAACGAAAAGGAAAGCCTTTACAACCTGAACCTTTTTGCACAGCAATACTTCACGAAAACCCTGCTTGAATCATCCGAAGGGAAATCGGTGGGGCTCTCCTATTTCAGGGAGCGCGGCATCCGCGAGGACCTGGTCCATAAGTTCCAGCTGGGATACAGCCCCGAAAAAAGGGACGCCCTGTCGGAAAATGCGACGCAGAACGGCTACAAAAAGGAGTACCTGGTAAAGACCGGTCTTTCGATTGAAAAAGAGGACAGGATCTACGACCGGTTCCACTCCCGGGTCATCTTCCCCATCCACAGCGCCTCCGGCCGCGTGATCGGCTTCGGGGGAAGGATCCTCGGTTCGGATAAAACCAAGGCGAAATATGTAAACTCGCCCGAATCGGAGATCTATAACAAGAGCAAAACCCTTTACGGGATCTATTTTGCCAAGAGTGCCATTATTTCAAAGGATAGCTGCCTCCTGGTGGAGGGTTACACCGATGTGATATCTATGCACCAGGCCGGTATCGAAAACGTGGTAGCGTCGTCGGGAACCTCCCTCACGCACGACCAGGTGCGCATGATCCAGCGGTACACGCCGAACATCACCATCCTGTACGACGGCGACCCGGCGGGGATCAAGGCATCTTTCCGCGGAATCGACATGATCGTGGAAGAGGGAATGAATGTAAAGATCGTTTTGTTCCCCGACGGGGAGGATCCCGATTCTTTCGCCCGCAAGCATCATCCGTCCGAGGTGGAGAAATTTGTCCAGGAAAATGCGGTCAACTTCATCCTGTTCAAGACCCGGCTGCTGCTCGACGAAACCAAAAACGACCCCATCCGCAAGGCGGCGCTGATCCGTGAGATCGTCAACACCATCTCCCTGATCCCCGACAGGATCTCCCGTTCGCTCTACGTTAAGGAATGTTCGGCCCTCATGGCCATTTCGGAACAGATCCTGCTGAGCGAACTGAACAAGATCCTGAGGGCAAAGATCAAAAAGGGAATGCCTGCCGAGGAGCATGAAACCGATGTGATCCCCGAAGAACAGGCGGCGGCCGAACCGCAGCTGGAGATCGACCTGGATTCACCCGAATACCAGGAAAAGGAGATTATCAGGCTGCTGCTGCTTTACGGGCAGGAAATCATCATGATAAAACTAAAAAGCACCGATGAGGAGGAGGTTCCGGTCCAGGTGGCCGATTATGTGCTGAACGACCTGCTGAACGATGAAATGGGCTTTGAAAACGAAATCTTCAGGGCCATGTTCGAAGAATATTCCAGGGAGGCCGAAACAGATTCGATTCCCGACCGCAACCGGTTTTTATCACACAACGACCCGGAAATCTCAAAAACGGCGGTCAATCTCATTTTCACCCCTTACGAGCTGAGTCAGAACTGGCTGAAGAACAATATCATGATTACCTCCGAGGAGACCCGTCTCCACATGCATGTCATGCTTGCACTGCACGCCTTCAAGGCAAAAAAACTGGATAAAATGATGTCGGAAACCCAGAAACAACTGGCGGCCGCAACTATACAGGAAGAACAGACCGAACTGATGAAAAAACTCCAGGGTCTTAAAAAGCAAAGCATCCGCATCAACAAGGACGGCCTTGGCCGCATCATCACCCGCTAAGCCTCCCCTGCCCTTTCCTGCACCTGTCAATCGTCACTTGTCACTCATCAATATCACCTGCCTGTACCACGGGTTGTTCCAGTAATCGAACAATATTTTGAAATCGGAATAATCTTTGGCTGAAAACACGCGGCTGCTGAACTGCAGCTGGCGTCGCACGGTGAGTTTTCCATTTTCCTCGCTTACCTCCCAAACGAACTTACCCGCCTTATTGCTTACTTTCAGTTTCCGGTTTGGGGTGAAACAAACCATTTTTTCCGGCAGGGTGAAGGTATAGGCATAGCTTTCGTCGGCGATGGCGGGAATCTCATAGGGTGTCTCGCGTTTCTGCGAAAGTGTTTTGATTCCCCAGTTCTCGATCCCGGTAGTGACAACCGGCAGGGGGAAATAATAGAAATTCGAATCCTTCCTGAAGGGCTTGTTGTTCAGAACGGTATAGGTCTGGAACCCGTTTTCCAGGTTGAGGGTGCTAACCTTGAGGTTTACCGAGTCGCTGCCGACCAGGTTTCCAGAGAGCGTATTTCTCATCCTCCACTTATCCCGAGCAAGTGCGGCATAGGGATAAATTCCCCCCTCGAAATAGAGGGAGACCTCACCGGTAATGCGCGGATCGGACGAAACGATGAAGTTCCCGATCACCTTCACCATGTGGGCAGGAGGCTCTGTCATAAAAATGCTGGATTTACCGCCAGGGAGAAGAGCAATGAAGAATCTCCCCGGGAGGGTCAGCTTCATGTTCGCCGAATTCAGCCCGCTGACCGAAAAATACCAGGTGCCCCTGTCCCTGAATTCGACCTTCACGGCAAAATCCTCGATGTCGGCCAAAGTTGCCACCTTGTCGCCGGCAAAGGCGCTGCGGGTAACCGCCACCACCTGCGCCTCAATTCCGGATGCTTTCAGCAACGAAACCAGCAGTACTGCTTTTTCAACAGGGGTTCCGCCGTTTTCATTCCATGTCTGTTCCGGGGTATGGACCCTGTATAGCGCATATTTCAACGGTACCGGGTACAACTTCAGGTCGCCGACGACCTTTTCCTGGACTTTGAGCACCTTCTCGAATTTTTCCTTTTTATCTGCCAGCCAGCCGTTCACGGCGGAGGTCATCTCTTTTGAACAGGCGAATTTAAAAGCCTCCTGGCCCGTCAGGCAAGAATAGATTTCTTCGCGGTTGCCGGAGGTGCTGAAAACCAGCCTTGGATAGCGTTCGTTCCCTCCCTGCTGCGCCTCCTCATAAGCGGTTGAAGCAACGTCTGACAGTTTCCAGGTATAAACGCTGAAGGCACCCTCGGTGGTTATTTCAGGTTTAATTTCTGCATTGAGGACCTTGTAATTCAGACTACGCCCGGCCGGAATCCTCACACTGACCTGCAAATGCTGCGCCGGTTCCGCTTCGGCCAGCATTTCATTCCCCATGAGCGCCGGGAAAACACCCTTATCCGTATGTATCGTATAATCAAGGGTGACGGTGGCATTCCGCTCCAGCCCGGTATGCGTGATGACCATTTCGCGAAGGGCATTGTAAGCCGGTGCGCTGGCCGCGAAGGCGGGAAGTACTTCGTTGAACGAATTCGCAGGAGCGACCACCTTTTTCCCGTCGGCCATCATGGTATAGGCTTCGTTAATTTTCAGTTTCTGAAACCCGGGATGATAAACCACGAAAGTCTCACCGTAAAGCGTTTGAAAAGCACGGTATGAAAGCAGTTTCTCTTCCTTGCGGTAACGGTAATCCATGCTGCCGTCCGGGTTCAGGGTATATTCTTTCCTGACGGAAAAATAGTAGGCGTCATAATTTTCGTCCTGGGCAACGGATCTGCCCGGGGCGAAAAACAGGCAGAAAAGGATCAAAACTGGCAGAATATTCGTTTTCATGTTCCGGTGAATGATAGTTCGGTTATTACATTTTGATTTTCAATGGTGTGCTGTTGAGCCTGCTGGGTAAAGAAATGAAATAGTAACCACAATAGGCACATAGGGACACATTAGGAGCTTGTCAATTTGATCTATTGTGTTTTTCTATTGTGTACCATGTGCCTATTGTGGTAAAAAATGAATCACAACTCCACCACGACCGGCTGTTCGGCAAACCGGTTCTGGGCGTCAACGGCTGCTTTGAACTCGGGCCAGTCCTGTGCGTCATACATCCGCTTGCCGAAAACGGCCTTGCCAGTAAAAAGCAACGATCCGTTGTTCAGGCTGTAGGCCGCCCTGAAAGCGGCGGCTGTTCCCTCTTTGTTAACCGGTTCGGCGGTTCGCACCACCCTTTTGATAGCGGGGAGTTTGATGGACTCATTGATCTCAACCTGCCTTGAACATCGGTCGCGGAAGGCATATTTGCGCTCTTTCAATCCAGTTTCAAACGAAAGTTGTCCCTGGTACGATTTAAAAATGCCGCCCGCCGAAAGGGGTGTAAAGATCATCCTGTTTCCCGAAACAAGGGCAAACTCGGGGATGGTATAATCGATCGCAACCCAGGTGTTATAATGCTGGTAATCGACCGGGTCGGCATATTTTACCTGGACGACCGTGGCCTGGGGCCAGATCTTTAACAGTTCCCGTTCAATATTCTGAAACCAGGTAAGTTTGTTCGAATACCTGAACATCCCGCGAATACCCGCATCGGACTGGCCTTCCCCGGTAATGGTAATCCTTCCCGTAAGGGTCCCGTTTTCCTGCAACTGGGCCACCCCGTCAATTTTAAGGTAATGATTCTCCGGGTCCGAAACCGGCGTTGTTGCCAGGTCGGCGCCTTCGGGTACCCCCATCAGGTATTGCTGTTGCTGCTCCGCGCTCGACCAGAGTTCCCGCACGAATGGGACCCAGGTCGGATCGAGCAGGTGGTATTTCCCGTCGCGAAGTTTTACTACGGTCACACAATGGTTGAACTGATCGGCAGGGATGTAATCGATCCTCGAACCGGCCATGGTCATCGCAGGGTAGGATTTGAACCCGGCAGCCCGCAGCATGGTAATCAGCATGCCTGCCTTGTCCTTGCAAACGCCGCAGCGATCGGTAAAGGTCATCGTTCCCTTATGAAGAGTGAATCCTTCCCCGCAACCCATTGAAATGCCCGAATAACGGATCTCATCGGCGCACCAGTGCGTGAGTAATGCAACCGAATCCTGTTCGTTTTTCGCCCCTTTCAGGATTTCGTTTACCTTCGCCTTTATCTCGTTATCTGCCTTAAAACTTCCAAAATCTTCGTTCACCTTGAAAAACCAGGAAGATTTTGCGTTCCAGGTCGCCGTGGTTGATACCAGTAATTTTGGTGCCACATCCGACATAGCTACCATTTTTGGTTCTGCTTTCAGAGGAAGGATATCCTTCTTGCTGAAAAGGTAGACGATCTTTCCCCCGGACATCCGGCACGAGGATTGCACCTCCCCGTTGTAGAATTCGTATTGCAGTGGTTTGTCGGCCGGCACGGTCACCTGGTAGACCTTGGATTTGACAGGACTGGTGTTGAAAAATTCGACAATGTCGTAAAACTGGCCCTTCATGGGCGGGATGTATTTTTCATCTTCATCGGGTGAAAGGAGGGCATAGGTAAATCCCTTCCGGAACATCACCACCTCCACGGCATCGCCTGGTTCAAGGCGGCCCGCTCCAAGCATCTTTTCACGGGCCCCCCAGTAAATGGCCCTGGCCGGGGCCGGGTAATCCATCACCCTGCTCACGTCCAGGCTGATGACCCTGCCATCGTTTTTATATATTATGGCCTTCCTGATCTCGACGAAGGCCGATAACGGGTCATAACCGAATTTCACGACGCTCATTTCCATGGCACCGTGACTGGTCAGCACCTTCGTGAGGGTATGATTCACCACATAGGTAAGCCCCGACGGCTGCATGTCGACGAGGGTGCTGTCGAAAACGATCAGCTCGTCGCTGCCGGGATAAACTGAAAGATCCCCTGACTTTTTCGCAAGGTCCTGTATGGGTGTTTGAGCAAGAACCGGGGCACAAAGTCCTGCAAAAAGAAACAGAAAAAGTTTTCTCATGATAATAAAATGGATTAGAAAAAGTCGGTGATATCAAGAAAAGTTTGGTGTATTGCTGGCTTTCCCTTGAATTGAACCATCCTGAATGTGGCTTCAAGGTGCTTGATCTGCCTGTCCTGGCAAAAAATCCTTACACGGCGCTTGGCGCTGTGTTCGCCGTTCAGATCATCATGTACCAGGAACTGCACCTTCCCCTGGTCCTCGGGGTGGATCAGGCTGACCAGGTCGCCGGTTGAATAGGAAGAAAACACATCGATGGGATAACCGAAAATCTCGGCAGTACGATTGTTTACAAAAACAAACCGGTGGTCCTGCATGATGGTCAGCCCCATTCGCGAATTATCGACGATGGTCTGGTACATGGCGATCAGGTCGCGGTTTTCCTGCGACCTTTTTTCGAGCATGGTTTCGAGGTCCTTCTGGTAAATCTTGTTCTCTATTTCAAGGTTCCGCTGGTATGAAGCGATCTCGATGGTCATCTTGGTCTGCTCCATATCGATGGGCTTCAGCAGGTAACCAAACGGCTTGATCTTGAACGATCGCTCATAGATCTCCTTCGAACTCTGCCCCGTGAGGAAAATGATCGCGCAATTGAATCTTTCATTGATGATCTTGGCAGTATCAATTCCGTCAAGTTCGCCCCGCAGATGGATGTCCATCAGCACGATCTCAGGTTCCCGTCCCTGTTTCGAAAGTTCGGCGATCTCGGTAAGGCACGATTCGCCCCGTATGGAAGAACCGCAGATTTCATAGCCGAACTGCTGGAGCTGTGATTTCAAGCTTGCCGAGATCAGTAATTCATCCTCAACAATATATATGCTGATCGGGTTCATAGGGTGTCAGGGTTTGGAACTTATCATTTTCAACAGGTTTATCTCCTGTTCATCGAGCAGCCGCCAGTGACCACGCGGAAGATTCTTTTTCGTCAGGCCGGCATAATATACCCGGTCGAGCCGAAGTACCTTATATTCAAAATGTTCAAAGATGCGCCTGACGATCCGGTTTTGCCCAGAATGCAATTCGATGCCGATTTGCTTTTTATCTTTCCCGTCACCGATGTATTCAATGGCATCCACCTTTACCATCTCCTCCTCGAGCCTGAATCCCTCTTCAATCTTGATATAATCCGCCCTTGCCAGGGATTTGTCCAGTTCAACATGGTAGATCTTCCTGATCCCGTACCTGGGATGGGTGAGCTTTTTGGCGATCATCCCGTCGTTGGTAAAGAGCAGCAGCCCGGTGGTGTTCCTGTCAAGGCGGCCAACCGGGTATATCCGTTCGCGGCACGCACCGGCAACAAGGGCCATCACGGTCTTGCGGTCATCGGGATCGTCCACCGTAGTGATGTATCCCTTGGGTTTGTTCAGCAATACATATTTCAGCTTCTCCCGGTTGATGGTCTGGTCGCCATACTGAACCTTATCGGCGGGACCGACTTTCGTACCGAGTTCTGTAACAATCTGCCCGTTGATCGAAACGGCCCCTGCCTGGATCAGCCTGTCGGCCTCACGGCGCGAACAGATGCCCGAATTGGCGATGTATTTGTTGAGCCTCACCATATCGGGTGAATCGTCCTTGCCTTCGCGGCGGACCACTTTACGTGTCTTTGAAGCTTTTTCAGGAATGGACTTTTTGTCAGCCCTGATATAACTGCCCGATTTCCCGGAACGTTCGGGACGGACATATTTTTCAGGCTTTTCCGACCTTTCCGGCCGGGCGGCCCTGACATATTTTTCGGGTTTTCCGGGTCTTCCCGTACCCCCTGTTCTTTCCGGCCGCTCATATCCGGCGGGTTTCTCCGGCCTTTCCGATCTTTCAGGCCTGGTATACCT
This sequence comes from uncultured Bacteroidales bacterium, assembly GCA_903845055.1. Taxonomy (GTDB): domain Bacteria; phylum Bacteroidota; class Bacteroidia; order Bacteroidales; family FEN-979; genus CAIVAT01. The sequence goes on along the minus strand of CAIMWF010000056.1, from coordinate 70,425 downwards.
TTCGGGTTTTTCAGATTTTTCAGGCCTGGAATACTTTTCAGGCTTTTCCGGCCTTTCAGCCCTGGTATATTTTTCAGCTTTTCCTGGTCGTTCCGATCGCCCGGGTCTTTCCGGCCTTTCATATTTCGCCGGTTTCTCCGATCTTTCAGATTTTTCAGGTCTGGAGTACTTTTCAGGGTTTTCAGCTCTTTGAGGCTTTTCGGCCCTCACATATTTTTCAGGTTTTTCAGCCCGGTCGGGCCTGGCTGTCCGTTCGTATTTTTCGGGTTTTTCGGCCCGCTCGGTTTTCACGTACCTCCCTGTTTTCGGATCCCGCAGGGCCCGGGTTCCCCTGTCTGCGTTTACTGGTTTAACCAGCCGTTCCGAACGCTCTGTCCGTTCCGGCTTACCGGTATTCCTGGTTCCGGCCGGTCTCCCTGGTCGCACGGACGACCCGGTTTTCTTCACCGGTCTACGCGGCTCTCCATCCCTCCCTGTAACTGCACGTTTCGCTGCCACTCTTTTTTTATCGGGTTTGTCCGATCTCCCTGATCTGCCTGGTCTTTCCGTTTTCATCTATTCCTCCTCTTTTTCATATGCGGGTTTTATTTTCACCCCGTCGTATTTTACCTCTACACCCTCCCGGTAGGTGATCACCAGGAACAGTGTGCCGTCATAATTGTATTTTACCCAATCACCCTCTTTCTTTCCCATCACATAACTTCCTTCATCTTTCACCTTTCCGTTATCCCAGTAATAGACATGCTTTCCGTTCGGGTTGTCCTCCACGAAGCCACCTTTGAAATAAAGTATACTGTCGGTTTTTGCACCGTTTCCGTCGAGGTAATAGTTGTACCACATCCCATTGCGAAGACCATCCCTGTAAGTGCCCCGTATATAGGTGTCGCCGATCTGCTCAAACCACGGCCCGTCTTCATTCCCATTCAAAAATTCTCCTTCCTCGATAATTTTCCCGGCTTCGTCATATTCGGCCGACATGCCATCCCTGAGACCATTACGGTAGTTTTCCTCCTTGAGCAACTGACCGCCCTCGAAATACCATTTCCAGGTGCCATCGGGTTTACCCTGTTTGTTGAATTTTCCTCTTTGTTCGATTTTCCCGTTCTGGTGATAATATTTCCATTCGCCGGTCTGCCTGCCGTTGTCATAGGTTCCCTCCGCCTTCAGGGTGCCGTCGGAATAGAAATCCTTCCATGGCCCGTCGCGGTTTCCATCCTCCTTCATGATCCCTTCGCCGACAACAATGCCGTTCTGGTATAGGGTCGACTTTTCAATCGTGCCGTCGGCCCTGTATTCGCGCGTGATCCCTTCGGGAATCCCGTTTCGGAACATCGCGCTGATCTTTATCCTGCCATCGGGATAATATTCATTCTGGACTTCCAGTTTCTGGATCTCCTGGGCATCGGGCTGAAGAACATCATCCACATATTTCGAAATCTTCAGTAAATCGCCATTTTCAGCATACTCCTTGAAGTACCCGTTTTTCTTGTCGTCACGGTAGGTTGTCTCCGAATGGAGATTCCCGCTGTCGTAGAACTGGTACCATTTTCCCTGTTTCCGTCCGCCCGAATCCCTGCGGTTGATGCGGAGCCTGTCGACGATGAATCCCCTTTTATATTCGGTCAGGGTGATGACGGTACCGTCGGAACCGTATTCTTTTCCGAAACCCTGCTCCAGCCCCTTGATAAAAGGAATTTCCTGTTTGATCTTCCCGTCGGGATAATAATATCGGGTATATCCCTCCTTGATGTCGTTCTTATAATTTTCCTTAATTGTTTCCTTGTCAAGATAGGATGTTTTCAGTCCATCCTTTTTCCCGGCCCTGTAAGTGATCTCAAGCAGCAGTTTTCCATCCCCGTTATAGAATTTCCAAAGACTGTCAATCTCATAATTTTTACGGTTGCCTTCCGATTTCAAGGTTCCGTTCGGGTTATATGCCTTCCAGTATCCATCAGGCTTTCCATTTTTGATGAATCCTTCACTCGAAACTTTTCCGTTCGGGTAATAAAACCTGTTGAAACCATCTTTTTGAATGGTATCCTGACCCCGGAGGTGAATACAAACCAGAAAAAACAGGAAAATAAGAACAACATGAATTGAGAAAAATCTGATACGACAGTTCATAAAATCAACAGGATTTGTTATTCCGATAGTTCCAGCATCCGCAAGATAGGTTTAATTGCCTTATCCATCACACGCCCAGATAATTTAATTTCAGGTTTTTCATTGAAAAGTGCGGCATACAACTTTTCAAGGGTATTCATTTTCATGTAAGGACAATCATTGCAGGAACAGGTTTCATCGGTCGGAACAATATAGAATTCTTTTTGGGGCGAATTTTTTTTCATCTGGTGAAGTATCCCGGTTTCTGTGGCAACAATGAACTTTAGGGCGGGACTTTTTATGGTGTAATCGAGCAGTGCCGTGGTTGATCCGATAAAATCAGCGAGTTCAAGGATTACTGCCTTGCATTCGGGATGTGCAATCAGCAGTGCCCCGGGATTTTCAGTTTTCAGTTTTATCACCGCCTCTGTTCTGATGATGTCGTGTACTTCGCAACTTCCGTTCCACAAGACCATTTTGCGGCCGGTCTGCGCATTGATGTAACCTCCCAGGTTTTTATCCGGTGCAAAAATAATCTTTTGATCCTTAGGAAAGGATTCCACGATTTTTTTTGCATTGCTGGAGGTGCAGATGACGTCCGACATTGTTTTGATCTGTGCCGAGCAGTTGATGTAAGATATAACAATATGATCGGGATAACTCTTTTTAAACTCCTGAAATTTATCAGGCGGACAAGAATCTGCAAGAGAACATCCTGCTTCCAAATCGGGCAGCAGCACCTTTTTCGCCGGATTCAGAATTTTTACCGTTTCGGCCATAAAATGAACCCCGGCGAACACAATGATGTCAGCCTTTGTTTTAAAAGCCTGTTGCGACAAACCGAGACTGTCCCCAACAAAATCTGCAATATCCTGTATTTCAGGTACCTGGTAATAATGTGCCAGGATAACCGCATTTTTTTCCCGCTTCAGTGATAATATTTTTTCCGTAATGAGTTCCGGCGGTATGTTTTTCATATGTTGTTTTTGAAATTGAATTTTACCTCAAAGTAAAAAGCCGGTCGCAGGAATGACCCGTTTTGGTTTTTTAAAGTTTTGATAATATTAAAAGAATACTATTTCTTTATGTTTATTATAATGGCTGTTCATATGGTTGATTTTTTCTGACGGATAAATTTTGTTTTTTGCAATTCATTATTTGATTAACAATTTATGAACAGGTAGCATTTATATAAGGTATTACAAAGTAGACTTTTATTAAAAGAATTAAACATTGTTAACAGTACTTCATGTTGATAAAACAGTCGTTAAGCGCGCCGTTTTTTTGTTGATAGATGTTGAAAACTACCTGTCTGCCGGGTTGTTTTTTGTATTTGGTGACTGGAAGGAAGCCGGTTTGCAGTTTTTATCATTTTTTTGACACAAAATTAAGCAGTTGTTAACAAAAGATTGTGAAAAAATTAAAGAATTGATATTAAGAACATTATTCCGTATCAAAAATTGTTTTGAATTCATAATGATTCGTTTATGATTACATTTGTCAGGAAAAATATTAACAATGAACGGATCTCTCAAACAAATTGCTATAGGAAGCGATCATGCCGGATTCAGTACAAAGGAACATATCAAACAGCATTTGACTGAACTCGGTTATACCTTTCACGATTTCGGAACCTATTCGGAAGTTTCCATGGACTATCCCGATGCAGCCCATCCTGTATCAAAAGCTGTTGAATCAGGAACATACAAATCAGGAATCCTGATTTGCGGCAGCGGGAACGGCGTAGCCATTGTTGCCAACAAATATACGGGAATAAGGGCTGCACTTTGCTGGAATGAACAGATTACCGCCCTGGCCCGCCAGCACAACGATGCCAACATTATTTGCATTCCGGCCCGGTTCATCACGCCTGACGAGGCAGTCAAATTTTCGTTGCTTTTTCTTACAACGCCGTTTGAGGGGGGAAGGCACCAGGTGCGGGTTGATAAGATTTCAGCCTGCCTGTAAGTGATTCGGTTGAAGAGATGAAAAACGACACAGACCTATGAACGCTATAAATCAGAAGTTTCTTGACGATGCCCGGGCAAAATCGTTCGACGGGGAACACCGTAAACGATTGAACTACAATATAGGAAAATACGACGAACAGGTTGCAAAGGGGAAAAACCAGTATAAAAACCTTGAACTTGCAAGGCGCCGTGCTGCCAACACCAAGCACAAGATCATCAACAACCTTGATAAGTATCTTGTTGAATTCGAGAACAATTTCAGCAAAAGAGGAGGAAAGGTGATCTGGGCCCTGAACGAAAAGGAGGCCCAGCGCGAGATCATGCATATCATCAAACAATCGAAGGCCCAGGTTATCGTCAAGCAGAAAACCATGGTTTCGGAAGAACTTGAACTGAACGAACTGTTCGAGAAAAATAAAAGGGAGGTTTACGAAACCGACCTGGGAGAATACATCGTTCAACTGGCCGGCGAAAAACCCTATCACATACTCACCCCGGCCATGCACAAGTCGAAGGAGGATGTTGCAAAGCTTTTTCATGAAAAGTTCAATATGCCTGCCGACAGCAAACCCGAAGACATTGCCCATTTTGTGCGTGAGAAACTGCGCGGCGAATTTGTCAGGGCCGACGTGGGGATCACCGGGGGCAATTTTCTGATTGCCGACGTGGGTGCGGTCGCCCTCACCGAGAACGAGGGGAACGGGCTGCTCTGCATGGCTTTTCCAAAAATCCATATTGCCATCGTCGGTATTGAAAAGTTGATCCCGTCCATCGAGGATCTCGATCTTTTTCTGCCATTGCTGGCCCAGCACGGAACAGGCCAGCCGATCACCGTTTACAATAACATCGTGTTTGGTCCGCGGAATGAGTTTGAACCCGACGGTCCCGAAGAGATGTATGTCGTACTGCTCGACAACCGGCGCACCGAGTTGCTGAAGTTCAGGGAGCAGCGGCGGGCTCTTTCGTGCATCCGATGCGGGGCCTGTCTGAACGGCTGCCCGATATACAAGAGCGTGGGAGGTTATACCTATAATGCCACCTACTCCGGACCGATAGGTTCAGTCATTTCGCCGCATTACCTCGGGATGAAGGAATACAACCACCTGAGTTTTGCCTCCTCGCTTTGCGGAAAATGCACGGAGGTTTGCCCCGTGAAGATCCCCCTGCATGAATTGTTGCTGCACAACCGGCATGAGGCGGTCATGCGGAAATATGTCTCCTATACCTGGCGCACCATTGTTTCGGGATGGAAGATGGTCATGCTGCACAGGTGGATGATCGACAAACCCGGTTCACGCATGAAAAACAGGATGATCCACCGGTTTGGAAAAAAGATGTGGGGACCGCGCCGGACGCTGCCCAAAATTGCTCCTAAAAGTTTTCATGAACTCTGGAAAGAGTCGCATCCCTGAACTAAGCGGTCGTTTTACGGCTGAAAAAGCGGTCAATCAGCATCAGCAGCCCGGCGGATGCAAGGACAAGCATTCCGAACGATACGTATTTTGAACTGAAAACATTTTTCAACCCGGCAAGAAGGGTGCCAAAATAGGGGACAAGGATGTTCAGGTAATAATTTTTACCCGGGATCCAGTTCAGGAAGGGGATGTCGGACGTTAAGAGGACCAGCAGCACCATGAATGCAACCAGGGCATAGGGAAGGAATGCCTTCAGGTAATCAGGGAATGGCTTCCCGGCCGGCGCTGTTTCAGGAGTTTCCCGGATGGACTCCATGATGCGGCCGACAAAATCATCCGACGGACTATCCAGCGGGCTTTGCCGGATCATCCTTCCCAGGAGGTCATCTTTATATAATTCATCATTTTCCATACTGCTGCATAATTAATGACATTAATTCAATGCCCGGTTCATCATCCCGGCAAGTTCCCCATGTAATTTCTTCCGGATGCGGTGCAAACGTACCTTGACGTTCGACATCGAAAGCCCGGTAATGCTGCTGATATCTTCAATGGAATTTTCGCCCTTGTAAAACAGGGTGATCAGCAGGTTTTCATCATCGGTCAGGCGTTTCATAGCCTGTTCGATCATCTCCTTCTGTTCTTCCGGATCGATGTCGCCGATACCTTGCGAAACCTCATCATCGGAAAAATTCTGAATCACATAATCATCCATCGGTACCAGATCCAGCCGTTTTTTCCGGGTTTTGGAAATGGCGGCATTATAAACGATGCGATAGAGCCATGTTGAAAATTTTGATTTCCGTTCGAAGGTTTTCAGGGCCTGGAAAACCTTCAGGAAACAATCCTGGGCGATCTCCTCGGCATCTTCCCGGTTATTCAGTATTTTCAGCGCAATGGAGAATACCATGTTTTTATGTTTCGACACCAGCATCGCATATGCCGGAACATCTCCGTTCAGCACACGATCAATGTAATAATTGTCGTCAAGGTATTTCATTGGAGATTTAGACGGTTTGAATGAACCAAAGTTACAGCCCGTAACAAAGATAATTCCATTTGACGCGTATGGTCATTTTTTATTTGCAGAACATAACATTTTTTTGTACGTTTGTAGGTTACACGATACATTAACCACACCAAAAATCATACGTTATGAAAATGTTTACACTTGCCGGTTTGTTTTTCCTGCTGATGGTTTCAAACCAGCTTTTTTCCCAAAACCTGGGAGATAATCCCAACCTCGACCAGGTTCCCGGGTTTCTCCGCGAACGCATCTCCCAACATCCGAAGGCTCCGGGTGCCACCACCGCTGTCGTCACCATCGGGAACTGGGACAATTACCTCCTGGGTACCGATTTCGGGGAAAGCAACATGGCTGAAAACCCCAAACAGCCGACCTGGTTTTTCACGGCATACAACACCAATGCACCGCATGATACCGAAAACGGTTATGACTGGTTCATCCATACTGCCAATTTCGGTGCATCCATGCAGGGTGACCCCGTGGTTACCTACGACAGCCTGGGCAACCTGTTTTATGAAAACATGTACGGAGCCACCATCGCCGGGTGCAAGGTGATGGCCTCCACCAACAATGGTGTTACCTGGGGTCCTTCGGTCACTGCCATTGCGGGGAACGACAAGAACTGGATCGCCGCCGACCAGACCTCCGGTCCCTATGCCAACTATGTCTACACAACCATGACCAACGGGGGCCCCCCGGGGAACTTTGCCCGCAGTACCGACCACGGCGTTACATTTACCTCTACCTGGGCGCCGACCACCCAGCAGATCCCGGGGATGATGGTAGCCGTTGGCCCGGCCGGCAATGTGCAGGGCGGAGCCGTTCACGTAGTGACCAACAGCGGTAGTTCTTTCAATTCAACCTATACTTTTTATGTATCGAACGACGGCGGTGCCACCTTTACCCAGAAATCGGCCCAGCAGTTCTGCAATACCGTCGGCAGCCAGGTTGGAGGCAGGAATTCTGTCCAAGGCATGCGTACACGCCCCTACCCGATGATCGCAGCCGATAACAGCTACGGTTCCAACCGTGGGAGGTTATACCTTGTTTATGCATCAAACGATCCTCCCTCTTCATCAGGCAAACCCGATATTTTCTGCCGTTCATCAACCGACGACGGGGCTACCTGGAGTGCAGCGGTTAAGGTAAACGACGATCCCAACACCACCAACAACCACCAATGGCATCCTGCCATCTGGTGCGACAAGCAAACCGGCAAACTCTATGTCATGTGGATGGATACACGCGATACGCCTACCAGCGACAGCGCTTATATCTATGCCAGCTATTCAACCGACGGCGGGCAGACCTTCGCAGTCAACCAGCGGATCTCCAACGCCAAGATGAAGATAGACTGCCCCACCTGCGGCGGAGGCGGAACTCCCAGATACCAGGGCGATTACAATGGTGTGGTTTCCAATAAAAAGGTCTCCATGATCGGCTGGACCGATTTCAGGCAGGGAACCTTCGAAAGCATGACGGCCTATTTCCCTGATTTTGCCGTGGCCCTCGACCATGCAGCCGACACCCTTTTTACACCCCTTGACAACACAACATTCCAGGTCAACATCCCCGAGGTTAAGCTTTATACCGATACGGTCATGGTAACTGCCAGCATCAACCCGACTCCCACCGCCGGAACCATCACGGTTCAATACCCTTCGGGCAACAACCTTACCACCCTGCCCGGTTCGGTACCGGTTAAGTTTGTACTCAACGGCAGCGTTCCCTCAGGGACCTACATGGCCACCTTTATTGCCAGTGGTCCTAACGGAACCCCCGCCCACAAACGTACCGCCACCCTCCTGGTCATGCCGGGCAATGTCTTCCTGACAACGGCCACGGCAACCCCCGCGAACATCTGCCTGGGGCAGACAACACAACTGAATGCTTCGGTAATCGGCGGCACAACGCCCTATACCTATGCATGGACTCCTTCGGGCACACTGAGCAATGGCGCCATTGCCAACCCCGTTGCAACACCCACCGCCACCACTACCTACCATGTGACCGTTACCGACAACGCAGCACACGTTACCAGCGATAGTGTAACCGTTACAGTGAAGGCCGGACCCGCCGCTCCCGGCCCGATCACCGGTCCGCAAAATGTCTGTGTCGGCGCAACCTCCACTTATACCATTGTCGACGTCCCTGTGGCCACCACCTATTCATGGACGGTGCCCAGCGGCGCGCAGGTTACCTTCGGACAGAACACGACCAGCATCACAGTCGTCTGGGGATCCACCTCGGGGAATGTTTCGGTCATTGCAGGCAACGACTGCGGTCCGAGTGTTCCTTCGGTACTTGCGGTGACTGTAAATTCAGCCCCGACCACGGTGGTACCGATCCATGGACCCGATGCGGTTTGCGCGGGCGCAGGCGCGAAATTCTACACCGCCCTGGGTGATTTCGCGGTTACCTATACATGGACGGTTCCCAACGGCGTGACGATCGTCAGCGGCCAGGGTTCCGATACCCTTCATGTAACCTGGGGACAGGCAGCAGGAAATATTTCCGTCATGGCGTCCAACAATTGCGGCGGAACTCCGATTGTAACCAAGACCGTAAGCCTGAATGTCGTTCCCGCAGCAGCCGGAACCATTACCGGCAAGGACACCGTATGCCAGGGAACGGCAAATCATGTTTACAGCGTTCCCGCAATCAACGGTGCAACACAGTACGTGTGGACCCTGCCCGCAGGAGCCACCATCACTGCCGGACAGGGAACCAACCAGGTGACGCTCTCATTCAGCCTCACCGCCCAGTCGGGGAACATCAGCGTGAAAGGCAGCAACGACTGTGGCAGTGGTACCGAATCGGTAAAAACACTAAAGGTGAACAATTGCGCAGGGATCAACACCAGTGCGCTTGAATCGGCCGTTCAGATCTACCCGAATCCCGTCAGCTCCGAACTGACTGTCATCATCAATGGTACGGAACACCAGCTTAACCTCTCCATCACCGACATTGCAGGCAAGGTGGTTTATGCTGAGATGCTTTCGGGTCTTCCCGCTTCCTTTACAAAGAAACTCAACATGTCGGCCTACACAAAAGGTGTTTACTTTGTAAGGTTGTCGCACAATGACAGGGTATTTAGCGAGAAAGTCATTGTACAGTAGCAGTTTAGATAGAATTTTGTAACCATGGCAACCTAATTGCGTCAAACGGATCGAAAACGGAAAACAAACCAAAATTAAACGGAAATGAATACTGAATTTTTGATCCCGATCGCGTTTTTTGCCATGGTTTACGGAATCGTTTACCTGCTCGTAAGGCGGAAAGAACGCGTGGCGCTTATTGAAAAGGGCGCCGATGCAAACATCTTCGAATCATCAGGATACAGGCCTTCCTCCCTTAAATGGGGATTGCTCCTGGTGGGAATCGGAACAGGTATCCTGCTGGGAAAGATACTGGCGGTGTATACAACCCTGAACGAAGAAGCGGCCTTCTTCTCCATGATCTGTATGTTCGGAGGGATCGGACTTATCATCTATCACCTGATTGCAAACAAGTTCGAAACCCCCGGGAGACCATGATCATTTCATGAAAGGTTATTTTAGCCATGAATTCCCCTGGTTTGCCGGAAGGTGATCAGGGGAATTCCTTTTTAAGGGGAAAACGGTCCAGGACGATGTATTCGGGACCTTCGCGACGGAGGATGCTTTCATAGAGGATGATCTCGCCGATATGAACCGGTTCGGAAGCAATGGTTTTATGTTGTTCGAGGATGTGGCGGAAAAGAACCTTGTCGTGAAGGAATTTTATCCGGCCCAGGGTCAGGTGTGGAACCAGGTTCTGGCGGTCGGCTTCAAAGCCGGCGACGGCAAGAGAGGAATGAACAGTTTTCATCAGGTCGGCGACCTCTTTAAAAGGTTCGATTCCCACCCAGATCACCTTCGGGGCATAGGAACTTCCGAAGATCCCGAGCCCCGACAGCTTCAAAACAACCGGAACAGCATTCCCTGCGCATTCGCGGAGCACCCCGGTAATGGTATTAATTTTCCGTTCCGCGGTCTCCCCGAAGAATTTCAGCGTGACGTGAATGTTGTGTTCTTCCACCCATTTGATCTCTTCATGACGCATTCCCGACTTCAGATCGCGGAAAGAAGCCATAAAATCAGCGTCCGGATGAATTTTTAGCGCAGCAAATAGTCGTTTCATATTAAAAAGTTATTAATTTTGCATCTGCTTTGGGGGATTAGCTCAGTTGGCTAGAGCGTTAGACTGGCAGTCTAAAGGTCAGGGGTTCGACTCCCCTATTCTCCACAGGGTAACCTCCGGAATCGCTTTGTTTAAAAGGGTTCCGGTGGTTTTTTTTTACCACTCCATGAACGGATGCCGTGAGAGCCAGGCATTGGAATAACGTTTGTCGGCGGTTACCTCCTCCCCCACCCAATCCGGTTTCTCAAAGCGATCATCCTGGTTTTCAAGCTCGATCTCCGCAACAACCAGCCCTTCATTGGCCCCTGAAAATACATCCACCTCCCAAATGTGTCTTCCAGCCGGGATCCGGGTGCGTATTTTCTCCACCACGGAGGGGGCAAACAAACGGAGCATCTCTTCTGCTTCACCTGACGGGATGGGATATTCAAACTCGGGCCTTGAAATTGTTTCCGGTCTCCCCTTGATGGTCAGGTATCCCTGCCCCCCCGCAACCCTGACCCTGACCACCTTTTCGTCGTCAATACACAGGTATCCCTGGATGTAGCTTATCCCGGGAGGTTTTTCAAGAGCGTTCCATTTTTCCCTTTTCACAAGGAATTTCCGCTCGGTTTCAACATTCTTCATGGCGTTGCTTTTACCTTGGCAAGATACAAAAAGTGCGGATATTAAACGAAAACAGCCCCCTTCCGGAGGCTGATTTCGTTCCCGCCCCCGGGGGGGCGGGATCATCGAAAGAATACGGAATGAGGAAAGATAAAGAACGAACCAGTATTAACCAAAACCCATTTTTCCCGTATTCTTTATTTTTTTGGCGGCTTTATTTCAACCGGGGACGCGGAAGCCCGGAGATCGCGGTTGTTTCTTCGCATGGCGAATTTTGTGGAAATGAGTGCCAGTATGAAATAGGCCGCCACCTGGATCATCAGTACAATGGCCTCGGGCCTTACCGATGCCAGCCCGCCTCCCATGACCCTCATTTTGAGGAACGCCGGCAGCATCGGCGTAGAGGGGAACAGGTATCCCAGTACTTTTACGAACCCCGGCAGCGATTCCACCGGCCAGGCAATGCCGCTCAGGAAGAAGACGACCGGTGAAATGAAAACGAGGAACATCAGTGAGTGAACCCTTTTCTGGAACCAGGCCCCGATCGTGATTCCCATGAAGGAGATGGCGAAAAGGTACATGATCAGCATCGGGTAAATGTTCAGAAAGTTGTTTTTGTCGGGGAAGGAGAGCCAGTGATAGAACAGTACCAGGGTGACCAGCGTGGTGATCAGGTACAATGCCACATATACCGCCGATTTGCCTAAGATGATCTGGAGGGTATGAACCCGGCCGCGAAGGGATTCGGTAGCCACAGATTTGTGGCGCTCATAGTGTTTCCCGAAGAGCAGGCCGATGCCGATCAGCAGCGATTGCTGGATGACGATCATCAGGATCCCGGGGACGATGAAGGTTGCGTAGCCCGAGGAGGGGTTGTAAACATCAAACACCTGCGGACTGATGGCTTCATAATTGTTCAGGGCTTCGTCGTACATGTTTCCGCCTGCCATCAGCGACTTGATCTCCACCCCTGCATTGATGAGGCCGGTGACATAGGTTGCGGCGGTATATACCTGCTTGTAAACTAAAAACCGGCCTGCGTCGCAGTAAACGGTCACGTTTGACTGGCTTCCCCTTAAAATGTTTTTTTCAAAGGATGCGGGAATCAGCACCACGCCGTGGATTTTCCCCTGGTAGAATAGACCTTCGGCCTCTTTCATGTTTTCGGGCCGGCAACTGATGTTCACCTGTTCCGTTGCATCCAGCAGCCTCGCGTATTGCCGGCTGAGGGCGGTGTGGTCAAGGTCGACCACCGCCACAGGGATTTCGCGGATCGTTTCATTGACATAACCGACCGAATACAGCATCGGGTAGGCGATGGCTGCCACGATGAAGATCAGGACCGTGCCGGCATCGTTGAACGATTCGCTGATCTCCGCCGCGAAGATGGCGTAAACATTCTGCAGGTTATCCGTTATTTTCTTCCACATCGTTCGATCAGATTTTACCCCGGTATTTTTCATTTTTCAGCAGGTATTTCAGGCGTGGGACCATGCACAGCCCTGCCGCTATGAAGATTGTCATTTGCCAGAGGCAGATGTTGGCGTTCGATAGTGGTTCATTGCGCAGGGTCTGCCCGGCGAAGATCTCCAGCCAGTAGGTGAAGGGAAATATTTTACTGAACACCTGCGCCACCGGCGGCATCCCGAAGGCCGGGAAGGTAAGTCCGGCAAAAGTGATGGCCAGCATGGTATAGGCGCTGGCAAGGGATAATGCAAGCCGCAGGTTTTTCGAAAGGGTGACCAGGAAGATGGCCATCGCCTGGTAACTGAGGATCATCACCAGTTCTGATAAGAGGATCATCAGGAAGTGGCCCTGGAGGGGAAGCCCGAGCACCCGGAAAAATATCAGGTTCATCACCATGGCCAGGCAGAAATACCAGGCTGTGTGGAGGACGAATTTTCCTGTTATTGCCGAAGACATGTGATCTTGGGCAGCCGTCAGCCATTCGGGACCGGTGCCATACTGCAATTCCGTTCCGAAGGCGTAAATGGTACCGAAAAGAATGTAAACCGTTAGCAGGATGGGCAATAAAAGCAGCACAAGGTAATATTCATAGCTGGTGTAGGGGTTGAAAAGCAGGACCGCGTTCAGTTGCACGGCCTGGATCTTCGCCATGGCCCGGGGTTGTGTTTCTCCCCATATCATATGCGTTTGCAGTTTAATCCCGGTTGAAAGGGTTGCTATGGTTTTTTGAATGCCGCTTTTCAGAAGGCCGGCTTTGATCAGGTAAACATTGTTGAGATAGATGGCAATGTCTGCATGCTGACCGCGCAGGATGTTTTTTTCAGTTCCTGAAGGGATCACGACAATGGCACTGGTTTCACCGGAGACAAGTTTCAAACGTGCCTCTTCCAGCGAATTGCCGCTGTTGTCGGGGCTGGCAACCGGGGTTGCCTCAATCATGCGGATCATTTTCCGCGACAGGGAGGTATGGTCCTGGTCGACGATGGCAACGGGCAGTTTCCGCGGAACACTGGCCGAGAATATCAGCGTAATGAGGCTGAAGCCGATCAGGGGCGCAATGATCCCGATGAATAGATAAACTTTATCACCCAGGATCCGGTTTATCTCCCGCATGATAACTGCTGTCACCCGGCCGGATCGTTCGTTGTTCATTGTTCAGTTATTGAAACTGTTGTTATTTTCTTGCTTTTTCAGCCACTTTACGCCAGTTGACCAGCGCACTCATCCCCGGTCGCAGCCCCTCAACCGGGGTTACGGGCCTGGCGTGGACCTCGAAGGTTTTCATATCAAAATCGCCGGAGGTCTTGGTGGCATTCCAGGTGGCGAAATTCCCCAGCGGGTGGATATAGGTGACCTTCAGCCTGAGTTCCTTGTTCCCCAGTGCCGGGAAACGGGCATCGAATTCAGAACCCATCTTTACCGAAGCCAGCAGGTCCTCCCTGAGGTTGAAGGTTACCCAGCAGTCGTGGAGATTAACAATGGTTACGACCGGATAACCGGCAGAAACCAGTTCACCTGGTTCGGCAATAACATCGGAAATCTCACCGGTTACCGGTGATGTGATGCGGGTTTCGTCCAGGAAACTCTTTACCTCGGTGATGGCGCCCCGGGCACGGTCGACCATAGCTTTGGCCGATTTTTTGTCTTCTATGCGCGTACCGTTCTTCGCCTTGATCCAGGTTTCCCTCGCCGCATTTACGGTTTCCAGTGCGGCCTGAAGCTGGGCATCTGATTCGTCTTTTTTCTGAGCCGGGAAAACACCCTCCTTATACAGGTTCTGTACCCGGATGTTTGTTTTCTGGGCCAGGTCGTATGCGGCTTGTGCTTTCATGTACATGTTGTAGGCCGCCGAAACATCCTCCTTTTCGGCCCCGGTGATGGCTTTCGAATTCTGTGCCACGGCTCCCTGCAGCGCCGCATTGGCCTGGTCGAGGCGGGCATTGATCTCGGGGCTGTTCAAAACGAAGAGCAGCATCCCCTTTGTTACGGCATCGCCCTTGTGAACCGGAAGGCTGTCCAGCCGTCCCACCACCTTGGATGCAACCCTTACCTGCGTGGCATCCACCTCTCCCTGGACCTCCAGGGGCTTGGGCATGCAGATGACGATCGCCGAATATATGATGAGAACAAGGAGTATGATTACTCCGACGATTGTAAATAAAATCCCTTTTTTATTCATGACATGATTTTTTTCGGATGGTAATATGACTATTGATAACTTTCTGTTTTTACACCGGCCCTCGTGGCATATGATGAAAAATCACCCGGGATACCCGAAAATTCCAGCAATTTCGCAAGGGTGACATCATAATTGTACATGGACTGCAGCCGCTCTGTCCTGATCTGCGCCAGCGCAAGGCTGGCGTCAATCACCTGGGTCGAATTGGTCATCTCCTGGTGAAATTCAATTTCACTTGCCCGCAGGTATTCTTCGGCATATGTGCGCGCCGTTTCCAGTTCAGCCAGTTCGTCACGGTACATGGCGAGTTCGTGGTACAGTTTATTGATCATGGTACACACGTCTGCCTGTGCTTTAAGACGATACTCTTCGGCCTCCTTTGTTTTGAGGGATGCCGACTTTACCTTGGCAAACCTGGAAACCCCGTCGAAAATGGTCCATTTCAGTCCCACACCAACTTCCCAGTCGGGCAGGTAAGGCGACAGGTCCTTGTTGACAATATCGTAGGTTCCCTGGAGGGCGACGGTTGGAAAAAAATCGGCACGCTCGGCCTTGTAGGCCTGTGCTGCCAGCTCCTTTTTCCAATCGATCTGGTTCAGCAGCGGGTTTTTCGTGATGGAAAAGGTGAGAAAATATCTTTCAGGCTCGATGGAATCAAGATAAAACAGGCTTGAAAGCGTTTCGATCCTGGTACTGTCGCTCACCGCCATGGTGCACGCAAGGGCCTGGTTGACGATTTCGGTCTGCTGCAGGGATTTGCTTAACTCGCGGCTGGCCTGCGCGTGGTAAACCTTTGCGTGCAGCACGTCGGCACTGGAGATCATCCCCTCTTTTTCAAGTTTTACGGCGTCGTCAAGATGCTGCTGCAGCCCCTTAAACACCTCCTGCCTGACCAGAACAACCTGTCGGGCGAGGCTGAGCCCGTAATATCTTTCTGCCAGTTCGCTGATGAGTTCACCCTGGTGTTGCCGGGTTATTTCGAGACTTTCGTTCTCATAAATCGTTGCCGCCTTATTGGCTGCCCTGATCCTGCCACCGGCATACAGGGGCCAGCTTACGGTTGCCGCAACCACCCCGAACGCCTTTTTCTGGATCGTCTGGTCCCAGTTCTCTCCTTCTATCGTATTCAGACCGGCAAGCATCTTCTGCCTGACCATCTGGGTGGCGGCATCGTCGGAAACTCCCGGGATGCCCCCGAATTTTCCATAGTTTCCCAGGGTCTGGTACAACGGTGCGATGGCATCTCTCACCGGCGTGAGATCAAGATGGATCGGGTCGGACATGAGCATCGCGTTCGCCATGATGCCCACGGTCGGGTAGTAAAGGCCCCTTGCAGCCTTCCGGTCCTGTTCCTTCTGAAGCTGATGATAACCGGCCTGCTTCAGTAAATGGCTGTTCTGCCAGGCGATCTCGCGCGCCTGTTCAAATGTTATTTTTTTAACAATTACAGGATCTGCAGCCTGTGAACCAAGACCAACCTGGATGAACAGGAGGGTCATGCCAATGAATTTTTTCATTTTAATGCGGGTTATAATCTGAGGTTAACGATTTGAAAGATCGGGATCCCGCCTGATGATCCCGTAGAACAGGACATCGAGCAGCCGGTCGAGGCGCTGGCCGAGGATAGGGTCCCCGTTGTTTTCGCTCACCAGCAGCGGGATCTCCATCCCCTTGAGAGCGGTAACGATGGCGATGGCAGTCAGAAAGGTGTCCTCGAGGTAAAACCTGCCTGCGGCGACACCGTGGTCCAGGATTCCTGCCACGATGCTGATCTCGTCATTGTCCGTCTGCTGTCTTACCTGGTCGACGAAATCGCGCAGGGCGGTAAATTCGGTACGAAGCACGTGGTAAAGGTTTTTCAGGCTTTGCAGCTCGTGCATCCGTTCAACCACATATACCTTCAGTTTTTCACGGGAATCTTCTTTTTCAGAGACCGCGGCCAGGATTCTCTCTTTCATGACGTTGAGCTCCTTTTCGATCACCTCCCTGAAAATGTCCTCCTTGCTGGTGAAGTAATAATAGATGGAACTTTTTCCCTTTCCCATCTCACGGGCGATGTCATCCATTGTGCTCTTTCCGTACCCGTAACGGTTGAACACCTCGTGGGCCGCCTGGAGGATCTTCTCCCGTATTTCGCTTTTCTTTACCATTTTTTCCTGGTTTTTGATGATCCGTCGGTGATCTTACATTAAAGGTGGAATAATTAGCGATCTTAAGTATTTTGTAAATAATTCTTATTTAGCATATTACAAATAAATTCGACCAATAGACCAATTCGGTCCAAAAATACAACAAATATTTCGTTGATCACCAACATTTGAATATTATTTTTTATTTCAGTGTAAGTTCATGAAAGAATGGTGTTTGCCATGTCATTTAAACTGCTTAACTTTGTCCTGTTAAAAATATAACAATAAAATCATGAATCCGACACATATTGAACATCTTGGTATTGCGGTACGCAGTCTTGAAGAAAGCATTCCCTTTTATGAAAACCTTCTCGGAACGACTTGTTACAACATCGAGGAGGTACCGGACCAGCGCGTGAGAACGGCTTTTTTCATGGTTGGCCAGACGAAGATCGAACTGCTGGAGTCGACCGACCCGGAAGGCCCGATTGGCAGGTTCCTTGAAAAAAAGGGGGAGGGCATCCATCACATCGCCTTTGCCGTCGGCAATGCCACCGAGGCTCTTGCCAAAGCGGAAACAAGTGGCATTGCCCTGATCGACAAGGTATCCCGCAAAGGAGCGGAGGGGATGAACATAGGCTTTTTGCACCCGAAATCAACCCATGGCGTACTGGTGGAATTCTGCAGTAAATGATATTGTAAAGACGCACTGCAGTGCGTCTCAGTTATAAAAACCTCACTCATATGGCTAACGAAAACAAGATCTCCGAACTGCTCGCAAAGCGCGAACAGGCAAAGCTCGGTGGCGGCGAAGAGCGCATCAGGGCGCAGCATAAAAAAGGGAAATACACCGCCCGCGAACGGGTGGAAAAACTCCTTGACGAGGGTAGTTTTGAAGAATATGACATGTTTGTCAGCCATCGCTGCACCAATTTCGGACTGGAGAATGAATCCTATCTTGGCGATGGTGTTGTCACGGGCCGTGGGACCATCGATGGC
Organism: uncultured Bacteroidales bacterium; assembly: GCA_903845055.1. GTDB lineage: Bacteria > Bacteroidota > Bacteroidia > Bacteroidales > FEN-979 > CAIVAT01. The sequence continues at coordinate 52,369 of CAIMWF010000056.1, read as the reverse complement.
CGCGTTGTATTTGTCTTTTCGCAGGATTTCACGGTGTTCGGTGGTTCCCTGTCAGAGACCTTTGCCCGTAAGATCTGCAAAATCATGGACCAGGCCATGAAGGTCGGCGCCCCGGTGATCGGGATCAATGACAGCGGCGGGGCCAGGATCCAGGAGGGGGTCAACTCGCTGGCAGGGTATGCCGAAATTTTCATGAGAAACATTGCCGCCTCGGGGGTTGTACCCCAGATTTCGGCGATTTTCGGTCCTTGCGCCGGCGGGGCGGTCTACTCCCCTGCCCTCACCGACTTCGTGGTGATGAGTGAAAAAACAAGTTACATGTTCGTTACGGGTCCGAAAGTTACAAAAACGGTTACCGGTGAGGACATTACCACCGAGGACCTGGGCGGTGCCACCGTACATGCGACAAAATCGGGGGTTGCCCACTTCAGGGTTTCGAACGAGGACGAAGGGCTGATGATGATCAGGAAACTGATTTCCTATCTGCCCCAGAACAACCTCGAGGACGCCCCGCAAACAGAATGCACCGATCCGATCGACAGGGTTGAAGACCTTCTGAACGAAGTGGTTCCGACCAATCCCAACCAGCCGTACGACGTAAAAGATGTAATTTATTTAATGGTGGATGACCGGGAATTTCTGGAGGTACACCAGCATTATGCCAAGAATATCGTGGTGGGTTTCGCCAAATTCAACGGGATCTCGTGCGGAATCGTGGCCAACCAGCCCAATTACCTTGCAGGAGTGCTCGACATCGAGGCGTCGCGAAAAGCTGCCAGGTTTGTCAGGTTCTGCGATGCTTTCAACATTCCCATTATCACCCTGGTGGATGTTCCGGGCTTCCTCCCGGGCAGCACCCAGGAGTATGGCGGGATCATCATTCATGGCGCCAAGCTCCTTTTTGCATATGGGGAGGCAACCGTACCGAAAATCACCATCACCCTGCGAAAATCTTACGGCGGGGCGCACGACGTGATGGGTTGCAAGCAGCTGCGCGCCGACATCAACTATGCCTGGCCGTCGGCCGAAATCGCCGTGATGGGCCCCAAGGGTGCCATCGAAATCCTCGAAGGCAAGAAGATCAGTGAAATAGAGGATAAAGACGAACGGAACCGTTATATTGCCGAGAAAGAGGGCGAATACAAGGTAATGTTCGCAAATCCTTACGATGCTGCCCGGTACGGTTACATCGACGATGTCATCGAACCGCGCAATACCCGCTTCCGGATCATCCGCGCACTGCAGACCCTGCAGACCAAGAAGGACAGCCTGCCGCCGAAGAAACACAGCAACATTCCCCTGTAAACCAAAGGCAGATCCATGAAAACATTAGAAATAACTTTCGACCTGTCGCTGATCGACCATTTCACAATGGTCATCACCATTGCCGGGTATTGCATCGTGCTGATGGCACTTTCGGTCATTGCCTATGTCTTTACCAGGTTGCACACCCTGCAGGATTTTTTGTCCAAACGCAAAATCAACAAGGGAACCGGCGAACCTGAAACACAGACGAACGTAGTCATGACCGGCGAGGAAAACGCGGCCATTGCCGCTGCCCTGTACCTGTTCTTTTCTGAATTGCATGATGAGGAAAAATATGTGATGACGATCAGGAAAGTATCGAAAACATACTCCCCGTGGAGTTCAAAAATCTATGGAATCCTGAATACAATGAAACACTGGTAAACCATGAAGAAATTCAATTTTGTCATCAATGGCAATGCATACGAAGTAGAAGTACTTGGTTTTGAAGAGAATATTGCCAAAATGGAGGTTAACGGAACGCTGTACAACGTCGAGGTCCAGAAAGAGCTGAAAATTTCCAAAACGCCTACCCTTGTCAGGGCGGAGCCGCCAAAGCCCACCCGCAAGGAGTCGAAGATCCCCAGGACGCCGACGCAGACTACCAACATGGCCATCAAGGCGCCATTGCCGGGTACCATCATCACGGTCCTGGTACAACCCGGCGAAAAGGTCTCGATGGGTCAGAAACTGCTGACGATGGAGGCGATGAAAATGGAGAACAACGTCCTTTCCGAAAAAGACGGCGTTGTCAGGGTTGTGCTGGTAAAACCAGGGCAGACCGTTGCACAGAATGATGTTTTAGTCGAAATAGAATAGCCCATGAACACGTTGCAGACCTTATCCGGACTCTGGGAAGATACCGGTTTCCACAATGCGACCTGGGGGAACATCATCATGATCCTGGTGGGCATTCTCCTGGTTCTCCTGGCAATCAGGTACAGCTACAAACCCCTGCTACTCATCCCGCTCGGGATGGGGGTCATCCTTGGGAATATCCCGTTCCTTCACACGGCGGCCTACCACCCCGGCATATACGAGGATGGCAGTGTGCTGAACTACCTGTTTTTCGGGGTGCTCAAAGGCATCTACCCCGCCCTGATCTTTCTCGGGCTCGGGGCCATGACCGACCTTTCGCCACTCATCTCCAACCCCAAACTCATGCTGCTGGGTGCAGCGGCACAGGTTGGGATTTTCGCTACCTTTCTCGGGGCCATGGTGTTCGGTTTCCCGATGGCCGAATCGGCCGCCATCGCCATCATCGGCGGTGCCGACGGGAACACGGCAATTTTCCTCACTTCCCAGCTGGCCAACGGTTTACGGGCTACCGGCAAGGGAATGGGGGTTCAGAATCTCATTGGTCCGATCGCCATCGCGGCATACATTTACATGTCGCTGGTGCCGGTGATCCAGCCCCCCATCATGAAACTGCTTACCTCCAGGAAAGAGCGGCTGATCCGCATGAAACCTCCCCGGACCGTCAGCAAACTTGAAAAGATACTTTTTCCCCTCTTCGGGCTGCTGCTCACCACCTTTGTCGCACCGGCCGCCCTCCCGCTGCTGGGCATGTTCTTCTTTGGAAACATACTCAAAGAATCAGGTCTTACCAAGCAACTCGCCTCCACCGCCAGCACCATCCTGATCGATATCGTGGTGATCCTGATCGGTTTGACGGTCGGCGCCAGCACCCAGGCCGATGTGTTCCTGAAATGGGAATCAATCATTATCTTTGTTCTCGGTGCCATCGCCTTCATGGTGGCGACAGCCGGCGGGGTGATCTTTGCCAAGGTGATGAATGTTTTTCTCAAAAAGGAGAACAGGATCAACCCGCTCATCGGCGCGGCCGGTGTGGCTGCGGTTCCCGACAGTGCACGCATTGCGCATGAAATGGGGCTTAAGGAAGATCCGACCAACCACCTGATCGGCCATGCGATGGGACCGAACATTGCCGGGATTATCGGAAGCGCCATCACCGCGGGATTATTACTTGGTTTCTTATTGTAAAAACATGCTGATCATAGGAATTGCCGGGGGGTCCGGTTCGGGAAAATCCACGGTTGTCAAACAGGTGATCAAACACCTGCCCAAAGAGGCCGTTACCGTCATTCCCCAGGATGCCTATTACAAGGATAACGGTCATAAATCGGCCGGGGAGCGGGCAAAGATCAATTTTGACCACCCTAGTTCCATCGAGTGGGGCCTGCTCATCAAGCACCTGGAAACGCTGAAATCGGGCACCTCCATCGAAATGCCCATCTATTCCTATGTGACCTGCGCCCGCTCGAAGGAGACCGTCACCGTCAACCCGTCGAAGGTGATCCTCGTGGAGGGGATTCTCATCCTCTCCAACCCCCGACTGCGGCAGAAGATGGACATCAAGGTCTTTGTAGACGCCGACGGCGACGACCGGCTCATGCGCATCATCTGGCGCGACATCGAGGAGCGCGGACGCTCGTTCCAGCAGGTTCTCGAACATTATGAACAGTTCGTCAAACCCATGCACCTGCAATTTATTGAACCCACCAAGCGTTATGCTGATATCATTGTGCCCCAGGGAGGGCAGAACAAGGTCGCCATCGACATTCTCTCCTCCCGGGTCAGAACGCACATAAACCCCGAGGTTCATGACGGAAAAGCAGCCCAACCATCTCTTAAGCGAACATAGCCCCTATTTGCTTCAGCATGCCTTCAACCCCGTCGACTGGTATCCCTGGTGCGAAATTGCATTGACCAAAGCCCGGATTGAAAACCGGCTCCTGGTGATCAGTATCGGTTATTCGGCATGCCACTGGTGCCATGTGATGGAACATGAGTCGTTTGAGGATGAAGAGGTGGCGGCAGCCATGAACAGCCATTTCGTACCGGTCAAGGTTGACCGGGAGGAACGGCCCGATATCGACCAGGTTTACATGGATGCTGCCTATGCCACCACAGGTCGCGGCGGGTGGCCGCTGAACGTGATCGCCCTCCCCGACCAGCGTCCCGTTTTTGCCGGAACTTATTTTTCAAAACGCGACTGGCTGCACATCCTGGACTATTTTGCCGGAATTTACGACTCGAACCGGGACGACCTGGTTCAACAGGCTTCAGAGGTGGCGAAAGGAATGAGACAGCACCGGGCGATTCCTCCCGCACGGGCGGATGAAACGCCCGACCCCGGGATGTTGCATGAAATTTACAGGCGGTGGAGTGAGGAGCTCGACCTGGTCAACGGCGGCACACGCGGGGCTCCCAAATTCCCGATGCCTGCAAACCTTGAATACCTTTTACGGTACGGATTCCTGCAGGGAAACCGGCAACTCTCCGGTTATATGGCGCTGACCCTCGACCGGATGGCCCGTGGGGGAATTTACGACCAGCTCGGGGGAGGTTTCAGCCGCTACTCGGTGGATGCCGCTTGGCATGTGCCCCACTTCGAGAAAATGCTTTACGACAATGCACAGCTGATTTCCCTTTATTCGGAAGCCTTCGCTGCTGAAAAAAATCAAAAGTGTAAAAAAGTTGTTGAAGAGACAATCGGCTTTGTCAATCGCGAACTTACGAGCCCCGAAGGCCTGTTTTATGCCTCCCTCGACGCCGACAGCGAAGGGCAGGAAGGCACCTTTTACGTATGGAGCCATGAGGAAATCGTGAAACACCTGGGCGAAGACGCCAGGTTGTTCGAAGAATATTTCAGCTGCGAACCAGGCGGGAACTGGGAAAATGACCGGAATGTGTTGCGGATTTCACCCGGCATTAATGCGCTTGCGGCCAGTCATGACATGACGGAAGAACAGTTTTCGGCATTCATCCGCATCGGCTGCCACCGGTTGCTGAATGCCAGGGGAAACCGTGAAAGGCCGGCAACCGACGACAAGATCCTGACCTGCTGGAATGCGATGATGATCCGGGGACTGGTGACTGCAGCGCGGGTGTTTGGTAACCAGGCCTGGCTTGACATCGCCATCCGTGCAGCCGCCTTCTACCGTGAAAGAGTTGAACAGCGCGGCGGAAAGTTATGGCGCAATGCCAAAGGAGGCAGGCTGACCATTGCCGGTTTCCTCGATGATTATGCCTTCCTGGCAAGTGCCTTCCTTGAACTTTACCAGGCGACCTTTGACAATTCCTGGCTCGTTCCCGTGAGACTGCTGATGGCAGAGGTCACTGAACATTTCACTGCAGAGGAGGGACTGTTTTTCAATCTTTCGTCAGGTGAAGAGCCGAAACTGGTGACTGAAACCCTGGAATTGTCGGACAATGTTATACCCGCCTCAAACTCGGTGATCGCGTCCAACCTTCTTACAGCCGGTTACCTGCTTGGAGATGCAGGTTATATTTTGCGAGCGGAGATGATGGTGAAGGCCATGATTCCCGCAATCGTGAGAAGCCCTTCCCATCATGCCAACTGGGCCGACCTGCTGCAGAAAATCATCATCGGGGTGGTTGAGGTGAACATCACCGGCGGGGCGTGTTTTGAACTACTGCAGGAGTTTTCGGGCCATTACCTCCCGGGCGTGATCTTTTCAGGAGCAGGGCTTGGCAGGGATGCTGCCGATGAAAACAGGCGGGTGACGGGGAAAACACTGATCTATGTGTGCCGGGACAAGGCCTGTTTCGCACCGGTTGAAACGGTTGCAGAGGCTATTGCCATTATAAATGATTAAGGTTTTTTCACCACAATAGTCACATCAGACACAGCAGGGCACAACAGGATGTTTAAAGGTTTGATGAGAAGGTTTTGTTTTTAAGCCGGAAATGGCTGCCTCCCCGCAAAGGGGCTGCCGCTCTTTCTCGGCCATATTTGTTTTTGATGCGGAAAAATTTGTAAGTTTGAATTCCCAAATCCGACAGAAAAATGGAAACACAGAAAGCACTCGAAATTCTTAAAATGGCCATCCTCATGGAAAAAAGGGGCCATGCCTTTTATGCAAAAGTTGCCGAGCAGACTCCCGAACCTGAGATCAAACATATCTTTCTGACCATGGCAGATGAGGAGACACAGCACGTGAAGTTCCTTGCGGAGCAGTATATCAGCTATGAAAAGAACCACACCTTCAAGAAGGTTGAACTGCCCGACCTGGCGAACGAAGGATTCGCCACGCTGATCCTTACCGAGGAGCTGAAAAACAAGGTCTCATCAGCTGGTTTCGAAGCGGCGGCCATTTCGGCGGCCATCGATTTTGAGAAAAAGGCAGTCGAGGTTTATTCAAAGCAGGCGGCCGAAGCAACTGATCCAAACGAAAAGGCCTTATATAAATGGCTGGCCGAATGGGAAGGTGGTCACCTGAAGATCCTCAGCGATATGGACAACGAATTGAAGGAAAAGATATGGAATGATAACCAGTTCTGGCCGTTCTGACCTACATTCCGGTGCGCATGGCCTCCACCGGGTCGAGCTTTGAGGCCGACCAGGCAGGCAGAATACCGGAGATCAGCCCGATTACAGCGGAAACCCCGATCCCCAGGATGATGTTTCCCTGCGTTAGCACAAGGTGGAACCCTGTAAAATGTGACACCAGCAGGGTGATGATCAGGATGATCAGCAACCCGACCGCACCCCCGATCAGCGAAAGAAATACCGCTTCAAACAGGAACTGGAACAGGATGAAGTAGTTCTTGGCCCCCAGGGCCTTTTGAATGCCAATGATGTTGGTTCGCTCCTTTACCGACACGAACATGATGTTGGCGATGCCGAACCCGCCTACCAGAAGCGAGAATCCGCCGATGATCCATCCCACCATAGCGATAACACTGAAGAGGCTATCGAATCCCTTTGAAATAATGTCGGTTTCGTTGATGGCAAAATTATCCTCCGCTGCGGGCTTCTGTTTCCTGATCGAGCGCATGAGCCCTGTTAGTTCATCGCGCAGTTCGGCATTGGATACCAGGGGTTTTGCCTTCACCACGATGGTCGATCCCATGTCGCGCAGATCAACCAGTGTTTTAAAATAATTGACGGGAAGATAAACCGCCTTGTCGTTGGAATTCCCGAAAAAATCCTCCCCCTCCTTGGTGATTACGCCGATCACTTCAATGTTACGGCCGAAGATCTTGATCTTCTTCCCGATGGGGTCGCCTTCGCGGAAAAGATCTGTTGCAAGGTCGGCGCCGATGATGGCGATGTTTTTGCCGCTGGCCGATTCACTCAAGGAGAAATAGCGGCCATCGGCCAGTTCAAACTTCCATACTTTGTCAAAGTCCTGCGAAACACCCATCACCCCAATGTTTTCAATATAGTTGTTCTGGTATTTCACCGTTTTGTTCACCTGCACCATGTAAGCCACGGCATCGGCAAGGGCTGAACGCTTTTCAACCTCCCGCATGTCGTCGAGCGAGGCTTCGGGCCGTTGCCAGTATTTCCACCAGGGATAGTCGCCACCCATGGCCCAAGGCCACTTCTGGATATACAGCACGTTGGTTCCCAGGGAGGCGATGCTCTTGCGGATGGAATTCTCCATGGCGTCGAAAACGGTGAATACCGAAATGACGCAGAAAATCCCGATGGTGATGCCGAGGAGGGAGAGGATCGTACGAACCTTGTTCACTATAATCTCCTGAAAAGCAAACAAATAACTTTCGCGAACCAATCGTAATATTAAGATCATGGAGGTACTGGTTTCCTAATTTAACAATCAGTAAAGGTAATATTTAATCCCTTATGGCCTATTCCATTGTTTGATCCGGTAATTTTTGGTAACATTGCAAAGGGTCAGCAACGTCGGATTTTAGACGCAGGCATTCCGTTAATGTTACAAAATTCAGCAAAATGACCGACCAGATCAGGATTAAATCAGCGCTGATTTCCGTTTATGAAAAGGACGGGATCGAAGAGATTGCGGGGAAACTCGTATCGTTGAATGTACAGATCATCTCCACCGGAGGAACATACGATTTTCTGAAAAGCAAAGGAATAGATGCAATTGCCATTGAATCCATCACCTCCTATCCCTCCATCCTGGGAGGCAGGGTAAAAACCCTCCACCCGAAGATTTTCGGGGGCATCCTCTGGCGCCGCGACCAGATAGCCGATGTGGGCGATGTTGAAAAATACGAGATCCCTTCGGTCGACCTGGTCATTGTGGACCTCTACCCCTTTGAAAGGACCATCGCCGTTAACAAAAACGAGGAGGAGATCATCGAAAAGATCGATATCGGCGGGATCAGCCTGATCCGCGCGGCCGCTAAGAATTACGCCCATGTGCTGGTCATTCCTGCCACCGGCTTTTACTCCGACCTGGCCGGGCTCCTGGAGAAAAACAATGGTTTCACAGGTATTGACGAACGCCGGTTGTTTGCCGCCCGGGCCTTCAACGTCTCCTCGCATTATGATACAATGATCTTCAATTATTTCAACCGCCGGGAGCACATCAGCGCCTTCAAGCAGAGCATCCTTTCGTCGTACCCGATGCGCTACGGCGAGAATCCGCACCAGCAGGGCACCTATTTCGGCGACCCCGACGGTGTTTTTATCAAGCTTCACGGGAAGGACCTGTCTTACAACAACCTTGTCGACATCGACGCCGCCATCAACCTGATCGGAGAATTTTCCGAACCCACCGTGGCGGTCATCAAGCATACCAATCCCTGCGGGGTTGCCAGCCGTGAGACGCTCAGGCAGGCCTATCTCGACGCCCTGGCCTGCGACCCGGTATCGGCCTACGGCGGTATTGTCATTGCAAACGGGACCATCGGCATGGAAACCGCGATGGAGCTGAACAAGCTGTTTTTCGAAATATTAATTGCCGATGGCTATGAAAATGATGCCCTTGATCTCCTGAAATCAAAGAAAAATAGAATAATTTTGCAAAAAAATTCATTTACTTTCCCGACCCGGCAGTTCAAGTCCATCCTGAATGGTGTTCTTGAGCAGGAGAAGGACCTTGCATCGGAGCAGGAGACCGATTTTCAGTATGTCAGCAGGCAAAAACCCACACTCCAGGAAACTGAAGCGCTGGTGTTTGCCAATAAAATTGTAAAACACTTGAAATCAAATACCATCGTTCTTATAAAAAACCGGCAGCTGATCGGTTGCGGGATGGGGCAGACCTCCAGGGTGGATGCCCTGCGCCAGGCGATCCTCAAGGCACGGACCTTCGGGTTTGACACCACAGGGGCGGTCATGGCCTCGGATGCATTCTTTCCCTTTGCCGACTGCGTCGAAATAGCAGACGAGGCGGGCATCAAGGCCGTGATACAACCGGGAGGTTCGATCCGTGACGCCGATTCCGTCAATTACTGCAACGAACACGGCATGGCGATGGTGTTTACGGGGATTAGACATTTTAAACACTGAGAATAGAGTGAAGCGTGACAAGTGACAAATGGAATATGGCATGCTGAGCAGGGAATAATACATTGTTAACCGCCATTAGTTTTTTGGTCACTTGTCAATAAACAAATTTAATCAAGGAGTTATTAAATTTTCAACCATGGGATTATTTACAAAAGAAATAGCCATCGACCTGGGCACAGCCAACACCATCATCATATACAACGACAAGGTAGTTGTTGACGAACCCTCCATCGTGGCCATCGAGCGGAGTTCGGGAAAGATCATCGCGGTGGGGAAGAAGGCGCAGATGATGCATGGGAAGACCCACGAAAACATCAAAACGATCAGGCCGCTGAGGGGAGGGGTTATCGCCGATTTCCAGGCTGCCGAGCACATGATCCGCGCCATGATCAAAATGATCGACTTGCGCAAATCATGGTTTCCGCCCGCGCTCAAGATGGTGATCTGCATTCCATCCGGCATCACGGAGGTGGAGGAGCGGGCCGTCAAGGATTCGGCCGAACAGGCCGGGGCCAAGGAGGTCAGGCTGATCCATGAGCCCATGGCTGCCGCAATCGGGATCGGGATCGACGTACTTGAACCGGTCGGCAACATGGTGATCGACATCGGCGGAGGCACCAGCGAAATCGCCGTGATCGCCCTGGGCGGGATCGTGAACAACAAATCGATCAGGATCGCCGGCGACGAGTTCAACGCCGACATCGAGGAGTATATGCGCAAACAGCACAACATCAACGTGGGGGAACGCACCGCCGAACGCATCAAGATCGAGGTGGGAGCCGCCCTGGCCGATATCGACAACCCGCCGCCCGACTATGCCGTGCATGGCCGCGACCTGCTTACGGGGATTCCCAAGGAGGTTATTGTGAACCATGCCGAAATCGCCCATTGCCTCGACAAATCGGTGGCGAAGATCGAGGCAGCCGTCCTGAACGCACTCGAAATGACCCCGCCCGAATTGGCTTCCGATATTTTCGAAACCGGCATCTACCTCACCGGCGGCGGAGCCCTGCTGAGGGGCCTCGACAAACGCCTCCACCTGAAAACGAAACTGAAGGTTCATGTTGCCGAAGATCCCCTGCGCGCCGTTGCCCGCGGGACAGGCATCGCGCTTAAAAACTTTGACAAGTTTACGTTCCTCATCAAGTAAGAGGTACCATGCGGAATCTTTTCCTATTTCTCAGGGAGCACTATTTCTATTTCCTATTCCTGCTGCTGGAGAGTTTTTCACTGATTCTGCTGTTCAATTACAACGAATTCCAGGGCAGTTCCCTCTATGCTGTTTCTAACTCCGTTTCGGGATCCGTCAACGGAATGTTCAACGGGATCTCGGAGTATTTTTCGCTCCGGAAAACCAATCGGGTGCTGGTGGAGGAGATGGCCAAACTGCATTCACGCATCCCTGAGGCATTTTACGCTTCCGACGTCAACATCTTTTATAAAAAGGATACCATTGTCAAGCTGGAATACAAGTACATCAGCGCAAAGGTCATCAGCAACTCCACCAACAAGCGGAACAACTACCTGATGATCAACAAGGGCACCCTTCATGGCATCGAAAACCACATGGGGGTGATCATCGGTAACAAGATCGTGGGACAGGTGGTGAGCGTTTCGCCCCATTTCAGCTGGATCATGTCGATGCTGAACAAGGACAGCCGGATTTCGGGGAAGTTCAAAAAGAACAACCAGCTGGTGAATGTTGAATGGAGCGGCGGAAACTACCGGAAGGGACAGGTAAAGGAGGTGCCGAAGCATGTGAGGATGGTGAAGGGCGATACGATCATCACCAGCGGGAACTCGGAGATTTTCCCCGAAGGACTGCTTATCGGCACCATCAGCGATTTCTCGAACCTTCAGGACGAAAATTTCAACAACGGCGAGATCTTCTTTTCAACCGATTTCAACAGCCTGGGATACGTGGAGGTGGTGGTTGACATGATGCGGAAGGAAAAAGACGACCTGAAAGCCTCCTTTAAGGCGCATTAACCATTGAATAATTAACGAACCGTGACCTCGAGAACCGTTTTTTACAATATCATCCGGTTTTTTTTCCTGGTGTTCCTCCAGGTGTTGATCCTGAATCACATCAACCTGGGCGGGTACATCAATCCCTATTTCTATATCTATTTCATCCTGCTGCTGCCCTTTGGGATCCCTCGCTGGCTCCTGCTCGTATTGGCCTTCCTGCTGGGGATCAGCATCGACATCTTCACCAACACCATCGGGCTGAATGCGGCCGCCTGCCTGATCATGGCCTTCTTCAGGCCATTGGTTATCTCTGCCATTAGTTCCGGACCCGAATCGCTCATCGGCGATACGCCGACTTTACGGAACCAGGGGATCAAGTGGTTCCTGTACTATACGATCATCCTGGTGCTGATCCACCATTTCGCCCTTTTTTACCTGGAGATCTTCCGTTTCAGCGAGTTCATGGCAACCTTCTTCCGCGTGCTGCTGAGCAGCGCCTTCACCATGGCCCTGGTGCTGATCAGCGAATACCTGCTTTATCCCAAAGGCAAATAAAAAACCCGTTCCTTAGAGAAACGGGTGGTGAGGTTTCGAGCGGAGTCGAACCGCTGTGGACGGTTTTGCAGACCGCTGCCTAGCCACTCGGCCACGAAACCAGGTTGAATGGGAGTGCAAAACTAAGAAAAATTTTGAAATTATAACCAAATCATTTCTTCCATAGGGTTTTGAAACTCACCTGCTGCATTTTACCTCCCATCGGCGGGTTGAGTTTGGCGATCTTCAGGTCGATCGCGAGGATGGCCGGGAAATCGCGCCTGATCGCCTCAACGATGCGTGCGGCCACATGTTCGAGCAGGTGCGATTTCTGTTCCATTTCCCGTTTCACGCAACGGTAAAGCCCCACGTAGTCGGCGGTGTCGTGGAGGCTGTCGCTCCGCTCAGCCACCACCGTGTCGATGTCGACCACCAGGTCGACAATGAATTTTGTCCCGATGATTTGTTCCTCTTTGAAACAGCCGTGAAACGCGAAGAACTCCATCCCTTCCAGCAGAATTGTACCCATAACCTGTGTTTTTCAACCGGTGAAATTACCAATTTCCGGGGTACAGGGGCGGCGGTTTTTCAAATTGTAGTAAGTTTGCAGAAGAATATGCCCTGCCCGGGCAACCATGGATCGTGGGAGAAACCTGTTTTTTTCTCTCCGTGAACTTAAAAAGCCCCCTGTGTCTTTGTGTTTAAAACTTGAACCACAGAGGCGCAGAGAAGTTACTGAGAACACGGAGGAAGCAGCCGCCCGGGGGGACACAAAATTTATATGCTGATTATGGAAGAGCCAAAATTGCCGGAAGAAAAGGCATTGCGATCGCTGAATTTCATCGAGGAGATCATCGAGGAAGATATACGGAACGGGGTCAACGAAGGCCGTGTGCATACCCGGTTTCCGCCCGAGCCGAACGGGTACCTGCACATCGGCCATGCGAAGTCGATCTGCCTGAATTTCGGGCTGGCCAAAAAATACAACGGGATGACCAACCTCCGGTTCGACGACACCAACCCGGTGAAGGAGGATGTTGAATATGTCGATTCGATCATGGAAGATGTCAAATGGCTGGGTTTCGACTGGGAAGACCGCCTCTATTACGCCTCCGATTATTTTGAACAGCTTTACGAATATGCGGTGACCCTCATCCGCAAGGAAAGGGCCTACGTGTGCGACATGTCTGCCGAGGAGATCAGCGAAACCCGCGGCACGCCCACCCGACCGGGGAAGGAGAGCCCCTACAGAAACCGGACGGTAGGAGAGAACATCGACCTTTTCGCCCGAATGCGCAACGGGGAGTTCCCCGACGGCACCCGGGTGCTCCGGGCCCGCATCGACATGGCATCGCCCAACATGCACATGCGCGACCCCGTGCTCTACCGCATCCTGCATGCGCACCACCACCGCACGGGCGACCAGTGGTGCATCTACCCGATGTATGATTTCGCCCACGGGCAGTCCGACTCCATCGAACGCATCACCCATTCCATCTGCACCCTCGAATTCGAGGTTCACCGGCCGCTTTACGACTGGTTCATCCGCGAGATCGGGATCTACCCCCCCCGCCAGATCGAATTTGCACGGCTGAACATGACCTATACCGTGATGAGCAAGCGGAAGCTGCTCGAACTCGTCCAGCAGGGTTTTGTCAGCGGCTGGGACGATCCCCGCATGCCCACCATCTGCGGATTGCGCCGCAGGGGTTTCACCCCCGAGTCGATCCGGAATTTCGCCGAGACCATCGGGGTGGCCAAACGCGACAACATCATCGACGTGAGCCTGCTCGAATTCTGTATCCGCGAGGACCTCAACCGGCGCGCAAACCGCCTGATGGCCATCCTTGACCCGGTGAAGGTGGTCATTGACAATTACCCGGAAGAGTTGACGGAAGAACTCGAATCGGTGAACAACCCCGAAGATGAATCCAGGGGAAAACGGAAGATGCCCTTTTCCAAAACCCTCTTCATCGAGCGCGACGATTTCATGGAAGATCCCCCAAACAAGTTTTTCAGGCTTGCCCCGGGGCGCGAGGTGCGTTTGAAGGCTGCATACATCATCCGGTGCGAAAGTGTCGTGAAGGAGCCGGAAACGGGCAGGATCACCGAAATACACTGCACTTACGACCCGATGACCCGGAGCGGCATGCCCGACAGCAACCGCAAGGTGAAGGGAACACTGCACTGGGTTTCGGCAAAGCATGCGGTGGGCGTGGAGGTAAGGCTCTATGACCGGCTCTTTGTAAAGGAGAACCCCGACGACATCGAAGAGGGAAAAACCTACAAGGATTACCTGAACCCAGATTCGCTGAAGGTGATCACGGCGATGGTGGAGCCGGCGGTTAAAAATGCGCAGGTCTCCGAGAAATACCAGTTCGAGCGGACAGGCTATTTTTCTGTGGATAAGGATTCAACCGCGCAGAACCTCATCTTCAACCGGGTCGTCCCCCTGAAGGATTCATGGGTGAAGACTGAAAAAGTTAAATAAAACTTGACAGATTCGGAAAAAATGTATTAATTTTGCGCTCAGATTGTCCGATGGTGTAACTGGCAACACAAATGATTCTGGATCATTAGAGTCTAGGTTCGACCCCTAGTCGGACAACAATCGAAACCCTGTAAATGAACGATTTACGGGGTTTTTTTTATGACGCCGTGGAGGGTTTCAAACACGGCCTCTTCCATGTTTCACGCAGATTAAACCTGGCAGCAATTTTGTCTTTGCGGCCCCAGTCATGTTGCTTTTATTTCAGTACCTGCAATTTGCAGTTCAGATTCGAATTGCCGGTATGAAGGGAAACGATGTACAATCCCGGTGAAAACCCATCCAGCCCGACCCTTTCGGTGTGGATTCCCTTTACAAGCCAGCTTCTTTCTACATTATAAAGAACGTTCCCGGTCATCCCGGTGATGGTGATCGCCGCCGATGAGGATTCGGGCAGATTAAACGAAACATTGACAAACGCTTTGGCAGGGTTCGGTGAGGTTGTCAGCCGGCCTTTCGCTGAGGGTGCGGTCCCGGCAATGCCGGTCAGGAGTCCGTCGCAGTACCACAGCCCGTTCTGGGCAGGGGATGCAAAGATGCGCTGCTGGCCGGTCGCCACCAGGTTCATCCCCGGCGAGGCGGAAAGCCAGCTGCTGCCGCCAAACCTGCAGATCGTCGTGATACCAAAAGCCGAAGCGGGCAGGCCGGCCCCTGAAACGGAATCCCATGTACTGCCCAGGGAATTTGATTCATAAATGTAAACCGTTTGCCCTGATCCGGCATAATGCTGGAAGGAAAACAGAGAAGACCCTCCGCATGCCGACAGGTTTGGCGGGGACGGGGGAGGGATATGGTTCACGATGGGGTAGATGGAATTGCCGTAATCAAACGACTTGTAGATACCGGAAGAAAGTGTGATAAACAGGATGGAATCGATGCAGCAAAGGGAATACACATCGGGGGTGTTCCACCAGCCGGCCATGCTTTCCCATGAAACGCCATGGTCCAGCGACCGGTAGCAGCTGGAATAGCCCCAGGTAAAAAGAGCATTTCCGCACCGGCTGATGTTTTTAAATGACATGCCCGGCAGTTGCTGGTTCCAGGACCCGCCACTGATATTTCGCGAAAAAATACCATTGCCCCCGGAGGCGATGAAAACGGTTGAATCGATCACGGCAACGCCGCTGGCTGGAGCGCCGTCGAGCCCCTGGCTCGGGACCCACTGGGCACGCACACCCGTATTCGCGGCCAGTGAAAACAGGATGACAAAACAAACGGATATCCAATTTTTCATATGTTCCGGTATTTGCTGAACCTCATGAATGCAACGCAATTTTCAGTCAAATCATTGAGATCATGGCTACAAACAAAAATAATGAATTTACAGGCACCTTGCGGCTTTGAACCAAATATTTAGTACAGACAGGCCAGCGGCCCCGGATTGACAGGCGGTACAAAAAACCTGTGCAGGTTATCCATGGTTCCGTTGACCGTGGGTACCGGAAAAATCGGTAACATTGCCGCGGAAACCGACAACCTCCATGAAGAAAAACCCGAAACCGGGAAAAACCCTGAACCAGGGGCAGGAGAGAGGTCCCGGCAGCGAATACCTGCTTGCAGGGGCGATCGCGCTGTTCACCCTTATGCTTTACCTGCCATCGCTGAAGAACGGCTTCGTCGACTGGGACGATACCGGCTACCTGCGGGACAACCTGGCCATACACCGTCTGGGGTGGGTACAGCTGAAGAACATCTTCACCACCTTTTACAGCGGCAATTACCATCCCCTCACCACCCTCAGCTTTGCCCTCGAATATGCCGTTTCGGGCTTCCGGTCGGCAACACTCTACCATTTCGATAACCTCTTGCTGCACCTGGTCAACGTGCTGCTGGTTTACCGGTTTGTAAGGCTCATCAGCCCTGAACGGTATGTGGCGGCCATCGTGGCCCTCTGGTTCGGCATCCACCCCATGCACGTTGAATCGGTGGCGTGGATCTCCGAGCGCAAGGACCTTCTCTATACCGCCTTTTTCATGGCGGGACTTATCTGCTATGGGTATTATCTCCGGGTTTCTGCCGGGACACCGGGAAAGAAGGGTGAAATGCCGGCAAGCCGGCGCAGGTATTACCTGCTGTCAATGTTTTTCCTGCTGCTTTCGCTGCTTTCGAAATCGGCCGCGGTGATCTTCCCGCTGGTGATGTTGCTGATGGATTTCCTGGAGAAGCGTAAATTCTCAGTTCGCCAGATTTCCGAAAAGATCCCGTTTTTCGTCCTGGCATTGGTTTTCGGGATCGTGGCCATCCTGTCGCAGGGATCCGCCATCCACCGGGGACTCGACCTGGACCTCGGGACGGTGAACCGGTTTTTCACCGTCAATTATGCCATCTTCCGTTACATTTCGATGATGTTCTTCCCTGCGGGATTGTCGGCTTACCATCCCTACCCGGGTGCAGGACAGGGGAGTGAAGGGACGCTCATCTATCTTTCAGTTCTGTTCAACCTTGCGATCGTGACTGCCGCAGCCTGGTCGCTGAAATATTCAAGGAAATATTTCGCAGGCTTCCTGTTTTTCCTGGTCAACCTTATCCTCGTGTTGCAGATCCTGCCGGTTGGCGGGGCCTTCATGGCCGAGCGGTACACCTACGTGCCCTATATCGGGCTGTTTTTCATCGTTGCAACACGCTTCACCGGAGTGCTGGCGAAGCCGGGGATCTCTTCCTCCCTGAAAACATTGCTGTACGCAGTCTTCATCCTTTTCTGCGTGTTCTTCAGCATGACCAGCTGGCAGCGGATCGGGGTGTGGAAAGATTCCTTCACCCTTTTCGACAACGTTGTTCTGCGTTATCCCGGAAACCACCTGGCGTGGTACCTGCGGGCGTCGGCGCGGGAGAACAGCGATGTTGCCGGAAAAATCGCCGATTATTCAAAGTCGGTTGCGCTCAAGTCCGCAAATCCCGATGCATACAACAACCTTGGGAACATATACTCCGCGGCAGGGAAATACCCGGAGGCGCTTGAAAACTACAACATGGCGCTCAAATATGACACAACACTGGCGGAGGCGCTGAACAACCGCGGGGCGGTCAAAGCCATCGGGGGCGACCTGCCGGGAGCCCTGCTGGACATCAACAGGGCGCTGGCGGTTAAGCCCGCCTACAAGGATGCCTACCGCAACCGGGGATTGGTCAGGCTGCGCATGAACAAACTGTCCGCGGCGCGCGATGACTGGAAAATAGCCGTCGAACTGGGGGATGAACCTTCGGTAAACCTTCTGGAAAAGTATTCCCGGTAAATTGATCAGGCCAGTTTTTGCAGCCCGGCCCTGATCCTGGCGGTGAACTCCTCTTTGCCCAGGATGGCTGCAAGGTCCATCATGCCGGGTCCCTGGCTGGAGCCTACGGTGAGCAGCCTCAGGGGATTCATCACCTGGCCCATTTTGACACCCGTGCGGCTGGTGTATTCCTGCACAAGCGTATGAAATGTTTCGGCCGTGAATTCCTCCAGGCGTTCCGTTTCGGCGAGGATATCCTGCAGCAGCGCAGCGGTGCCCGGCTGCCAGATCTTCTGGTAAACCTGGGGATCGTATTGTTCGGGACGCATGAAGAAATACCACGAATTGGCCCACAGGTCGGGGATCAGGGAGGAGCGCTCCCTTACCATGCCCGTCACCCGGATGATGTAACCAGGGTCGGGATCCAGGCCATACTGGTCAAACCAGGGTTTGAGATATTGTGAAAGTTCCTCATCGCCCAGCCGCTGCAGGTACTGGTGGTTGAACCAGCGCGCCTTTTCCGGGTCAAATTTTGAACCGTGTTTGCCCACCCGTTCGAGTGAAAAAAGGCTGATAAGTTCTTCCATGGTGAAAAATTCCTGCTCTGTTCCCATGCCCGGGTTCCACCCAAGGTGTGCCAGGATGTTGATGACCGCTTCGGGGAGGTACCCCGATTCGCGGTAGCCCGAGAACAGCTCGCCGCTTACGGGGTCTTTCCAGGCGGTGGGGAATACGGGGAAACCCAGCCGGTCGCCGTCGCGTTTGCTTAGTTTCCCGTTGCCGTCGGGTTTGAGGATGAGCGGAAGATGGGCGAACTGCGGCATGATCGATTCCCAGCCGAAAAAGCGGTAGAGCAGCACATGGAGCGGGGCGGAGGGAAGCCACTCCTCGCCACGGATCACATGGGTGATCTGCATCAGGTAATCATCGACCACATTGGCCAGGTGGTAGGTGGGCAGACCGTCGGACTTGAACAGGACCTTGTCGTCGAGGTTCTGCGTGTTCACAGTCACTTCGCCGCGGATCAGGTCGTGTACCGTCACCGGTTCGTTTTCGGGTATCCTGACACGGATGACGTAGGGTGCGCCGGAAGCAAGATAAGATTCGACCTCTTCTGCCGGGAGCGCGGTTGAATTCCGCAACGATTTCCGGGTGTGCTGGTCATACTGGAAGGTTTTGCCACCGGCTTTTGCCTGCGAACGCAGCTCCTCCAGTTCGGTTTCCGTATCAAAGGCATAGTAGGCATGACCGGCGTCGATCAGCTGCCGGATGTAGGTCCTGTAAATATCCGAGCGTTCCGACTGGCGGTAGGGGGCGTGCGGGCCTCCCTTTTCGGGGCTTTCATCGAAATCGAGACCGCACCAGCGGAGCGATTCGGTGATGTATTGTTCGGCACCCGGCACAAACCGGCTCTGGTCGGTGTCTTCAATCCTGAGGATCATGGTTCCGCCGTGCTGCCGGGCGAACAAGAAATTATAGAGGGCTGTCCTGACGCCGCCGATATGCAGCGGACCGGTTGGACTGGGTGCGAAACGTACGCGTATTTTGTCTGTTTTCATCATCCTGTGTTAAAAAGTGCAAAAATAAACTATTCCGGCCTGCGAAATATCATATGTCGCTTATTCGTACTTTTGTCAAGGAATACCAGGAGAATACCGGGGTGCAGCTGACCTGCGCCGGGTAAGGCTCACTACAATTTCAAAGGAACCATGGCACAGGAACACGAACTCATTGTAAAACTTGATGGTTTTATCCGGAAATATTATAAAAACCGGATGATCCGCGGTTTCATGTGGGTCTGTGCACTGATGGGGGCTTTTTTCCTTTTCCTGGTGGCCTTCGAGTATTTCTTCTTTTTCAGCCAATTGGTGAGGACGGTGCTTTTTTTCACCTTCCTGGGCTTGTCACTCTTCACCACCGTCAGGCTGGTGCTGATCCCCTTCCTGCAACTCATGCGCATCGGCAGGGTCATTTCGCACGACCAGGCTGCCATGATCATCGGGAAATATTTCAACGAGATCCAGGACAAACTGCTCAACACCCTCCAGCTTATCCGGCAGCAGGAGAACGACGGGGCCGTCGCGGAACTGCTTGCGGCAGGCATAGAGCAGAAAACCCGTGCGCTGAAGGTCTTCCGCTTCAATATCGTGATCGATTTCAGGAAGAATCTCCGTTATCTATACTATGCTCTTGTCCCACTTATGATCATCATTGCCGGTATCCTTTTCTCTCCCAAAACCATTTCCGACCCCGCCGGCAGAATCATGCATTTTAACAAAGCCTTCGTGAAACCGCTGCCTTACCAGATAGAGGTGCTGACGAGAAATATCACTGCCGTGCAGCAGGAGGATGTGGAGATCAGGGTGAGGGCGACCGGTGAAGAGATCCCGGCTGAAATATTCGTCAAGTCGGGCGACATATCTTACAAAATGAGGAAGGAGCGGGGGTTTATCTTCTCATGCCAGTTCAAATCGGTCCAGGCAAACATCCTGTACAGGATCGTAACGGGCGATTACCGTTCGGATGAATATGAAATCAGGGTGTTCCCCAAGCCGATCATTCTGAATTTCGATATCCTGGCGAGTTATCCCGCCTATATCAACAAGCCTCAGGAAACACTTGAAAACACTGGAGATCTCAGTGTCCCTGAAGGGACGGTTCTGACATGGAATTTCCATACAAAAGATGTACGCTCCATCCGGTTCAGGCAGGACAGGGAACTGATAAGCCTTATAAACGGGAACCTGGGCGTTTTTTCGCATTCGGCGAGGGTTCTAAGCTCATTTTCCTATTGTATTTCGCCGGTCAATGAGAGCACCTTCAGCGCCGATTCACTCAATTTCAGGATCAACGCAATTTCCGATGGGTTTCCCTCGGTATTCATGGTAGAATCGGCTGATTCGGCCCTTGCCACCTCGCTTTTCTTCAAAGGGACCATCAAGGATGATTATGGTTTTTCGAAGCTCACCTTCAACTATAAAATTTCGTTGAAAAACGACACCGCATCGGCTGTTTCCAGGGTTGAACCGATTGCCTTCGATAAATCGGTCAACAACCAGGTGTTTTATTATACCGTCGACCTGATGAAGGTTCTTCCCCTGCCCGGGCAGCAGATCCAGTATAATTTCGAAGTGTGGGACAACGACGGCATCCATGGTCCCAAGGCCACCCGGTCGGAGCTGAAGACCATTTCGACCCCTGGCCTGGAGGAGATTGCGAACCAGACTACCCAGAATGAAAAATCGATCAACCTCGACCTTGAAAAGAGCCTCTCCGATTCGAAGGCACTGAAGAAGAATATGGAAGAGCTCAATAAAAAGCTGGTGGACCAGAGCAGCCTTACCTGGCAGGATAAGAAGAAGATCGAGGACCTGATCAGGGCGAACAAGGACATTGAGGACAAAGTTGACCAGACCCGTAAAAAGAACCAGCAGAACATCGCGAACGAAGAGAAATACCTTGAAACCAGCGACCGGATCATTGAAAAACAGAAGCAGCTGCAGCAGTTGATGGACCAGATGCTGACAGAGGAGATGAAGAAGATGATCCAGGAGATGAAAGACCTTCTGAACCAGGTTGATAAAACGAAGCTGGCCAGTTTGCTGGAGAAGATGAAAATGTCGAACAAGGAACTTGAAACCCAGCTAGACCGGAACCTTGCGCTGATGAAACAGATTGAATTCGACCGCAAACTGGAGGAGACGGTGAAGGAACTCAGGAAGACGGCGGAAGATCTTGAAAAGCTTGCTGCAGCGACCGAAAAGGGAGAAAAATCGAAGGAAGATCTGTTGAAGGAACAGCAGAAAATAAACCAGCGGGCCGATTCGCTTGCCGTGAAGCTGAAATCGCTCGACAAACTGGGCAAGGAACTGGAAACCCCTGCCGATCTCGGGAATGCGCAGCAAAAGCAGGACAGCATCAATAAAAACCTCGCCGAGAGCGAGAATCAGTTGCAGGGCAACAAACAAAAAGAGGCGGCAGGAAGTCAGAAGAAGGCAGCCAAACAGATGAAGGAGCTGGCCAAACAGATGGAGGACTCGCAGGAGGAGAGCGAGGACAGCCAGATGGCCGAAGATG
Organism: uncultured Bacteroidales bacterium; assembly: GCA_903845055.1. Taxonomy (GTDB): domain Bacteria; phylum Bacteroidota; class Bacteroidia; order Bacteroidales; family FEN-979; genus CAIVAT01. The sequence goes on along the minus strand of CAIMWF010000056.1, from coordinate 30,450 downwards.
AATCGAACATCCGGATGATCCTCGAGAACCTGGTACGGCTTTCGTTCGACCAGGAGGACATGATTGTAAAGACGCGGGTGATCGCCAGGAATGATCCGAAATTCACCGAGCTTGTTTTCCGGCAGAAAGAGTTCGGCGAGAAGGTGAAGGTTGTAGAGGATTCGCTTAACGCAGTTGCTAAAAGGCAGGTAATGATCAAGCCGATTGTGTCGAAGGAGATCGCTTCCATCAGGAAGAACATCGGATCGGCCCTCGATGCGCTCGATAACCACAACATCGGACAGGCGGTCATCAACCAGCAGTTTTCCATGACCTCGATCAACAACCTGGCCGTGCTGCTGGATGAGGCGCTTCAGAAGATGAATGAGCAGTCGGCCATGAGCATGAAGACAAAATCGGGTTCGAAACAGTGCAAGAAACCTTCGGGTAAAGGGGGGAAGATGTCGGCCAAGAGTATGAAGGACATCCAGAAACAGATCGGGAAGCAGCTCGAAAAGCTGAAGGCGGGAATGGAAAAATCAGGCAAACCGGGAGAGGGGAGCAAACAGGCGCAATCGGGAATGAACAAGGAGATTGCCAAACTGGCGGCTGAACAGGAGGCCCTCAGGAATGAAATGCAGAAATACCAGGATGAGCAGGCCTCTCAGGGACTCAAGAACCAGGGTTCGATGAATGAAGCGGCAAAAGAGATGGAACAGATCGAGAAAGACCTGGTCAACAAGCACATCACCCAGGAAACGATGATGAGGCAGCAGAACATCTTAACCCGTTTGCTCGAATCGGAGAAGGCGGAGCAGTTGCGCGAGCAGGAAGAAAAAAGAGAATCAACCGAAGCAAAAAATCCAAAAATAAGTAACCCTGGACAAAATTATCAGTATAACATGAAGAAGAAAGAGGGACAGGAAAATCTCCAGTTGATTCTTCCGGTCCTCAATTCTTACTACAAGAACAAGGTAAACAGTTATATTGTTAAAATTGTACACTGATATGAAAAAGGATGGCAGGGAACTGGTCATTACCGGGCAAAGTGAAATTTCAAAACTGGAACGTTTTGTTGAAGAGATATGTGAGTATTACAACATCAACAATGATTATTTCGGCAATATCCTGCTGGCCACAACAGAGGCCGCCGCTATCCTTTTTTCGCTGAATGATTCGGGGGAGGATAAAAAGCTGGCGATTCATTTCGACCGGAACCGCAAAGGATTGATTTTTAAAATCAGGCTGGAGCATAAAGGAACCGATGAACAGGACCAGGAGGATGTGCTCGACCGCGAAATCAGGCGGCACCGTCTTTCAAAAGATATTTTCATCATCAGGGCCCTGGCTGATGAAATTACCATATCGGTGAATGCAAAAAGCATCGTCATGGTGTTCTATGTTTCAAGCATGAATTTTGAGAAGTCGCTCGACCGCATCAGCAAACTCAAGGAATATTGGGAAAAGAATGAAAATGTAACCCTGAAGAAATGAGCGAGAACATCCTTTTTTTTTCCGAGAACATCCAGTTTGTTTTGAAGGATAAGATCCAGATACGGAACTGGATCCGCGAGGTAATTCATGAAAGCGATTACAGGGCCGGCAAGATCAGTTTTATCTTCTGCGATGACCTGTATTTAAGCGAAATTAACGTTAAATATTTGAAACATAAATCTTTAACAGATATTATTACCTTTTCTTATCACCAGGGAACCAACCTGATATCGGGAGATATCTACATCAGCATTCCAAGGGTGACGGAAAATGCCGTCAAGTTCAAACAGGCATTCTGGGATGAATTGCACCGGGTGATTATTCATGGCGTTTTACACCTGATGGGCCATGAGGATTCAACGAAATTGCTCAGGGAGGAGATGAGGAAAAGGGAAGACCGGTACCTGTCGCAACTGGAAAGCATCGTTGTTTAATCCTGCCCGGGCCGTTTAAGGTCCGTATACAATCCTGTTATATCATTTCATTTGAGCGACCGGTTCCGGTCGCTGTCTGTTTTTATAAACCTCTGCCGGAACGCTGACCCCGTGAAAAAACATTTCATTTTAACTTCGGTCCGATGCAAGAAACAGCGTAATTTTGCGACCGGATAGAATGCCTGGTAATTGTTTCACGTGGAACATAGAGAGGAAAATGAATAAATATGACATCATCGTTGTAGGGGCAGGACATGCCGGGTGCGAAGCCGCCGCTGCGGCGGCAAATCTCGGATCGAAGGTCCTGCTCATCACCATGAACATGCTGAATATGGCGCAGATGTCGTGCAACCCCTCCATGGGAGGAATTGCAAAGGGACAGATTGTTCGTGAAATTGATGCGATGGGTGGATATTCGGGTATCGTTACCGATAAAACCATGATCCAGTTCAGGATGCTGAACCGGTCGAAGGGTCCGGCGATGTGGAGCCCACGGGCGCAAAATGACCGCGTTTTGTTTTCGGTTGCCTGGCGAAACGTGCTCGAATCGGTGAATGGGGTCGATTTCTGGCAGGATTCGGTTGTGAATGTTTTCGTAAAAGCCGGGAAAATTACCGGAGTCAGGACGGGTCTTGGCATTGAATTCAAAAGCAAAGCGGTTGTCCTGGCGAATGGTACCTTCCTGAACGGGATCATACACATCGGTGAAAAGAATTTTTCGGGAGGCAGGATGGGGGAGGGCGCTTCGAAAAACCTTACCGAGCAGTTGATGGAACTTGGTTTCGATGCCAGCCGTATGAAAACCGGGACCCCGGTGCGCGTGGATGGCCGGTCGCTCGATTTTAGAAAAATGACGGAACAGCCCGGCGATGAAAACCCGGGTAAGTTTTCTTACCTCGAATCGCCTGTATTAAAGAAACAAAGGAGCTGTTTTTTGACCTATACGAGTGCCGAAGTACATGACATCCTGCGGACGGGTTTTGGGAAATCGCCCATGTATTCGGGGAGAATCCAGGGCAAGGGACCCCGGTACTGCCCTTCGATCGAGGATAAAATCGACCGGTTTGCCGATAAAGAGCGACACCAGCTTTTTATAGAACCCGAAGGATGGGATACTGTGGAATATTACGTGAACGGTTTCTCCTCCTCTTTGCCTGAGGAGGTACAGTTTAAGGCTTTAAGGAAGGTGAAGGGATTTGAAAAGGCCAAATTTTTCAGACCCGGTTATGCCATCGAATATGATTATTTTCCGCCCGACCAGCTCACTTTTACCCTTGAAACGAAGCGGGTTGAGGGGCTTTATTTTGCAGGCCAGATAAACGGAACAACAGGTTATGAGGAGGCAGCAGCCCAGGGTTTGATGGCCGGGATCAATGCGCACCTGAAAATCAGGAAGGAAAAAGAGTTTATCCTTGGGCGTTCTGATGCTTATATCGGGGTGCTGATCGACGACCTGATCACCAAGGGAACCGAAGAACCATACCGGATGTTCACCTCCCGTGCCGAATACCGCATCCTTTTGCGGCAGGACAATGCCGACCAGCGGCTTACTGAAAAATCGAATGCAATCGGGCTGGCCTCCGATGCAAGGTTAAAAACAGTGAAAGAAAAGTATGGGAAGGTCGACCGGTTTATCGCCTTTCTGAAGACAGAAAGCCTCCTTCCCGTCCAGGTAAACGGGTTGCTGACGGAAAAACTGACCGAACCGGTAAGCCAGAAACAGAAGGCCGCCACGATCCTTTTACGGCCGCAGGTCAATTTATTTGAGATCCTGTCGCATGTGGAAAGCGTCCGGAATTTTGCTACGGACCATGACCTGGTGAACGATGAGATCATTGAAGAAACGGAACTGAGAATCAAATATGAGAATTATATCGGGAAGGAACAGGAGCTTGCGGACAAGCTTTCACATCTCGAAAATTTGCCGTTGACCCCCGGGTTCAACTACTCGGTTATTGGTTCCTTATCCCTGGAAGCCAGGGAAAAACTAACAAAAATTCAACCGAGGACCATCGGGCAGGCCTCCAGGATCAGCGGGGTTTCGCCAGCCGATATTTCGGTGCTGATCGTATTCCTGGGGCGATGATGTTCCACGTGAAACAAAGTTGAAATGACAGAAAAACTGACACAATGCCCGGTTTGCCGTGGCGGAAATTTTTCCGGTTACCTGGAGGTGAAGGACCATTTTTTAACCGGGGAGACCTTCCAGATTCAGTATTGCCAGGGATGCGGCTTCCGGTTTGTAAATCCCAGGCCCGGGAATACGGAGATCGGACGATATTACCAATCGGAAGATTACATCTCCCACGGCGTGGAGAAACGGGATCTCATCAGCAGGTTATACAAACAGGCAAGGACCTTTTCGATCAGGAAGAAGTACAGCATCGTGCATAAATATGCCACGACCGGGAAAATCCTCGACATCGGTTGCGGCACCGGCGAATTTTTGGCTTATTGCCGGTCGAAGGGTTTCAGCATTACAGGGGTGGAGCCAGGTGAAAAGGCGCGGCACTTTGCCCGAACCGAAAACCGCATCCCGGTTTCAGAACAATTATCGGGGTTAACGGTCCAACCCGCTTACTTCGACTGCATCACCCTGTGGCATGTGCTCGAACACATCCACGACCTGGATGAAACCATCGGTCGCGTTAAAGAACTTCTGGCTGCCGACGGAACCCTGGTCATCGCCCTCCCCAACAGCAATTCGTGGGATAAAAACCGGTACCGGGAATTCTGGGCGGCATTTGATGTTCCAAGGCACCTTTACCACTTCACCGCAAAAACATTCGGGGAGTTCGCCGCACGGAACGGATTTGAACTGCAAAAAACGATTCCCCAGAAACTCGACGCATATTATGTGTCGATGCTGAGTGAAAAATATCTTCATGGAAAAATAAACTACCTGAAAGCCCTTATTTTTGGATTCTGGTCAAATCTGCAGGCGCGGAGGCGTGACACCGGCCATTCAAGCCTTATCTTTGTGCTGAAAATGAAAAAAGGGTGATTTTGTGCCCCAGGATCGATGAAAGGGGCCAATGGATGGATGATATTTCCGGGGGTGCGAAACGCGTTTACAGGCCATTTGGCGACCCCGGTCTATTGTGCTAAAAATCAGTAAAATAGTGAATCGGCTGAAAAAGGGGATTAAAAAATGGGGATTTGCCTGGCTTTTGTCGGCAATATTGCTGCTGATGTCTGTTTCGGCCCTGAGGATTTACAGGTCGGCGCAAAATGATCCGGGGCGCCTTTACACGGCTTTCCAAAAAACTTTCAGAGAAAAAGAAAGCGACATGAAAAGGTCGCTCGGAACGTTCATCGAAAAATTCGACACAAACGCACCCGGGACGGTTTTCAAAACCACGGGCTGGATTAAACCCGGATATCAAAAAGCGGAGGGAATTTCATTCTTGGTATTCCGACGCGATTCGCTTGTTTTCTGGGATGACCATAAAATCGTCGTACCCGATGACATCCTCAGGAAAAACAGCCGGGGCAGTTTTGTCCTCAGGCTGAAAACAGGATGGTACTGTCTGCAGCGCAGAAATTCCGGAACATTTGCCTTCCTGGCCTGCAGCCTGATCAAAAGCGAATATCCCTTCCAGAATGTGTACCTGAAAAATGGTTTTACTGTACGGTTTCATTTTCCCGAATCGGTAAACCTAATCCGCGAGCCTGGCAGATACCCGGTTTTTTCACGCGACGGGCCGGTATTGTTCGGCCTGAAATTTGAAAAGATTCCTGCACCCGGATTGCAACAAAATGATAGAACAACCGACAACATGCAACCGGCAATCCTGCAGGGAATACTCCCGGTGCTCTTCTTGCTGGCCGTGGTTTGCCTCCTGCTGTTCCTTTACCAGGTCTATGCAAGCATCGGCTGGTTTAAGAACAGGAAGAAAATGCTCCTGCTGTTTTTCTGCACGGATGTGATGGTGTTGCGGCTTATCCAGTTTTATTTCCGGTATCCTGCCGAACTCTATGACACGGATCTTTTCAGCCCCTCGTGGTACGCTTCTTCGGCCTTTCTGCCCTCGCTGGGCGACTTCACCATCAATGCCGCACTGCTGTTCTTCCTGGCCGTCGTTTTTTTCAGGAATGCCGACCTGAAACCGGTCAGCCTGTCCAGGTCTGCGGTCAGGAACATTGCCGTAAGCTCCCTTCTCTTTTTGCTGATATTGCTGGTTTTTGAAACGGCGGGGAACCTTATGAACGACCTGGTAATAAATTCACTGCTACCGCTCAATCTGCAAAATGTTTCAGAATTAACGGTGCCCAGCGGGTATGGACTGATGATCGTCGTTTCGCTGATGTGTGCTGCATGGCTCGTTTCGGCAAAGCTGTTCATGGCGCTCCTGCGCGAAAATACCCGGAACCTGTGGCTCCTGCTTCCGGCAGCGATTGCCATTGTTCTCGATCTCGCCATTTGTACCCTGACGGGATGGAGGCAGAACTGGTTGCCGGTATTGTTTTTCCTTGCCTGTCTCGCAGGCCACTGGTATGTGATGAACGGAAAACGACCCGCCTTTACCGTGCCTCACCTGGTTTTTTTCCTTTGCACTTTTTCGGTGTTTGCAACGATTGTCTTAAACCAGGCGAACCGGCAGAAGGATCATGAAAAGCAGGATCTGCTTGCGATAAAGCTGGCATCGCGCAGGAACCCGGTGACCGAGGTCCTTTATGAACAGCTGGAGCGGAAGCTTCTAGCCGATTCGCTGCTGCGAGACCGTTTTCAGCCGGTGCGAGCACTCCGGACACTGAGGGACGACAGCCTTGTTTCCTATCTCAAAGGACTGTATTTCAGGGATTACTGGCGAAAATACAACATACAGATTACTTTTTGTGACACCGTCAAGGATCTCAGGATCCAGCCCCAGGGATACCTGGTGAACTGCAATGCCTATTTCAATACGATTGAACGGAATTACGGCGAGGAGACCATTCTGCCGAACCTCGTTTTCCTTGATTACGGGTTGGGAAAGGAGTACTATCTTGCCATCCTGTCGGCAGATGATTTTGGGTTAAGCAATGCGGTTCGGCATACCATTTATATCGAATTCAATTTGAAAAGCACCTCCCTGGACCAGGGTTACCCCGGATTGCTGATGGACAATTCACGGATGGACCTGCCGGGGCTTTCCGACTATTCTTACGGGCTGTTTCAAAACGGCATGCTGGTTCACTCGGTGGGATCCTACAATTACAGCACAAGGCTTGACCGGATTAAGGAAGCCACCGCAACAACCTCATTTTTTTCCACAGGACGTATGACCCATTCGTTGTACCGTATCAACCGGTCAACCACCCTGGTCATCAGTACGAGGGCAGAAACATTTTTGGCAAGGATCACCCCATTCTCCTACCTTTTTATCCTTTTATCCTTTGTTGCCCTGCTGACTGCCGTGGTATTGCGATTTCCCCAACCCCTGCGGATCATTCCCTATACCCTGAGAAACCGGCTCCATTTTTCCCTTACCGGGATTTTAGTCGTGGCCTTACTTGCCATCGGGATCGTCCAGGTGATCAACATCTACAATATCAACTCGAAGAAAAACCGGGACAACCTCCGCGAACGGGCTTTTTCGGTGGTGGCAGAGATGCAGCACCAGTATGGTGATGAAGCGGTGATACCGGATGCCCGGAAGAACGAACTGGAAGATTTCCTGGTCAGGTTGTCAAATGTATTTTTTACCGATATCAATTTTTATAACACGCGCGGACAGCTGGTAGCCTCCAGCAGACCCCAGATCTTCGAGGAAGGGCTGGTTTCGGGAAGAATGGAGCCGCAGGCATACCGGAAACTGGTGGTCGACGACAATGCGATCTTCGTTCAGCAGGAATCGATCGGGATGATGCAGTTCAGTTCGGCTTACCTGCCTGTATACAACGAACAAAATGCAGTGCTCGGCTACATCAACCTGCCCTATTTTTCGAAGGAGGACGAGATCAGGAAAGAAATTTCCTCCTTCCTGGTCACCTTCACCAACGTTTATATCCTGATCATCCTGTTTGGAGTATTTATTACCATATTGATATCCAATTATATAACAGCACCACTTGCCCTGCTTGGAGAAAAAATGTCGCGGTTGCGCCTTGGTGGAAGCAATGAAAAAATATTCTGGAACAGGAACGATGAGATCGGGCAGCTGGTGCTGGAATACAACCGCATGATTGATGAACTGGAAAAGAGCGCCGGGTTGCTTGCCCGCTCGGAACGTGAGAGTGCCTGGCGGCAGATGGCAAGGCAGGTTGCCCACGAGATCAAGAATCCCCTCACACCGATGAAACTCAATGCGCAGTACCTGCAGAAAGCCTGGAACGAAAAGGCGCCCGACTGGGACCAGCGCCTGCAACGATTTACCCAAACACTTGTGGAACAGATTGATACGTTATCTGCCATCGCATCGGGATTCTCCGATTTCGCCAGGATGCCGGCCATCGTTCTTGAAAAGGTTGACCTGGATGAAGTTGCGGGATTCGTGCTATCGCTGTATGAAGGCACCTCCGAGATCAGGTACGAATTTATCTCCCTGCCGGGCAAAAAAGTGGTATCAGCCGACCGGTCGCAGGTGGTAAGGGTATTTACAAACCTGTTTAACAATGCGGTGCAGGCTATTGGCGACCGCGATGGCAGCCTGATCAGGCTATCGCTAAAATTGGAAAATGGGTTCGTATGTGTGGATATCTCCGACAACGGGGTGGGAATCCCCGCGGCAAGGGCTGACAAGGTCTTCCAGCCCGAATTTACCACGAAAAGCGGGGGTATGGGACTGGGGCTGGCCATCGTTAAAGGGATTGTGGACGGATTGAGTGGTGAAATTTCATTTACCTCCGAAGAGCAAAAAGGGACTACCTTTGCAATCAAAATACCCATCGATGCCGAAGGATAATTTCATAAACCGGGGGTGGGGCATCTGTGCATTTTTCAGTGCCGTCATCCTGATCACGATTGTCATGGCCGGTTGCCGCCACGACAAGGTCAATGAGCTGTATCATAAATTCCCCGACAAAACCTGGGGCAGGTTTAACCTGCTCAGGTTCGAAATTCCCGTGACACAGGTGGACAAGCCTTACAATGTTTACCTTTTTGCCCGGTTTACGCCGGCATTCGTTTATGAAAAGCTCAATTTCAACATGGTGATGAATTCAACCGACGGGGAGGAGCGCATCAACGCATATGAAATGGAGGTCAAAACGAAATCAGGCGCCTTTAACGGGAAATGCATTCAGGATACCTGTGAAGCAACCATTTTGCTGAAAAGGGAGTTGCATATCGGCAAACCCGGCATCCTGAAAATTGAGATTGAGAATCTGACCCCCCGCCTGGTCACCGAGGGTGTCGGGGGTATCGGCATCCGGATGGTCCCCTCAGGAAAGTAAACGAAGGGCCATCTCCCTGTCCTGCCGCAACTGCTGAACAAGTTCGTCGAGCCCGCTGAATTTCTTTTCATCCCTGATCCTGCTGATGAAGCTCACTTCCAGCATTTTGCCATAAAGGTCGCCATCAAAATCAAATAAATTGACCTCTATCGTCAGAGTTTTCCCATCGATGGTCGGGCGTGTCCCCACATTGATCATGCCGCGGTAACGCGTGGTGCCGATCCCTGCGGTCACGGCAAAAACACCATACCGGGCGAGGATTGGCTGATCGTCGGGCAGTTGAAGATTGGCAGTGGGAAACCCAAGGGTCCGACCGAGGTGATTTCCATGTACCACCAAACCGCGGATCGTATAAGCGGTTCCAAGCAATTCATTGGCTTTCATAATGTTGCCATCTGCCAATGCTTCAAGAACCTGTAAAGAAGATAAATCGTGGTTCATAGGAGCAAAACTACAAAAAACCTGCGGTTATGAACAGAAGGCCGGGTTCACTTTTTGCGAAAGGGATTGATCATAATCCGGCTCTTGTTGCGGATGCATTTAATCAGGCCTAAGACATGAGGAATGAATTTCAAGGCCCGGTATTCAGGAAGGGACGGTCGGCGTCCAGAACGCTCCTGGCGGTGCCTTAGCCCTGTAATATTGTAAAAAGATATCCCGGCTGCTCATGATACAGCGCGGGATGTCTTTTTACAATTTCAATTCAGCAAAAAAAAAATCAATGGGATTCATGATAACCGTTGAGCATGCTTTTAAAATTGCTCCAGGGGCTTTTACCGATCGTACAGAAATAGATGTGCACGCACATGATGATGCTGATGGTGAACCCGGCGATGATGTGAAACAGGTCGGTGAGGTCAAGTCCACTGTATCCGACAAAACTTTTCACGGTAATTTCGGGATACAAAAGTCCCCAGCCTGACAGGATCACAAAGGGAACCATGGCATACATCAGCACGACGTAGGTCGATTGCTGCAGGGGGTTGAATTTGTTCTCCTCACTGACCGGGAAGGGTGCATCTTCCTTTTTGAACAGTCCCACCGTGTAATAGCGGAATTGCTTCAGGAGCCTGTCCAGGAATCCTTTCACAGGGATTACATAGTATGCTCCGTTTGTGGTTAGCAGGTTGCCGATAAAGAAAGCCGCGTAACTGAGGGATAGGAGGATCCCGGCAATATTGTGCACCGAGACGGCCGTTTTGAATTTAATCACGGTTCCGGGTGTGGCAAACTGGATGCTCAGACCGGTGATGATCAGGGTAAGACAAAGGATGGCATTGGTCATATGCCAGATCCGGATCCAGACAGGATACAGATAGAGTCGTTCGGGTTGGTGGTTCATAGGTCAGGAAGATTTTTTAATGCGAAAAGCGGCATGGATTGCGATGGCCAGCATGGTAAGTGCGAATATCAGGATGCTGATGATGTTCAGGGTGTTGCTTTTGTCGGGGCCGATGGTGGTGGCATCTGCCATTAAAAGACCTTTGAAAATGCCCTCTTTCTGGATGTTTTCCTTTACCTGTTGCTTATAGAGGGAGGCATAGAGGATTGAATTTTTTGAATGGCATGCCTCGCATTTCCTCACGGCGTTTTTCTTCGACATGATATGGTGGGCCACCACGAGGGTATCCTCATTCTTTGCATGGCATTCGATGCACCTGACATTGGTGAAATGGGAGGCCTGGTTCGGGAGCCATTCATGTTTCTGGAGCAGGTTGGGTTTCTCCTTGTCGGTGAGCAGCTGGTAATTGTTGACGTCGCCGTGGCAATGCAGGCAGATGAGGTTGTCGTAGGTGATTGTTTGTTTCAGGTTTTCGTTGGTCCGTGCATTGATTTTATAGGTATGGGCGTTGTGGCACATCCAGCACGTAAAGTCTTTGCTGTGTTTTTCAGAATGAACACTGGCCTGGAATTCCGATTCGATCTGTTCGAATTTGAATTTTGCATATTTTTCATCTCCGCCATGGCAGTCAATGCAGTTCGCCTTTGTCTCCATGCGGAGGTTTCCCGCATGGGGAAAAGTTTCATAATCTTCGGAATGACAATCGGTGCATTTGAACCCCTTGTGGTTTGAAACGTAGAATACATCGCGGTTCAGCACCAGTTCGGCATACATCCGCTTGGTAACGGTTTGTTTGGATTCTGCATTTTCATAGGAGTACTTGGTCTGCCCGTGGCATTTGAGGCACTTTTCATTCTGCTCCGCATTTTTAAATTTTGAAAGGTCGATCTTCGTGGGGATGATCTTTTCGGTCTGGACCTTTTGTTCGGGAGCATTGTTGTCGGAAGTTTTAACCAGGGTGAAGGCAAGGGTGAAGATCATCAGCAGCACCAGGACCACCCATGCCGGTCGTATATTTGTCTTGTAAACCATCGTAATAGTTGTAGTGAATAATTAACCCGGGAATGTGAAAAATGAAAAGGGTGTTAACAGGAAACTCCCGTTAACACCCTTTTTGTAAATCATTGCAGAATCATCATGCAATTATTTTTTCAGGGTACGCATGAAGGCAACCAGTGCCCAGCGATCGTTGGCTTCAGGAATTTTCTTTTCGTAAGCGGGCATTTCGTCGCGTCCCTTGCTGGTACGGAAGAAAAGTTCGCCATCGGTTGAACCCTGGAAGGCAGCAGATGAGAAGTCGCCCGGGTTGGTTTTCAGGGTAGCAGCTTTGGGACCGTCACCGAGACCTTTGCTTCCGTGGCATGATTTGCAATGTTTTGCCCACAGTTCTTTACCGGCAGCGGGGTCGGCTTTTGCGGGGGCTTTCATTGTTTTGTCCTTGTCACCCACCGGCCAGGGTTTTGCTTTTGCACCCTGTGCATTGACGGTGTTTCCAAAAAGGAAAACCACAGCAATAACTGCAGTAACCAATAATGTTGCGATTTTTTGACTTGTTTTCATGTTTTTAGTTTATTTGGTTTGACAATTTATTTTGGCTGTGGATTAAAAGGTCCATAACCGGGTTATATTGAATCCAAGAAGAATGGCCCCGTTATAAGGGTTGTTGTGGTTATACATGATCGTTTCCTGCGGAACCAGCCCGTTGGCTGCTGAAAGGAAGATCTGGAATGTATGGGTGCTGGTTGAAATTTCAACGCCAAGTCCCGCATTCGGCCACGGGGCGGTATTCAGGTAGGTCATCAGGGGCTGGGAATAGCTGGCGATAATGGAGGTCTGGGGTGTCAGTTTGAGACGCCCGATGCCTGAAATGCTGATGTTGTCGTTTTTCATCCCGTTTACATGGTTGTTCTGCATTTCGGCAAAATCAACGAGGTTGTAATGTACGAATGAAACGCCCACCTGTGCTGAGAATTCCTTGCAGAACCTGTGCGCTATGAGGATCTCTGCAAAATAGGAAAACCGGTAACTGGACTTGAAGGTTTGGTCAAAAAGTGTCTGAAGGTCCGTTTTATTGGCGCCTTTCAGCCCGGCAGCCTGGTTGTAGGTGATGTAATTCAAACCGTGGGCGGTGTCGTTCGTTACGATCTGGTTTTTGATGTTCGACCTGAAGGTTGAATCCTTCACCAGGGAATTGTAATCGAGGCTTGATTCCAGCTTATTGTTGCCAAGGAATGATTTGTTCCTGCAATCAATGGCAAAATTTCCGTCGACCGAAATGGTGAGGGGGAAGCCACCCTTGCGCTGGCGCACGACCACATATTTAAGGCTGAAATCCTGCTGCAGTTTAAGTTTGGAGGTTCCGAACCCGATCTGCAGGTTCTTGTTAAGGGTGTAGCTGAAACCTATCCTGATGTTCGAACCGCCCCAGATGCCGAACATGTCGGACCAGTGCTGCTGGATCGTGCCGAAATCATGCTGGATGACGAGTTCAAGGGTTTTTGCCGGAGGGAGGGCAACGGTATGGTCGGCGATGAAATAACCGCTTTCGAAGGGTGCTTTGACCAGGGGTTTCTGTTCCGGCTGCGGGATCGTATCCTGTGCAATAACCGCACCCAGTCCGCATGTCAAAAAGATGAAACCCATAAATAATCGTTTCATATTACCTGAAGTATAAGTATGCATTTCGAATAAATATTAGTGTGTGTAAAAAGTTAATTGTTTTTCGCGCCCTGGCTGATCCATTTGTAGGTTGAATCAGAATCTGCCACGGTGCAGAACGAACTCATGGACCCACCGGGAGCCATTTCCTGGTACAAGATACTGCTTGCCGGGGCGGCAGTGTTGATGAGACCAGGGGTGTTCATCAATGCCTGGTATGACTTTCCTTCTTCCAGTACCGGTGCAACACCACCAACTTTATGACATTTGACGCAGTTTGCCGTGAAGATCGGCTGGATCCTGCCGGAAAAACTGATCTGGCCGGGAACCACGGGAGCTTTAATGGCAGGTGGATCTGTTACGATCACATCCTTCGTACAGGATGAGAAGATAAAAAGCACGAGAACGATCGTAAGCAGTTTTTTCAACTTTTTGCTTTGCATAATCATTTTTTTTGGGTTGAACGATTAATTATCCGTTGTTAAATGAATTTCGGTGAATAATGATCCGCATGTTTCAATATTTGAAAAAAAGGCTTCAGGTTCGCTGAAGCCTTTTTTTAGCATTTGTGACTGAATTACAGGCCTGCTGCATTCAGGGCCTGAACGCTGTTCTTCAGCAGGGCCCTTACATAGGAAGTATTGTGAATACCTAAACTGTATTCCCTTAAGCAGAACTGGAAATTGATGAGCGCACCCGTCTGGACGTTCAGTAATTTCGGGAATTTGGGTTTGGTCATGTTGGTAGCATTGGTGCTGTAAGGATCTCTCCAGTAACCGGCATCGTTGGTACCCGGGGTATAGATGTCAAGATAACCGTCGTAGTTGTTGGTGGAAACACCCCACCACAGGTTGGTGGATGATGCGTCTTTGTGGAGGATGTCATGTCCGCCGCCGCAGGCGTTGATCTTGGTGGCCAGGGCATCGAGCAGACCCTTGATTTCAGTGCGGGTGTTCACCCATTTGGCTGCGGTTAAAGTGATGGGATCCGATCCGTGGCAGCTGGTCACGTTACAGCCATTGAAATTCCAGGTCGTGCCTGACGATAAGGCAGATTCTTTTGCATTCCTTACGTTGAAGGCGTGTCCGCCGGCCATCCCGGTCATCGGGGCCATGTGGCAGTCGGGGCAGGAAGCAACGGTGGTGTGCTTGGAGTTGGAATAAACCAGGTCGCCGGGGAATTCGATGGCGCCCATCCCAGCATATACAGCACCGACCGCACCATAGTGTACGTGCATGCGGTAGGAGGGTTTCAGGTAAATATTCTTTGCTCCGGCAGCACTGTCCCACATGACGATTTTCGGAAAATTCTTTACGGAGTCGTAGTTGAGCAACCTGCCGGCGGGATCGTTGCCGCAGTTCAACGGACGGGGCTGGTGGCATTTCACGCATAAATTGCTTTTGCCGCCATTCTGTTGAAGATCGATGGTTTTGGCACCACCCCACATGGTCATCTTAACAGGAGCGACAGTGGTGAGGGCTGTGATGTCGGCATAGCCATAAGTCGTGTGCAGACTGCTGTGGCAGGTGAAACAGGTGATGGCACCGATCGCATCGGAGAGAACCGTTGAATAATCATTGTTCCATTTTCCACCGGTAAAGGTAAAGGTGGAGGGAACATTGTTTTTACAAACATAAACAAAACCCTTGTCGGTATGGCAGGGATCGCAGCCAACAACGCCGGCTTCTTCAAACGCTACAACACCCCATGAATGCTTGGCAAGTTCGAACTGAACAGCTACACTGTCAACAACTTCCTTTGCATGGCACAGCTTGCAGGTTTCATTTGCATCCTTACCGTTTGTTCCGTTTGTTCCGTTTGTCCCTGCGATACCCTGGGCGCCCTGGGGTCCGGTCTTGGTGCAGGATGTTACCATGATGCATGCAACCGCGATCAGCCCGGCAGCAAAAAATAATTTGTGTAAATTTTTCATATTCTTACAGTTTTTGTTAATAAATACGTTTGTGTCGCAGCAGACAACTTGTGCAAATTGTTTCGGGAACAAAAATATCGAAGATTATCAACCCAGCTGTTAATAAGTTGGTGAGATTTGTTAATATTATAACTGATATATCTCAATGCTTCATTGACATATATCAATCCTTATATAAATAAATACATTGAAATGGGGATCCCCGGGAACTTACATATAAGAAATACGGGAAATAAACGGGCTGATTGTTAATCCATTATCAGCCCGTTTCGCTGATCTGGCGCAGTTGTTTCGGGTTGAGCACCTCAAGGGTATTGCCCGATAACGTCAGGATTCCCTCCTCCTTGAATTCCTTCAGGATCCGGATGGCACTCTCCTTCGACATGCCTGAAAGGTCGGCAAGGTCCTGTCGCGAGATGGTCAGTTCGAAGGGGTTCTGGCAGTAAATTTTATCGGAAAGGTAAAAGATGACGTCGGCGATCCTTCCGTGCATCTGTTTCTGGGTAAGGCTGATCACCTGGTCGAAATTGAAGATCGACTGCAGTGAGACGCGCTTGATGAACTCCTCGGCAAAATCCGGGTTTTCGCGGATCAGCTTTTTAAATATGGCAACATCTACCAGGCAGGCCTGGCAATCCTCAACGGCCGAGGCTGAATAGTAGTGGCGGTTGTCCACGTAGATCCCCGGGCCGAAGATATAGTCGACGGGTTTGATAAGCGCTAGGATAAGGTTTTTACCATAACCTTCAATGTATATCTTGGCAAGCCCGGAGGTCACGCAGACGAAATAGGGTGAAGGCGTGCCCTGCTTGAAAATTATTTCACCGGCCTTGTAGCTGACCTGGAAACGGCTGCTGTTGATCAGAGCCAGTTCGAGCGGGCTTAAGTTTTTAAATATGGAAACTTTGCAGTTGCAATCGGCGCAATTGGAAGCATGTTGCAATTTATTTACCATCAGATCTGGCTGCTTGGATCAATGTTTTTTGATGAGCAGACAAATTTAATAATAAATTGATATAAAACAATTTTTTTGAGCCTTTTGCTCAATGCAAAAATTGAGATATATCAACCCTAAACCAAACCTTTAGCCATTAACCAGGAGGCGATCTGAACGGCGTTGGTGGCGGCGCCCTTGCGCAGATTATCCGCGACAATAAAGAGGTTCAGGGAGTTGGGTTGTGAATCGTCACGCCTGATCCTGCCGACAAAAACCTCATCCCTTCCCTTTGCCGCCAGGGGCATCGGGTAGATGTTATGCTGCACGTCATCCCGGAGCACAATCCCGGGGGTATTGTCCATGATGTGAAAAATTTCACGCAGATCGTAGTCATTGAAGAATTCAAGATTGACGGCTTCGGAGTGGCCCCCCATCACCGGCACCCTTACCACGGTGGCGGTAACCTGGATGGATTCGTCGCCAAGAATTTTGCGGGTTTCATTAACCAGTTTCACCTCTTCCGTGGTCGAACCGTTCTCCAGGAAATCGCCGCCGTGCGGGAACAGGTTCAGGTCGATCGGGTAGGCATAGGCCATTTCCCCCGGGATCCCGTTTCGCTCATTTTCCAGCTGTTTTACCGCTTTTGCACCGGTACCGGTCACCGATTGATAGGTGGAGACCACAACACGTTTGATCCGGTATTTTGCATGGAGGGGAGCCAGGGCCATCACCAGCTGGATGGTCGAGCAGTTGGGGTTGGCGATGATTTTGTGAAGTGGTGTGAGGATCGTGGGGTTTATTTCGGGAACGACCAGGGGGATGGAAGGGTCCATGCGCCATGCGGAAGAGTTGTCGATCACCGTAATGCCGGCCGCGGCATAACGGGGTGCCCATTCCCTGGAGGTGGAAGCCCCTGCCGAAAAAATGGCAACCTGCGGTTTTGCGGCAATGGCCTCTTCGTGACTGTGAATGAAGTAACACCCGCCGTTGAATTCGACCGGGAGCCCTTTTGATTTCGGCGACGCAACGGGAATAAACAATTCGGGACAAATCCCGTGTTCTTCAAGAACCTTGATGATTTCGCGTCCCACCAGCCCGGTGGCTCCAACAACTGCCAGTTTCATACGGATATTTTTTGCAAATATATGGAAATCCCGGATGGTGGAATTGGGATTGCGGAGCGTCCTTTTTCGTGGCGGAGGGATTTTTTTATCAACAGGCGCATTACCTTTTGTCCCCTTACCCGATTAAGCAGAAAACAATCCATCATGAGAACAGTTATTTTATGCTGTGTTCTTATTCCGATCCTGGCGGCCGGCCAGGTCAGGGATGATTTTTCCGACGGCGACTTTACCAAAAACCCGCGCTGGGTCGGCGACAGTTCCCGGTTCGAAATCAATGCGGCGGGTCAGCTTCACCTGAAATCACAGGGCTCCGACACCTCAATCCTTGTGACGCATACAGATGCTTCCATCACCGGTGAATGGCGTTTCTGGATGAAATTATCCTTCAACACATCGTCCAACAACTTTGCGCGGGTTTACCTGGTATCGGATTCCATGAACATTGTGCCATTGATGAATGCCTGGTATCTGCAGGCGGGCGGAGGCGGCGACAGTATCTGCATTTACAGGCAGGAAGGGCTTTCACCGGAGAAACTTTACGGTTTTCAGTCCTACCGGACGAATCATTCGACCAATACGGTCCGGTTCAGGATTACAAGTGATGCATCCGGGAAGTGGGAGGCCATGATGGACACCACGGGCGGTACGCGGTATTACACTGATGGCACTTTCAGCGGACCGGCCTCCCTCCCTGCCGGGTGGTTCGGGGTTTTCTGCCGCTATACTTCGAGCAACGCGACAAAATTTTATTTCGATGATTTCTATGCCGGACCGCTCATCCGCGACACGACGCCCCCGGTCATCCTTTCGGTACGCGCGAAATCCGATTCGGTGATCAGGATTGCCTTCTCGGAAGAGATGGACCGTGCGGAAGCTGAAAACACGGCAAATTACCTGCTCGGTCCGGGGGGATTGCAGCCCTGGTCCGCCGCGATGGACCCTCAGTCGCCGGAGGTGACGCTCCATTTTCATGAAAAATTCGCCAGTGGTTTCACGGGAACGCTGAAAGCCGGAAACCTGCAGGACATCAACGGAAATGTCATGAAAGATACGGTGGTACCGGTTTTTTACTACCGGCCGGCAGCCTGGGATATCGTCATCAACGAAATTATGGCGGACCCCTCCCCGCAGGTGGGGCTTCCCGATGGCGAATATGTGGAATTATACAACCGGTCGGTCTACCCGGCTGATCTGGAGGGCTGGAGCTTTGAATTCGGCAGCTATTCAAAAATATTTCCTTCCGTCGTGATCCGGCCAGGTGGATTCCTGCTCATTGCAAAAGATTCATCCTTTCTTGCCTATGGAGACTGTGTTTTGCTGTTTACCTCATCCTCCTCGCTGTCGAATGAAGGAACAACCCTGGTGCTGAAGGACCCGCTGCACCATGTCATACACACGGTTTCCTACAGCCCGGCGTGGTTCAGGGGCTCCTTCAAGGGCGACGGGGGGTGGTCGCTCGAGATGGCTGATCCTGCAAACCCGTGCGGTTGTGGTGACAACTGGGGGCCCTCGGCCGATGCAACAGGCGGAACCCCGGGAAGGGTCAATTCAAACAGGAGGGCCCTTTCCGACCGGGAGCCGCCCGCTCTTCTCAGGGCGGCGATAACAGATTCTGCAACCCTCATGGCCTGCTTTACAGAGCCGATGGACAGCACCACCCTGATCGTACCGGGCAGTTGGACGGTCGCCGGCGACGGCGGGTTGGTTCATCCAATTTCGGTGGAGCCGGTTGTACCGGGTTTTACCGCTGCCAGGCTGCATTTCAGCAGTAAATTCGAAAGAAGGGTGGTATACCAGTTGCTGCCGTCGCCCCTTTTCATGGATTGTGCCGGAAACCGGTGCGACACCTCCCGCATTGTCCGGTTCGGGTTCCCCGACACCGTTGCCCCGCACGATGTGATTATTAATGAGATCCTTTCCAACCCGGCCAGCGGGGGGGCCAGGTTTGTCGAGCTGTTCAACAGGAGTGACAGGATCGCCGACCTGCAGACCCTCATGATTGCCGGCCGGGACCCTGAAAACGGGCTGATCACGGGAGGTACACCGCTTTTTTCGTCGCCGTTCATCATGTTTCCCGGCGAATACCTCGCCTTAACATCCGATGCCGGAGATATCGGTGAAAGATACCATTCCCCGGCAAAAAATGCCATCGTGAGCGTGCCCGGATTCCCGGTATTTGGGGATGACACGGGAACCGTGGTACTTGCCCGTAAAGACAACTTCACGGTCATCGACAGGATGCATTATGATCCGTCGATGCATTACCCGCTGCTGGCCACAACCGCAGGCGTTTCACTCGAAAGGACCAGTGCGGAAGTGCCGTCGGGACAGAACGACAACTGGCATTCGGCTGCCGAAACGGCTGGGTTTGCAACGCCCGGCTATCTCAACTCCCATTCGCTACTGCCGGAATCGCCGGATGATGAAATCACCGTCGATCCGCCCCTTTTTTCTCCCGACAACGACGGCCGTGATGATCTGCTTGCCATTACAATCCGTGAAAAGGAGCCCGATTATTCAGTCAATATTGAAATTTATGATGCCGGTGGTGTCCTGGTCAGGCAACTTGTAAATAATGTTCTGCCGGGCAGTGAAGGAATCTTCATGTGGGACGGCATGACGGCCCAAAACCGGAAAGCCCCGCTGGGAATTTATGTATTGCTGATCGAAATCACCAGGCCGGGCGGGCTTGTCAAACGGGTGAAAAGAACAGCCATTGTTGGTGGAAAATTCTGATATTTCCAGGGATTACCCGGAAACGGATCATAGCATGGCGGTTGCAATGCAAACCACGCTGATCTTCACTCCCGCGATCCCCGACAGGGCCTGGATGCAGGATTCGAGCGTGGCTCCGGTTGTAACCACATCATCGACCAGCAGCAGGTGGCGGCCGCGCCAGGCTTCAGGGTCAGTTACAGCGAACATCTCTTTTACATTCTGGTACCGGCTGAACCGCGATTTCCTGGTCTGGCTCTCCGTGCTCATGGTCCGGACCAGCAATGACCTGTTGACCGG
This sequence comes from uncultured Bacteroidales bacterium, assembly GCA_903845055.1. Taxonomy (GTDB): domain Bacteria; phylum Bacteroidota; class Bacteroidia; order Bacteroidales; family FEN-979; genus CAIVAT01. Next base: position 10,157 of record CAIMWF010000056.1, on the reverse strand, counting down.
AACCTGCATTCCCCCCGCGAGCCCGATGGCAAACTGCTCGCTCTGGTTGTAACCACGCTGCATGTATTTCTTCCTGTGCAGCGGAACAGGGATGATCGCATCGGCAGTGCAATAAGGCGGGACCGACCTCAGAACATATCCGTAGCGGGTTCCGAGGTAAACACCGATATCCTTTCTTCCCTTGTATTTCAACTGGTGCACCATACGCTGAACCCGGCTTCCCTTGTTGAAATAGTAACAGGCCGTGGCCGCCTCCACCCGCACCCTCCCCCAGAAGGTCCGGGCAACAGGATTATCGGGATCCATATGAAAATGGGTGGCCGGGAGATGGACCTCGCAGAACTGGCAAATGATCTCCTCGTGACGCCACAGGCTGTTGCCGCAGCAGGCGCAGATCCTGGGGAAAATAAGTGAAATAAAGTCATCAATCCAGTACATGATGTTGTTTTTGCTTAATCGGGCAAGGGGGCAAAAGGTAATATCAAATAATTGAAAAAAATCACGTAGGTTTGATTAAAATTTGTCCCGCAATGGTCACTGTTCCCATTCTTGATGTTCAGGACTTATCAGTAAGCTTCACGACCGATCACCGCGAACAGGTGGTCGTTGACCATGTGTCCTTCCGTCTCAACAGGGGCGAAACCCTTGCAGTGGTGGGAGAATCGGGCTCGGGAAAGACCGTAACGGCACTGTCGGTGCTAAGGCTGATACCGGTTCCTCCCGGGAATATTGACAGCGGCAGGATTGTTTTCAGCAACACGGAGGGTTCAGGCACTGACCTGTTGGGGCTGGATGAGCGGGAAATGCAGAAATACAGGGGATTTGCCATCTCCATGATCTTCCAGGAACCCATGACCTCGCTGAACCCGGTGTTTACCTGCGGCGACCAGGTCGGCGAAAGTCTGAGGCTACACCTTTGCTATTCAAAAAAGCAGGCAAAGAAAAAAGTACTGGAATTGTTCCGCGAGGTCATGCTTCCAAGGCCTGAAGAATTGTTCGACGCCTATCCCCACCAGCTTTCGGGAGGGCAGAAACAGCGGGTGATGATCGCCATGGCCATTGCCTGCGACCCGGCTATCCTGATCGCGGATGAACCGACCACAGCCCTGGATGTGACCGTTCAGAAAACGATCCTGGAACTGTTAAAAAAACTACAGGTGACCCGGAACATGAGCATCCTGTTCATCACCCACGACCTGGGACTTGTGGCTGGATTCGCCGACAGGGTGCTGGTGATGAACAAAGGTAAAATCGTGGAGCAGGGCGAGGTCGGCGATATTTTCATGAGACCTTCGCACGCGTACACCCGCGGGCTGCTGGCGTGCCGGCCCCCGCTGGACGCCAGGCCCGCGAGGCTTCCGTCGGTTGAAAACTTTGTCAACGGGGATTATTCCCCGTCAGCAGAAGTGGTAACCGCGGAGGACCGGGCAAGTGCGCATAAAATACTATACAGCCTCGAACCGGTGCTGAGGGTTGAAAACCTGGGAAAGCAGTTCGGCTCTTTCAGGGCGCTGGAGAAGGCGACGTTTAACCTGTTTCCCGGTGAGACGCTGGGAATTGTCGGGGAATCGGGGAGCGGGAAAACCACCCTGGCCAGGGTCGTGCTGGAACTGATCCCGGCATCGGAAGGAAAAATCTGGTACCAGGACCATGACATCACCCGTCTGACTGCGGGAAAACTGAAATTATTGCGCAAGGACCTGCAGATCATATTCCAGGATCCCTATTCTTCGTTGAACCCGCGGATCTCAGCCGGGGCGGCCATCCTCGAGCCGATGAAGGTTCACGGGCTGCACGGTGACGATGCAGGCAGGAGGGCCATGGTGATGGACCTGCTGCAGAAGGTTGGTTTGAAACCAGACCATTTTTACCGTTACCCGCACGAGTTTTCGGGCGGACAGCGGCAGAGGGTCTGCATCGCCAGGGCACTGGCGGTCGAACCGCGGCTGATCATCTGCGATGAATCGGTGTCGGCGCTGGATGTTTCGATCCAGGCACAGGTGCTGAACCTGCTGAACGACCTGAAACGGGATTTCGGACTGACCTATATCTTCATCTCACACGACCTTTCGGTGGTAAGATACATGTCGGACCGGCTGATCGTGATGAGAAACGGGAAAATCGAGGAGATGGGCGAGGCCGACCAGGTGTATGCGCATCCCCGGTCGGAATATACCCGTGCCCTGCTCGAGGCGATACCGGGCAAAAACAAATGGTAAAATAGCAAAATGGTAAAATGTGAAAGGGTTGAAGGATTTTACACCCGGGGAAGAGGTGGCCGGTTGACAGGTAACGTTTTATCTTTATGAAATTGGAGGATCTATGGGAAAAAAGAAGAGTTTAAGCGGAAGCGAAAAGAACACTTTTGTGAAATCGGTGCTGGATGTTTTCAGGAACAATCCTTACAGCAGTTTCAATTACAAGCAGGTTGCCGCCCGGCTGGGAATCCAGGACCGGGCCAGCAAGGATTTGATCAGCCTGATCATCGGCCAGTTGTTTAAAACAGAAGAGCTCATCATGAGCAAACGGGGAAAATACCAGGTTAACCTGAAAAGCCCCGCTTATGCAAAGGAGGTGAAGACATCCATGGCAGGGACCGTCGACATGAAACAGACCGGCAAAGCGTATGTGATTCCGGAGGACAAATCGGAAGATGTTTTTATTGCCGCCACCAACACCAATCATGCCCTCCACGGCGACAAAGTGAGTGTATTCCTTTTTCCGAGGCGCAAGGGCCATAAACTCGAAGGGGAGATTGCAGAGATCATTAAACGAAATAAGAAGCAATTTGTAGGAACCATCGAAACCTCGAAAAATTTTGCCTTCCTGCGGCCCGACAATGCCACCATGCCGGTCGATATCTTCATCCCGAATACCAAACTCAACGGGGCAAAGAACGGCCAGAAGGTGGTGGTGGTGATCACAGAATGGCCCGCCCAGTCGGCCAACCCGTTCGGGGAGGTGAAGGAGGTGCTCGGGAAACCGGGCGACAACCGCGTGGAGATGCAGTCGATCCTGGCCGAAATCGACTTTCCCCTATCTTTTACACCAAAGGCCGAAAAGGAGGCATCCTCCTTCCCCGACATCCTGCCGGCGGATGAAATTCGCAAACGCCGGGATTTCAGGCAGGTACTGACCATCACCATCGACCCGGAGGACGCAAAGGACTTTGACGACGCCATCTCGCTCAGGCCGCTGGAAAAGGGACACTGGGAAGTAGGAGTGCACATTGCCGATGTCTCTTATTATGTAAGGCCGGGCACTGCCATCGATGAGGAAGCCGTGGAACGGGGAACTTCCGTCTACATGGTGGGCCGCACCATCCCGATGCTGCCGGAACACCTGTCGAACGGGCTTTGTTCCCTGAAACAGGGGGAGGACCGGTTGTGCTTTTCGGCCGTTTTTGAAATGGACGAGACCGCAAAAATTTACTCGGAATGGTTTGGCAAAACAGTCATCAACTCAAACCGCAGGTTCGCTTACGAGGAGGTTCAGAAGATCATCGAATCGGGACAGGGCGAATATGCCCAGGAGATAACGGTTTTCAACAACATCGCGCTGAAACTTCGCGAAGAACGGTTTAAAAAGGGGTCGTTTAATTTTGAAACCCAGGAGGTCAAGTTCAAACTCGACGAAAAGGGGAGGCCGATCGACATTTTCCTCCGTGAAATGAAGGATGCCAACAAGCTGATCGAGGATTTCATGCTGCTGGCCAACAGGAAGGTCGCCGAATTCATCGGGAAAAAACATGAAAATCAAACGGTCAAAACCTTCGTATACCGCGTACACGACACGCCCAATGCCGAGAAACTGGAAACCTTCACCCAGTTCGTTGAACGGCTGGGTTACAAAATGAAGATCAGTTCGAAGAAATCGCTTGCCGACTCCTTTAACAAACTGTTCAACGATATCAAGGGAACCGGAACCGAAACCATGATCGAAACCATTGCAGTTCGCACGATGTCAAAAGCCTATTACTCCACCAACAACATCGGCCATTACGGTCTTGCCTTCCAGTTCTACACCCATTTCACCTCTCCCATACGCCGGTATCCCGACCTGATGGTGCACCGGCTCCTGGCGGCCTATATGAACAACGGTCCGTCGGTTTCAAAAGATGTTTACGAACCGATGTGCGAACACGCCTCGGAAATGGAACGACGGGCTGTGGATGCCGAACGCATGTCGGTCAAATACAAGCAGGCTGAATTCATGCTCGACAAGATCGGGCAGGAGTTTGATGCGCGAATTTCGGGGGTGAGCAAATGGGGCATTTTTGCCGAGATCACCGGTACCAAATGCGAGGGGATGATCAGGCTGCGCGACCTTGAAGATGATTACTATTATCTCGATGAAGAAAATTACCAGATCATCGGACAGCGGCACGGTTACCGGTTCAAACTGGGCGATAAGCTGAAAATCCGGGTTAAGCGGATTGACCTTGCCCGCAAGCAGATGGACTATGAATGGGTTCCGTAACACGACCGAACACCGTTGGGGCTGATGTCGGCCTGCGAATTACCGGAGGCCGGCAACCTGCTCAGGCCAGTTTTTTACGCTCGACCAGGTCGAAGAAGGTTTTGTGGTAGGTTTCGCTGACCGGGATGTACTGATCGCCGATCTTGATGCGGTTCCTCTCGATCGATTCAATCTTGTCGAGCGCGATGAAAAACGATTTGTGAACCCTGCAGAACTGCGGTTCACGAAGCACCTCTTCAAGCTTGCGGGCATTCATGAGTGTCATGATCCGCCGGGTTTTCGTAACAATCCTCCAGTAATCCCCCATCCCCTCCACGTAAAGCACCTCGTTGTTCTCGATACGCTCCATCCGTGTTTCAGTCTTCACAAAGAAGAAGGATGCCTCGGCAGGCCTTGGCTTGCCGTTTTCGGCTTTTGAGGCAGATGGGTCGAACTGCATTCGTTCGAACACTTTGTTAACCCCCTTGATGAACCGTTCGAAGGAGATGGGTTTCAGCATGTAATCGACCACATCCAGTTCGAATCCCTGGATGGCATAGCGTTCATACGCGGTGGTGAATATGACAAATGGCCTGTGTTTCAGGGCGTTCAGCAGCTGGATCCCGGTAAGTTCCTCCATCTGTATATCCAGGAAGATCAGGTCGACTTTGTTCGACCGGATATACTCAATGGATTCGATTGCGTTGTCGAAGGTCCTGAGGAGGTTCAGGAAGACCACTTTTGAACAGTAATCCCTGATGATGTCGAGCGCCAGGGGCTCATCATCAATGGCAATGCAGTTTATGATCATATCCGGAGTATTAACAGAACTGTATAAAGAGTTTCATCGGTTTTTATTTCAAGCTGGTGCAGCCCGGGATAGAGCAGGTTAAGCCGCCGCCGGAGGTTGGTAAGACCGATCCCGCCCACATGGTCGGTGGTCGTGGTGGTGTTCTTCCGGAGGTAATTGCTCACCTCGAACCTGATCTGCTCCGCCCCGATCGATAAATTGATCCGGATCCCGGGATTCGCCACATTTTTGCTACCATGTTTGAAAGCATTTTCTACAAAGGGTATCAGCAGCATCGGCGCGATGGTGCGGGCTTCCACATTTCCCAGGATGTTCAGCTCCACGAAATCGGCATGCCGGATACGGAGTTTCTCAAGTTCGATGAAACTCTTCAGGTATTCGATCTCCTTTTCCAGCAAAACCTTGTCGGTTGTGGCATCATAAAGCATATAGCGCATGATCGACGACATTTTCATCACCGCTTCCGGTGCGTCTTCCGATTTCTTGTATACCAGCGAATAGATGTTGTTCAGGGTGTTGAAAAGGAAATGAGGGTTGATCTGCGATCGCAAAAGGGCCAGTTCCCCCGATTGTTTTTCGAGCAGCAGCTCCGTTTTCAGCTTCTGGTTCTCAAACCAGCCAATGGCCAGCTGGATCAACAAGGCGTAAATGCCATAAATGATTGTAAGCCGGATGGAATTGATCCACCAACTGCTGTTGATGACGAGCGAATCGGTCGGCTTCAGGTGGCTGTAACCGATGTATTTCCAGAAAAAATATTCCATCCCGATGCGCAGCGGCACCAGGAGGGCGACAACGGCAACCAGCATCAGGATGGGAAGAAGTTTCTTTTTCCTGTTGAAAAAAAGTCCGAAGACGCAGTAAATCCCGTAGAATGTTAAAAAACTGGTAAGCGGGTAAATGGTAAGTTCCTCGAACGGATCATACTTGTTGTCCGGTACCATGGCGATCGAAAGCAGTACCTGGTTGAACATGTAGATCCAGAAGGCGATGTGGATCAGTAATTTGTACTTTGTCTTCATCTCATCTCGTTGAAATTCAATTACAAATTAACGACAGATGTCCATCAAATGCAAATGAAACGCATACTAATCGACCATGCATGAATTATGTCCGGTCAGAGGTTCATTTCTGCCGATCACTTCGGCAGGCGCTATTTCGCAAATGGTAATAAAGTATGGCATAGCCGGTTGTAAATAAACAACTTATTCGTAAGTTTGTGATAACAGTCCAAATCCTGCCGGAAGCAGGTAAACACACCGGCAAATGAACAGAAGGATCACGCGAGTCATAAAAGGTTTCCGTTGCTGCCCGGTGCTGATCCTCCTTTTTCTTTTTACCTTTATCGTGGCCCCGGCCCAGCATTATCATTTCTTTTACGGCAGGATTTTCGAACAGGGAACAAAACATGCCATCCCCGATGTCAACCTTTCCATCACGCGGACCCACGCCGGAACGGTCACAGACAGGCATGGCGCATTTTCATTTTACCTCGATTCCCTGCCGGCGACCCTGGTGGTGAGCTATGTCGGTTTTGAAACGAAGACCATCCTGCTCGACGAAACCTCCTTTTCGCTCACGCTTTATCTTTCGCGGATGGCGAAAGAGCTGGGTGAAGTGGAGATTAAGGCCGGTATGAATGAACCGTTTTTCAGGGACGGGCATTTCGCGGTGCTCGATTATGAAATCGACAGCAGCAGGGTATACCTGCTGGTATACCGTCAACGGCTGGCAAGGTCGGAACTGATTTTAAAAAACCTTACGGGTGATACGGCGGCCCGGTCGGCTCCATTCGGGTTCGTGCCGCAAAAACTGTTCAGGGACTGCCTTGGCAACATGCATGTGCTGAGCCGCGATTCGGGATTCCAGGTATACCGCGAAGGGCAGCAATTGAACCTGATCCACCCTGTGAAGTTGAAAAAATTTGACGACGTGCTGAAAAATTGCATGGCATCCACCCCCGAAGTCCTCTATTTTCAAAGGGTGACGGATCAGGGGCTGGGAGTGGAATATTACGGGATCGATAAGAAAACGCTCCGGAAAAAGGAGGTGGGCCAGGTAAAGGACGAGAAGAAAATGAAGATGCTAAGGCGCAACGCCGACGACGCCATGATGCTGCTCACCGACAGACCGCCCGAGGGAAGGGAGGATTTTGTGACCTGGAATTATGTGCACAAGATCCTCTATCGCCCTGTCAAAACCTCCCTTTGCCGCCTCGGAAGTTACATCTGCATTTTCAACCCCCCCGAACGGCAGGTGGAATTCTACGACAGCACCGGCAACTTCTCCTACAAACTTTCACTGAAGGTTGACAACATCAGGGAGGGTCGCTGGACCAGTGACATCCTGGTCGACGAACTGACGGGAAAAGTCTATACGACCTTCATCAGGAACGGTATCTGCAGCCTCTATGAGATCAGTCTGAATTCGGGCGATCTCAGGAAGCGGTTTTCAATAGAACACAGCTTCCCGGAAAAGATAAAAGTGTGCAACCAATGGATCTATTACCTCTACAACATTCCCGGCGATCCCGACAATAAAATGCTCTACAGGCAAAAATTCTGAAGCAACCGCATTTGAAATACATACAGGAAGGTTATATTTGTCATAAAATTTAACGCCATGGACATTCTTCAAAACAACGAAAATTCAATTATTCCGCCCTTGCCGGAGCCAACCGTTTCCGGAACCTTCGGTCATGCCTGGGAAATCATGAAAAAACGGTTTCCCGAGCTTTTACTGATCGTTTTGTTCCAGATGGTGTTGTCGGCCCCGACCGGGGCAAAGCACCTGCTTTACACCTGGTCGGGGGGGAGCGTGGCCACCACCGGGCTCCTGCAGTTCGTATACAGCCTTCTGATTGTCATGCCGCTCAGCTACGGCTGTTCCTGGGTTTACCTGAAGGCCATCCGGGGCGATGATTTCCGGTTCCAGGACATCTTTTTTGCCTACCAGTCGTTCGGAAACATCCTGCTGGCCAACCTGCTGGTATGTTTGATCGTTGTGGCCGGGTTTATCATGCTCATCGTGCCCGGTTTTATCTTTGCATGCAAACTTGCCTTCGTGCCCTACCTGGTGATGGACGAAAAGATGGAGGCGGTGGATGCGATCAGGAAAAGCTGGAACATGACCCGGGGTTTTTCCTGGACCATCTTCCTGATGGGAATAGCATCCATTTTTGTGGCCATCGGCGGGCTGATCTGTTTCATCGTCGGTATTTTCCCGGCCATCCTCTGGATCAGCCTTGCCTTTGCCAGCATGTACCACGTGGTTTCGGTGCAGGCGAAAGCCCGCCCGGAGGTGGGTTTGAACCCTCCTATTTGATCAGGGTGAGCTCCTTTACAAGGTTTGCGGCACCGGCATACTTGTCGATGATAAAGAGCACGTAACGCACGTCGACACAGATGGTGCGCTGCATATCGGGTTCGAACATGATGTCGCCGCTCATGGCTTCCCAGTTGCCGTCGAAGGCAAGGCCGATCAGCTGGCCATCGCCATTGATGACCGGGCTTCCCGAATTACCGCCGGTGATGTCGTTGGTGGTGAGGAAACAGACAACCATGTCGCCGTTTTCACCATACTGGCCGTAGTCTTTGGTCTTGAAAAGCTCCTTCAGTTTCTTCTCAACGATAAACTCGTCGTTTGTAGGATCCTCCTTCTGCATCACCCCTTTCAGGGTAGTGAAATAGTCATAATGAACCGCATCGGCCGGGTAATAATCGAGCACGCTGCCGTAGGTCATGCGCATGGTTGAGTTGGCGTCGGGATATTTAACAAGGCCCGGGTTCATCTCGCGCAGTCCGCCGATGAAAAGACGGTTGGCTGCACCGACGTTCGCGCGGGCAGCAGTGTATGCTGACATATATTTGCCCATGGCCTCTTCCATCGATTTGGCAAGCTGCCACCCGAGATCCTTCTTGAACACCTTTAGGCTGGGATTGTCAATGAACCTGTTCGCATTTTCAGGTGTGGCAAAAACGGAGGTGGTGTAGACCGCGTTGGCAAAGGCTGTAAAATCATTTTTATAATCCTTTTCGATCGTTGCGAAAATGGAGGGGAGTTCATCTTTTTTAACGTCGGTGGAATACATCCTGAGCATTTCGGCAAGGGTTTTCTTTGCAATTCCGAGGTCAAATTCCTTGAAGTGTTCCTTAACAGCTGCCCTGCATCCTTCCTGTGATTCTTTGATGCCGGGTTTGTTCTTCTTTTCAAGTTTGTCCTTAAGCCCGCCGAACTGGTTGGCAATCTGAACCACGTTGAGGCTCATCCCTGCCAGATTTGCATAGAAGAAGGGGGTGGCAATCTTTTTCATGCCCTCATAGTTCGTTTTCAGGTTATCAAGCACCTTGCCGTATTTTTTCTGCAGGGCGGGTGTTTTGCTGTACCAGTCGGTAAATTCCTGCTCGGTGGCCTTTTTCTTGTCCTCCACCTTGTTGCGGATGAGCATCCGTGACTGGCCAATAAAGTTTTTCCAGGTGTTGGCAATGCTTGCATAGTTGGCCGCATAGGCGATCTTGACGGCATTGTCCTGGTCCATTCTCTCTTTCATGACATCCAGTTCTTTGCCGAAGAGTTTGATCAGCGTGGGGTAAAAAATCTGGAGGTTATATTCGATGCCATAGGAGGTAAGGTAGCGGGAGGTCGATCCGGGGTAGCCCCAGATCATGGCAAAATCATTCTTCTTGATCCCCTTGAGGCTGATGGGCAGGTGGTAGGCAGCCTTCAGCGGAACATTCTTTTCCGAATATTTTGCAGGATTACCGTCCGCGTCGGTATAGACGCGCAGGATTGAAAAATCGCCGGTGTGGCGCGGCCACATCCAGTTGTCGGTGTCGCCTCCGAATTTACCGATGGAGGAGGGGGGCGCCCCTACGAGACGGACATCCTT
>CAIMWF010000055.1 GCA_903845055.1 uncultured Bacteroidales bacterium | reverse complement strand
TCGCCCTTGTAGGGACCTGAACGGAGTTCATAATTGTCGACCCCTTTCGCGCAGGCCATGTTGCAGCCGACCCAGCAGCCGTCGGGAACATTCTGGGTAAAGTAGGATTTCCAAACATCCCCCCTGATCTTGTATGCATCGGGATGGCTGCCGAATTTGAAATTGTTGACCGGCAGCAGGTCGTAATCGTTCATGATGTGGGTGAGGTGGGCCGTGCCCTTTGAACGCATTTCGCACTGTTTGTCATCGAGTTCACGCATCTCCTTGTTGAACTTACGTCCGCGTTCCTGGATCGCCTCCATGTTCACCACGTTGTTCCGGTTGCCGCCGATGGTCTTTACATGGGCTACCATGGCTTTGATCTTTTTGTCGCGCAAAACGGTGCCGATGCCGCCGCGGCCGGCCTGTTTCAGCCTGACCTTTTTGCGTTTGATGTCGTAAAAGCTGAAGTTCAGCATGCCGATCAGCGAATGCTCGGCGGCTGTTCCCGCCGATACGACCGAAACATTGTATTTGTCCTTTTCATTGCCGGGCAGGGCCATCATGTCGTGCAACTCCTCGGCAAGCACATGGCTGTCGGATGGAAGGTCGCCTGCTTCGTAAATTTCGATGACCGCCCGTTCCTCTTCGAGCAGCACCAGGACCTCCTGGTCGGATTTCCCCTGGATCTCGAGTGCGTCGAAACCGCAGAATTTCATGAAGGGGCCGAAAAAGCCGCCCACGTTCGAATCGACCACGATGTCGGTCTGCGGGCTGATGGCGCAGCAGATCACCTTGCCGCTGCCCGAATACTGGGTGATGCCGCAACAGGGACCACCGGAGATGACGATCTCGTTTTCGGGATCGTTCCATTTGGTGTCGGGTTTCGTGGCGTCCCATAGCAAACGCAGGTCAAATCCCTTGCCGCCGGTGAATTTTTCCTTCATTTCGGCCGAAACGGGTTTTTCTTTGATCGTATGATCGCCGACATTGATGTAAAGCGTACGGTTGTTGTATCCTTTTTCAATCGGGGCCCAGGTATAGGGGTACTGCGCCAGCAATTTGTGCGTCTTCCTGAAATCTTCGAAGGTCATGGTTCTTAGGTTTTGTGAATTCTTTAACGACACAAAAGTAGAAAAAAAACTGATTGTAAAGTTCAATCAATCAAAAAGTTCGATATGCAAAACCAAACATATCGAAAAGGCAGCAAACATCTACGGAAAACGAATTACTAATTACTGATTACTAATTACGCAGTGCTGGAAAACTATTTGTGCAAACAAATTTCAGAAGGGTGAAATTAATTAAGCCGTTGCAAATACCTCTTGTTAAGAGTTTTCCCGAAACCCCGTAATTAGTAATTAGTAATTTTTAATTATCACGACCTGCCAAGGTCCTCTTCCTCCGGGAACGAAAGTTCATGCCAGCTGTAAAGTCCTTCGAGCAGGCGGTCCCGTTTTTCCTGGGGGCTCAGCCGGTCGTAGGCTTCGCGTGCTTCACGTGCCCTGCGGCGTTTTTCCTCCTCGATCTGGTGGATGTTCTCGGTATATTTTTCCTCTACGCACCGCTGGAGGAAATCGCGGGCTACGGTGGGGAACAGTTCGAGCAGGAGTTCATCCTTTTCATTGTCGGCCAGTTTCATATCCCCATACTCTTCAAAAACCGTATTCTCCTGTTTTTTGTAGTTTTTGGTATCATAGGGCGTCTCTTCCCTGACCCCGGTGAGCTGTTCCCTGAAATCGGGATCGACCGGGATGGGGGTATGGCCATAGATGCCTTTCACCAGGTTGACGAACTGGATCGATTTGGTGGTGAAATAGGGGAGGTCCTTGTTTTCGTCGATCACGCAGTTGACGGCCTGTACGCCGACGATCTGGCTGGTAGGGGTGACCAGCGGCGGGCAGCCCGACTTGATGCGGACCAGCGGCACTAACTCCAGCACGCGCGGGAGGAGATGGTCGAGTTTGAGTTGTTTCAGCTGGGCGTGCATGTTGGTGTACATTCCCCCGGGGATCTCCGCCTTTTTCACGGCATCATCGGGTTCGGGGAAATTGAAGTATTTTTCAATTTCGAGGCAGGCGCTGAGCAGTTCCTCCTCGCGGTCGTGTTTCGCCATGTATATGGCCTTGACAAAGAGTTTGTTGATGTTTTTCGGCAGCTTGTCCTTCGTGAAATCAAAATCCATGGGAAGCACCCTGCAGGTATCGTACTCGGCGAGTTCCTGGCGGATTTTCTTCAGTTCGCGGTCGATGGCTACCACCGCCTGCGGGTTCACGCCGGTGTCGATGCCCAGCTTGTCGCAGAAGATGTGGATGAGTTCATAGGCGGGTGCCGCAGGGCCCCCCGCAAAATTCCAGATGTTGGTATCCACGATGTCCACGCCGCTGACAATGGCCGATAATACGGATGCCAGCCCGAAACCGGGCGTGCAATGGGTATGAAAATCGATGGGAACCCTTACCTCGGCTTTCAGCCGCCGGATCAGCTTTGCGGTCTGCGACGGCGTAATAAGCCCGGCCATGTCTTTAATGGAGATCATGTCTGCGCCGAGCGCTTCGAGCTGCCTTGCCTTTTCAACGAAATAATCGATGGTGAAAATGTCGTGCGGTAGGGCTTTGAAGTGGATCCAGGAGCGGAATTTCTGCCGCGTTGAGAATTTCGGGTCGACCGTGAAACTGATGGCGCAATCGGCGATACCGCCATTCTGCCTGACATATTTAATGGTCGATTTCATGTTGTCGACATCATTCAGCGCATCGAAGATCCGCATGATCCCGATGCCCGACTGCACAGCCTGCCGGTTGAACCCCTCGATCACCTCTTCGGGGTAGGGGTTGTAGCCAAAAAGGTTTCTTCCCCGCGACAGCGCGGTAAGCAATGAAACATCGCCCACGGCGTTTTTGATCTTTTCGAGGCGTACCCACGGGTTTTCAGCAAGATAGCGCATGATCGAATCGGGTACGGCACCGCCCCACACCTCCATGGCATAAAAATGAGCATCCTTATAAAAGGGGAGAACCCGGTCGACCTGCTCCTGGGTCATCCGGGTAGCAAAGAGGGATTGCTGGCCATCTCTCAGGGTAAGATCCCTGATCTTCAACTTACTTTTCGACATGTTGCGCTACTTGTGTTAATTATTTAACAGTAACGCAAAAGTAGTGAATTCACCAATTCAAAACCTTTATTTTCCCGGATGGCAAAAGATTTATTCTTTCAATGGTTGCGAAGCCCTTTCTTACAGTTCAGCGTGATCCGAACGGGAGTGATGGTGGTGATGGTGATGATGGCTGTGTTTTGACACGCTGTCCCTGCGGTCGTAAAGGTAAAGACCCGCCAGGGTGATGGCCAGGCAGCATGCGGTGATGAAGGCCACAAGGGTGGCCAGGTGTTCGTCATAATGGCTGCCGGCTTCAAAAGCATGCACGACATAGCCGGTAATCCAGAAAAGAAAAAAGAATACCTGGGAAAAGAAGAGAACCTTTACGAATTTGCGTTGCGACTTTTTTACGAACCACTCCTGGGTTACCCGCAGGTTCAGTTTGTCAAGGATTGTATAATAGATCCTGATGGTGACCAGGACGGTCACTGCTTCGCAAATGCCTCCAACGAAGATGAACCGGTCGACAATGATCGTACCGGTATAAATGGCGATGAAAAAACTGTCGGCCCAGTGCCAGAAATTGAGCATGACCGTCAGCAGCAGGAATACCATCGACAGGAAGACCGCAAGCTGAAGTTTCAGGGACCTGGCCATGGTCATCAGGATGACGGACAATGCGCCGGAAAGGGCAACGGCGACGCTTGCATGACAAACCCATGCAAGGATGGTCAGGGCCAGCAGGGTGGAAATATGCCATGCCGGCCTGAGGAAGGAGAGGTACAGATCGGAACGGAAAAAATTCTTTTTGGAAGATCCGTTGTGCGGCTTTTCGTTGCTGGTAGTTTCTGTCATGGTAGTGGTATTGGCAGTTTCTGTAATGGAATGTATCGTTGTTTATGCTCAGTCTTCCGGTTCTTCAAGCCTTTTCGTCAATTCATCTTTTTCAAGTTCAAGTTCAAGGATCTGTTGCCGTTTGCGATCCATGTCGCGTCGCGTGGAGGAGATCCGGGCTTCGACACCCAACAGCGCCTCCTGTTCCTTGCCGGCCGACCTGAGGATTCCAAGGTGGTCCTCCAGTTCATCCAGGTAGGCCTGGTCTTTGTTCACCGCCTGCTGAAGTTCAAAAATATCGGCGGAGAACCTCGACAGGGTGAACTGCATCTTCACCTCCCAGTTCTTTTTCTTGTAACGGAAGAAATCATCCACCCGTTTCCCGAGGATGTCAAAGGCGGTCTGGAGCCTCGCGTAAAGTTCCTCGCGCTGTTCATGCACCAGTTTTATCCCTTTGAATTCCGATTGTATCTTTTTTAAAAACTCCCTTGTCTCTTTGTATTCGTGGCTCTCCTCCGCCTGCGACAAACCCTTGTCAACCAGCAATTTCAGCCGTTTGTAGTTTTGTTCCGACTCCAGTTCATAGTCACGGTGCTCCTTTTCGCGGCGTGTTTTGATGCCGGTAAATGCAACCTGGACCAGGTCGTACAATTCATCGCGATGTTCCCTGAGGAGTTTTGATGCCCTGAGGCGGTTCTGGATACCGATCAGCCCGTCCCAGGCCTCCCTTGAGTTTTCGGGCGCTGCGGCCAGCAACGTGACACGGGTTACCTCCTCCTTTAATTCCGAATAATCGGACCATGCCGTCAACTCGAAATCAAGCCGTTCGTCTTCAATCTTTTTGTTGACGGCGGCGAAGGCCTCCTGCAACCGGTTATACAGTTCTTCACGGTCTTCGCGCCGGAGTTTCAGCCCCCTGAAATGGTTCTGCACTTCGATCAGGAACCCTTTAGCTTCGCGGAGATCGGCGGTCGCGGCAGCACCGGCCAGTCCTGTTTCCAGGATCTCTTTCAGAGTTAAATAATTCTGAAACAGATTCTCTGTGTTCGTTTGTTCCGGTTCCATCCCTGCCTTGCTACAACCCTTCGGTTACGGTTGAGCCTGTAAAAATAGGACAGAATCGGTTACGGTGCAAATGTTCCGACCATATCTTTTACCTGTTTTTCGTAGATTTACCGCAAAAACGTAAAGATCATGCCAGAATCGTCTCTTTTAAAGAACCGGGATGGCCGGAATTACCTGGTTCCTTTCATTCTCCTGACCTCGCTCTTTTTTCTCTGGGGTTTTGCGCACGGGCTACTGGATGTGCTGAACAAACATTTTCAACAACTCCTGCATGTCACCCGGGCTGAATCTGGACTTGTCCAGTTTTCGGTTTATGGCGGGTATTTCCTTGCCGCACTGCCGGCAGGCTATTTTATGAACCGGTTTGGGTACAAAAAGGGTATCCTGGTGGGTTTGCTGCTATATGCAACCGGGGCCTTCCTGTTTTACCCGGCAGCCCTGTCGCAGTCGTTCGGGCCATTCCTTGCCGCCCTGCTGATCATCGCCTTCGGACTTGCATTCCTCGAAACAGCCGCCAACCCTTATGTTTCCGTTCTCGGTCCATCGGGCAGCGCCGAAAGGCGGCTGAACCTGTCGCAATCGTTCAACGGGCTCGGCTGGATCTTCGGACCGCTCACCGGCGGTCTGATCATTTTTGGTTTGCAGTCGGCCGGCGAAAATCCCTTTACCTCCATTTCATGGCCCTACCTCGGCATCGGGGTGGTGGTACTGCTGGTCGCCCTCTTTTTTTACAGGACGCCGTTCCCCGTGATCACGGAGGAGCAGCAGGCGGGCGCAGGAGATCACCGTTACCGCGATCTGCTCAAACACCCGCATTTCATCCTGGCCGTCGCTGCCCAGTTTTTCTATGTGGCGGCGCAGACCGGCATCAACAGTTTTTTTATCAACTATACCACCGAAACGATCAGCGGTGTTACCAATGAACAGGCGGCGATCATCCTCTCCTTCGGGGGAATGGGACTTTTCTGGGCCGGGCGGCTTTCGGGAAGTTTTCTCATGCGTTCCTTTGCGCCGCACAGGCTGCTTTCATGTTATGCCGCGCTCTGCATGGGGATGATGCTGATCGTGATCGCCGGGATGGGATGGATTTCGGTGTCGGCCCTTTTCATCACCTATTTCTTTATGTCGGTTATGTTCCCGACGATCTTCGTGCTGGGCATAAAAGGGCTTGGACCGCTTACCAAAAAGGCCTCGTCGTTCCTTGTCATGGCCATCGTGGGCGGGGCGCTTTGCCCGATGCTCATGGGGTACATTGCCGACCATTCAGCCATGAACCGGGGATTTTTTGTCCCTCTTGTTTGCTTCGCATTCGTGTTGTACTACGGAATCGAAGGACATAAAACAATTAAAAATTAAAAATTACTAATTACGATCCGATAGCGAGCCGGCAGCCTGCCGGCTGTTATTGCCTGCTGCCTGTTGCCCTTTGCCTTTTTTTCATTGCCAAAGGCAAATACTTCGATATTCGATATTCGTTGTTCGATATTCGATATTCCTTTAAAACTAAGCCTCACAGTTCAAAGATCTTCTCCATCATTTTCCACTTCCCGGCGGAGGTTTCCCCCGGCTGCGCCTGCTGGAACCGGGAGACGAAGGCCTCCCATTCCTGCTGCCGGGGCAGGCCCGACAGCTTTTTCATATCCCTG
>CAIMWF010000054.1 GCA_903845055.1 uncultured Bacteroidales bacterium | reverse complement strand
AGCAATGTTGATGCGAAAGCCACGAAGATCGATGTTTCGATCATGAAGACAGGCGTATACTTTGTGAAGGTTTCGACCAGCGAAGGCTTGCGTACGGTCAAGATCACGGTAACCCACTAATCCCTGACGGGAATCTTTAAAAAGGCCGGTGCATCTGCACCGGCCTTTTTTTATGCCCCGACCCATCCTCCCGGCTGCTTTCCCTTGCCATGACCCGGAAACGAAAGGAGGCTGGAATTTCGTCCAACCCTATATTCTGTCGTATTGGTTATTAAATATTATGTAAAATTGAAAAATAATGGCTTATAAAATAAACAAATAATTCAAAAAAAAAAATAAAATGAATAATTTTATACTTTTGGTTGTATCTTTGTTTGGTTAGTTTGATGTATTATTTATATTGATCTGTTATTCAGCATTTTAATAATCAATGTTGATTCGGCTAGGATCATGAATAAGACTTTTCGTCAGGCTCTATCCCCCATATATATCAATAAGTCTATTGATACCCTTATATTTTCCATTAATCCAACATTCATTTAAAATCATCTCTATGAAAAATGTTACGAGAATGGTTATGATGCTGTTGCTGTTCGCAATGGCATTTGTGATTGCTCCCCAGGCCAGGTCGCAGGTTGTCCTGCTGACGGAAAGCTGGGAAAATGCCGGTGCTATTCCGGCAAACTGGAATACCGCACTGATCAGCGGCGCTACAAACGGTATTACGTTTGTTACCGTTGCCGGCACTTCCTATCCTGTAGTTCCTGCTGCCTTCAACGGCAGCTATTTTGTCAAGTACAACTCGTTTTCCATCAGCAGTGGTGGATCAACACGTCTTTTCCGGACCGCGGGCACATCCACAGCCGGTTATGCAGGAGCGAGTGTTGATTTTGCGATGTACCATGATGCGGGTTATGCAGGAACTCCCACGGAAGGAATAACACCCCAGTATTCCATCGATGGTGGAACTACCTGGACCTCGGTTGGTCCGGTTATCGCAAGGAATAACGGAACCACGGGTTGGACGGTTCATACTGTTTCCCTTCCTGCCAACGCGGGCAACCAGGCAAACCTGAGGATCGGCTTCCTGTTTTCCTCCGCCTATGGAAACGACACCTACCTTGACCTGGTTCACCTCAATGGCATAGCTTTGGGCACCCTGGCCGGAACGGTTACCAACTCAATCGGCGGCGCTGCCATCCAGAATGCCTCCGTTGTCGTGAATGCCCTTGCACCGGTCATGACCAATGCGGCCGGGTTTTATTCAATTCCCGGCCTTAATGCAGGCACCGTAACCGTCACGATCAGCAAGGCGGGGTTCGTTACCTATAACGGGACGGCATCCATCACCACCGGGGTCACCACTACGTTGAACGTTGCCCTGGTCCCCGGCCCCAAAGTCGGAGGAACGGTTACCGATGCCTCAACCGGGGCGCCCATTGTCGGGGCAACCGTTACGGTTGACCTGCCGGGCCCGACCAACCCGCCTGCCACGATGACGGTTGCGGGTGGCGTATACCTCACACCCCAGCTTTCAATTGCCGGCGTGCACAATATCTATATTAATAAAACAGGGTATGACCAGTTTGTCGGTTCGGTAACGCTTACCGCCCCGAACACGACAACCCAGGATGCATCGCTGCTGCCCACGGCTGTCCAGCCCGGGCCGTTTACCGCCGCATTCAATAACCCAACCACGCCCACGGCCGTTAACCTGAACTGGGGCGTTCCGCAGGGGATGTACCAGTTGATCTATGATGACGGCGGCGAGGAAAACTTCGCGATCTGGGCGACTGCCGGGAACCTGAATGCCCTTAAGTTCACCCCGCTTTCCTGGCCCGTAAAACTGATCGGCGGGAAGGTCGATCTGGGCATGTCGACGGATTATCCCGCCAACGCCCTCCCCTTCACCACCTTCACCATGCTTGCCTACAAAGCTGACGGCCCCGGCGGTGTTCCGGGAACCAAGATCGACAGCATCACCGTAACCGCGACCGATTTCGGCTGGGTCGATTTTTCCTTTAATGTCCCTATTACCATCAATTCGGGTGATTTTTACCTCGTGATGAAACAGGGCGGCATTCCTCCCCATGCAGCCGGTGTTGCCGTTGACCTTACCAATACGCAGCTGCGCAGTTATTCAAGGTTCATTACCGGGGGTGGCCCGTGGGTCCCCGCAGCAGGAAATTTCATGATGCGCGCCATCATGCAGGGAACCGGCGGTCCTATGCTTGACAGCCCCTCCCTCGCACCTGCATTCGTAACGGCAGGCCCTGTTGACGGGCTCATCTACCGGACACCGGTTGCCAAGGTCTCGGGTTACGAAGGTGTTGCCAGGACCGAACCCTTCAACTGGCCGGATATGATCCCTTCGAACCATCCCCCGCAGATCACGCTGAGTCCGGCAATTTCGCAGGAGGCCTTTGAACCCGGTAACGGAACTACCGAATCAGGGAATGTCATCCCAACCGATTTGCCATCCTCTGTTTTGTTTGATAACGGGCCGCTGGTAAACAGTGCCGGTACAGGAACCGGGGGTGCCGATGAAAGTGTCATCCAGGCCCCGCTGAACAGCTATGGCTGGAATTTCAACAAGGCGGCCTATTACCGGATGGCTGACGATTTCACTGTTTCCGGAGCTGCCTGGAATGTTTCTTCTGTTGAATTTTACGGATACCAGACCAATTCAACGACCACCTCCACCTT
>CAIMWF010000053.1 GCA_903845055.1 uncultured Bacteroidales bacterium | reverse complement strand
CGTGTCGGCCCTCTCCCAGGTGGATGCCACCAGCACAGGTCCCGACGGCCCCAGCCCGAAATACCTCCGCAACTCCATCATTCCCGAAATGGCGCTCCAGGTGCAATACAGGGTTGCCAATGAAGAGAAAAAAACTGAATTCCAGATCGGGGCCAGCGCCGATTTCCTCATGCTGACCCCCCGGCTGGGCACAGATGTGGTTACCCGGGCAGCCTACGATACTGTTGTCAACAACCTGGTGACCCACCATGATGCCGTTGTGGTGAATTACAAAACCACCGCAAAATCCACGGCATTCACAGGCAACATTTTTGCCAAACTGAAATTGCCGGCAGTCACCATGAAAATTGGCGGCGTTTACGGGGAAAATTGCTATGCCTTCAACCTGATTGGCGGGTATGCAGTAAAAAGCACTATCGACCCGGTGCGTGGAATCGTTGATTACGCTGCCATCCGCACGGCTTCGGTTTGGGCCGATTTTAAAACAAATGGAACCAGGTGGTCCACCGGTATTTTCGGCGGGTTCAGCAGGAACCTTGGCGCAGGAACAGATATAACCGGTCCCTACTATTCGCGGGGCTCAAACATCGACTACCTATACAGGGTAGCTCCAAGGCTTATCCTCATGGTGAAGAAGCTGAAGATCGCTTCAGAACTGGACTACACCGTTGCCGCCTATGGAACAACGGGAGGCCAGGGAATGGTCTCCAACGCAAAAGAGGTAGGGAACCTGAGGATCCTGCTTGGAGTCTTCTATTATTTCTGATCCCCGGATAAGGTTAAGCCTCATCAGGGAGTCTCCCCGCCATCTGCCGCTCCACCATCCAACCCGGATATTCCTGCGTCAAAGCGCTGATCTGATCCAGTTTTTTTACATCCTCCTCAGAAAGCTGCAGCGTCGTGGCAGCGATATTGTCGAGCAACTGTTCATTCCGTTTCGCCCCGATGATGATGCTGGTCACGGCAGGTTTTCGCAACAGCCACGCCAGTGCCACGCGTGCAACAGAAACATTATGCCGGCCGGCAATTTCAGCCATCACATCAATGATATCGTACGTCTTTTCCTTATTTACCGGTGGAAAATCGAATTCGTCCCTCCGGCTCCCGCCAGCCTTTTGTTTATCCCTTGAAAATTTACCCGAGAGGAATCCTCCTGCAAGGGGGCTCCAGGGCATCAATCCCAACCCTTCATTCATGGCCATCGGGACAAGTTCCCGCTCGATGTCCCTGCAGGCAATCGAATAATAATTTTGAAGCGCCACAAACTTCGTCCACCCCATCTTATCCGCATGGGAGTTTGCTTTCATCACCATCCAGGCAGGATGGTTGCTGATACCGATGTACCTCACCTTGCCGGCCCGCACCACCTCTTCCAGGCCGCGCATGGTCTCCTCCAATGGCGTAACCGGGTCAACTCCGTGGATATAAAGCAGGTCAATGTGCGACATTCCCAGGCGGACAAGGCTGTCATCCACAGAATCGATGATATGAAGCCGTGACAATCCTACCTGGTTTGGACCGGGGCCCATCCGTCCCCGAACTTTCGTCGCAAGGAAAACCTGCTGCCTGCTGATCCCGAGCGATTGCAATGCTTTCCCGGTCATGATTTCCGACAAACCTTCAGAATAGACATTGGCGGTGTCGATAAAATTGATTCCCTGGTCAATGGCTGTTTTGACCAGTTGCGCTACCTCTTCCTGCGGCAGTTCCCCGATCGGTTTCCAGAATCCCTTGCCGCCGAATGTCATCGCCCCCAGACATAGTTCTGAAAGGAGGACACCTGTATTTCCTAATAAATTATATTTCATGGTTCTATTTTTTTTTGCAAAGTTAGCGTTTTCTAATGCCACTGAGGATATTTGAATAATTCGTATCTTTGAAAAACAACGGAATTTTATCGCATTATTCATCCGGGGGTTGAAGAAATACCCCCCCATATACTCACTCAAATAGTTATCAACATGGCAGAAGAAAAAAGTCCTGGTTCGTCTATCGGACGGAAGATCAGGGCCTATACCTTGCTGGGACTGGTCATTGCGGCCGTGGTTGTGACAGGCTGGTACTATTACCGGCAGTACACGAAATATTATTCGACCGATGACGCATACATCGATTCCGACAGGGTCTCCGTCAGTTCAAAGATTCTTGGCAGGATCATCCTTACCCATGCGGATGAGGGCGATACCATACGCATGGGGCAACTGCTGGTCGACCTCGACAGCAGCGACCTGGTGTCGCAGCGCGTGCAGGCGGCTGCCGCACGCGACCAGGCAGTGGCATCGGTAACACAGGCGACGGCAAAATACGAACTCGACCAGAAAAACACCAGGGTGCAGGAGATCAACGTTGAAAAAGCCAAAGAGGACCTCGACCGGGCAACCATACAGTTTGAAGGGAAGGTGATCACAAAAGAACAGTATGATCATATGAGTAAAAGTTACCAGGCGGCTGTAGCCCAGATGGATGCTTCGCGGGCGCAGCTGGCAGTAAGCAAGTCACAGATAGAGAGTGCCTCGCTGACCATCAAAACAGCAACTGCCCAGATCGGAACGATCGAGACTTCCCTCCGCAACACCCGGATCTATTCCCCTTCAGGGGGGCGTGTTGCCAAACGCTGGCTGTTGCCGGGAGACGTGGTTCAGCCGGGGCAGTCGGTGTTTACGATAACCAAAGATTCACTGTTGTGGGTGACGGCATTCTATGAGGAGACCAAGATGGGTGGGATCCACGACCGGCAGCAGGCCGAATTCACCGTGGATGCCTTCCCGGGAAAGATATTTTACGGGAAAGTCTTCAACATCGGGACGAACACGGCGGCCCAGTTTTCGCTCATTCCCCCCAACAATGCCTCGGGCAATTTTACCAAGGTAACCCAGCGCATCCCTGTAAAGATCTCCATCGATCGTCCCGGCAGCAACGATACATCCATCCTGCGCCGGCTGGTTTCCGGGATGTCGGTCGTGGTTAAAATTTATAAGTGACCATGTTCAGGATCAAACCATTACACGGCTTCAGGAATTTCATCCGGGCGCAGAATGCCACGTTCGATACCCGGAGTCCCTCCTACAGGTGGTGGTTGCTGGCAAACGTGATGATCGGCACCTTCATGGCCGTGCTCGACGCCACCATCGTCAATGTCGGGCTCCCAAAGATCATGGCCTCGTTCGGGGTGGGGATCGACAAGATCGAATGGGTTCTTACGGCATACATGCTGGCCCTGGCGGTCATGCTGCCCACCTCCGGGTGGATGGCCGACCGGTTCGGGTACAAGCGTGTTTACTTTTTAGGGCTTTTCCTCTTCACCCTCGGATCGTTCCTTTGCGGCTACTCCTCGTCCGAAGACATGCTGATCTTTTCACGCGTGATCCAGGGACTGGGCGCCGGTGCCCTGATGCCGGTCGGAATGGCCATCATCACCCGCGAATTCCCCCCCGAACAGCGGACGCTTGCCCTGGGGTTCTGGTCGATCGCATCGGCGGCATCGGTCTCCTTCGGTCCGCTCATCGGGGGCTACCTCGTGGATAACTTCAGCTGGCCCCTGATCTTCGATGTAAACGTGCCCATCGGCATTGCCGGAATGCTGGCAACGGCGATCATCCAGAAGGAGTACCGGAGCGAGCGGAAACGGTCGTTCGACCCGGTGGGATTCATCTCCGTGAGTCTCTTCCTCCCGGTATTGCTCTATGCACTCACCGAGGGCAATGCCGCCGCCAATTCGGGCGGGTGGAACTCCCCCGTGATCCTCATCTGTTTCGGCATCTCCGCCATATCCCTGGCCCTCTTCCTGGTTACCGAACTGACCATCGACGAGCCCCTGATCGACCTGAGCCTGTTTAAAGGATTTAATTTCGCCGTAAGCAACCTGGTCATCTTCATCTTCGGCATCGGGATGTTCGGAAGCACCTTCCTCCTTCCGCTCTACCTGCAGAATTCATTGGGCTATACCGCCATCCAGGCGGGCTCCGTTTTCCTGCCCGTCGGGATCATCCAGGGCATCATCGCACCCGCTACCGGGATCTTTTCCAAAAGAATGGACGCCAGGATCCCGATTCTCGTCGGGGCCATCCTGCTGTCGCTGAGTTTTTACCTCAACAGCATGCTCTCTTACATGACCGAACACTCCTTTATCATGGTGACCCTCTATTTACGGGGCCTGGCCATGGGACTGATGTTCAGCCCGCTCACGGCGCTGGCGACGATCGGCATCCCAAGGGAAAAGATGGGCCAGGCATCGGGACTGATCAACGTGCTGCGGCAGATCGGCGGCAGCTTTGGCGTGGCGCTGCTCTCCACACTGCTGACGACCCGGGTCATATTCCATTCGCAGGTTTACGGCGAATCGCTTGACCAGAATTCACCGGCTTTTAAAGGGGTTGTCACCAACCTGGGCAACTTCCTGGTTCACACCGCCGGCAGCACCCTGTCGGGTGCGGCACAGCAGGGGAAAATGCTCATCATGTCGCACCTCAGCCGGCAGGCCTTTGTGCAGGCCATCAGCGATGACTTCCTCATCGCAGCGGTCTTTACACTGGTCAGTGCAATTCCTGTTTTTTTCCTGAGAGTAAAAAAGAACAATAAAGAACTATGAAAGTTAACCATTTGATTTTCAGCCTGGCCTTCCTTTTCCTTACGACCCTGGCTTTTCATGCAACCGGCCTGCCCCAGCAGGAGGCAGCCCCGTTCAACATCAACGATTCGCTACCGCTTCCTGTGATCCTGAAGCAGGTGCTTTCCTCCTATCCTACCATTGCAAAGGCGCAGGAGGCGATCAGGGCGGCAGAAGCCGCGGTGGACCTGGCAAAGTCGGGCTACTACCCGAACATCGGCGCCAACGCCGGGTACGCTTACATCGGCCCGGTACCCGAACTGACAATCCCCAACCTGGGCCATTTCGTGATGGCCCCCAACAACAACTACAACGTAATGGTGGGTGTCAATGAGAATATTTACGATTTTGAAAAGACCTCCCGCAATGTGCAGGTTGAAAAATCGAACAGGGAACTCGCCGAGAAAAATGTGGGGCTTGTCAGCCAGCGGCTCACCCTGCTCACCTCCGTGAGTTTTTACACCCAGATCTACCTGCAGGAGGCCATCCGGATCAAAGAGACCCAGATCGCCACGCTGAAACAGCACCTCGATTTTGTGACCCGGAAAGAACAGACCGGTTCTGCGACGCAATACGAGATCCTCTCCACCCAGGTAAGGCTCTCAAACGCGGAAAACCAGGAAGTCGACCTGGAGGCCTCCAGGCAATCCGAACAGGCCATGCTGAACTCCCTGCTCGGGCTCCCGGTCAAAACCCGGATAAAAGTGCAGGGAAATTTCGTCTGTTCCCAGCCCGAAATAAGCCCCGATTCGCTGATCATCTATGCCCTCGACAACCGCTATGAAATGGTCATGGCCCGTTTGCGTGAAACCCACGCGCAATTGCAGCTTCGTTCGGTAAAGGTGATGGATAACCCCACACTGAGCCTCTTTGCCGAAGGAGGTTGCAAAAACGGCTATTTCCCCGATCTCAATGCGTTCACCCCGAATTATGCCGCGGGAGTCGGGCTGAACATTACGATCTTCGACGCCACCCGCAGGCGCAACTCGATCAGGATAGCCAACGCCCATATCAACATGACCCGCAACGACATCGACCTGGCTTCAAGGGATATTTCCACCGAAGTATACCAGAATGAGACGAACCTGCTGGCATCGCTTAAAAAGATCGACCAGAGCAACCTCCAGGTTAAACAGGCCAAAGAGGCACTCGACCTTGCCGCCATCTCCTATAAAACCGGGGCCATCACCAACCTCGACCTGCTCGACGCGGAAACCGCACTCGAAGAGAGCCGGGTAAACCAGCTGAAAGCCAGGATTGAATACGCCATAAACATAGTCAGGCTGAACATCTCCGTCGGAAAACCCATTCAATAACCATTTTGCATTTTGATATTTAACTTTGCATTTTGATATTTCATAGATGATGGATCACAATTTTACCGGTAACTTTACTCTTGATGAATTGTATAAATGCTTACATGGAGTCTGACAGCGTGATTTTCAGCAGAAAAACAAAACCACGAAGGCGATGAAGGAAGTCACAAAGGCGCACAAACGGGTATCCCTGAAATTCAACCCTTTGGGCGACTTCGTGTCTCCTTTTCAATTAACAACGTTTAACCCTTGATTCACGAAAATAACTTTAATAAAAATGAGAAAGTCCTTCCTGCCCTTAATCACCCTGGCCATCCTCCTGGCACTTGCAACCGGATCCTGCAACTTAAACAAGACCAGGCACAAGGGAACGAACAGGGACCAGGTTCTGCACGGCACCGTCAACCACCGGAGCAACCTGCCATTCGACAGCAACCTGGTGGGTGCCTTTTACCGAACCTATCCCCTGCTGGGCAAGTACCAGGCGAATGTCGTGACGGTTTACCGGCAGCACCGGTACAACGAGATCTGGTACGACAACAAGGGGATCGTGGAATTCGGCCAGAGCCTCTGCAACAAGGCCAGGGATCTCAGCACCGAAGGGGTCTCTTCGAAATTCCCTTACCAGGACAAGATCGATGGCATCTTTGACAACGACCGGGAGAACGACCTCTCCCAGGCGGAGACCGAACTGATGCTGACCAACCTCTATCTCTTCTATGCCGAAAAAGTTTACAAAGGGCTCGACGACACAACCACCACGGCCCTGGGCTGGCTGCTTCCCCGCAAACAGGTATCCTACACCGCCCAGCTCGATTCGGTCATGTCCGATCCCGCCCTGCTCGACCGCAACGACAGCATCCTCTTCAGCCAGTATTACAAACTGCGGGACGTTCTGAAACGCTACCGGGATATCGAGAAAAAAGGTGGGTGGATTCCGGTCAGCCTCGATCCGAAACTGAAATCCTACAAGCCGGGCGACACCGCAACAGCCATCAGGCAGATCAGGGACCGGCTGTTTATCACCGGGGATATCAAACAAAATAACGGGAGCAACAAATACGACGACGAACTGGTGGAGGCGGTGATGAAATACCAGAAACACACCGGTTACAACCCAGGCAAACTGATATTGCCGAAACATATCAGCGAGATGAATGTGCCTGTTGGTGTGCGCATCAAAAAGATCCTGGTCAACATGGAGCGTTGCCGGTGGATATCCCCCGAAATTGCCGCTGCAAAAGAGTTTATCGTCGTAAATATTCCTTCCTTTAAGCTGAATTACTTCCGCAACGGGAAAAGCGACTTCGAATCCCCGGTCATCGTAGGGGCAAATGTTACGAAAACCGTCATCTTCAGCGGGAAACTGAGTTATATCGTCTTCAGCCCCTACTGGAATCTGCCGCAAAGCATCATCCTCAAGGAGGTCAAACCGGGGATGGCAAAGCATAAAAATTACCTGGAAACCCACAACATGGAGTGGAACAACGGGCAGGTACGCCAGAAACCCGGAAAAAACAACTCCCTGGGGCTCATCAAGTTCATCTTTCCGAATGTTGACGACATTTACATGCACGATACCCCTGCCAAAAGCCTCTTTGCGCATGAGCGCAGGGCATTCAGCCACGGATGCATCCGGGTGGGAAAACCAAGGGACCTGGCTGTGGAAATTCTCAGGGACGACCCGAACTGGACCCCGCAAAAAATCGACGCAGCCATGCACGCGGGGAGAGAGAGTTCCTATCCCTTAAAAACAAAGATCCCTGTTTACATAGGCTATCTCACTGCCTGGGTCGACCCGCAGGGTGAGATCAATTTTTATGAAGATATTTATAAAAGGGATGAAAGACTGGGTGAACTGCTCTTCACTGAAAAATAGTTCCGGCACAACTTTCAGCTGATCACATCGATGCATTTGTAAAAACGGGTGCGGTATCCCTCCGAACCCAGGTCGCTGATGGTGATGCTGTGCGCTTTGCCCGATGAGGCATGGATGAACCTTGACTTCATGCCGTTCGCCTCGCAGATGATGCCGACATGGCCGATGTGGCCCCTGTCTCTGAACCCGTAAAAGACGATGACATCGCCCACCTTGAACTCCTCCGGCTTCAATGCCGTGCCGAGCGCCTTATACTCCCTTGAACTCCGGGGAAGGGTCACGTTAAAATGTTTGAAAACGTAATTGACAAAACCGGAACAGTCAAATCCCCTCTTCGGATCAGCACAGGCCCTGCGGTAGGGTGTTCCCAGGTATTGTTTGGCAAAAGCAAAAAGTTCATTCCGTTCAATGCAAATCGATCCCTCCTCCGGTTTGCCGGCGATGGCAGGCCTTCCTGCCTTCTGCGACTGCAACGAAAGCGACAGCAGGAGAATCAGGAAAATCACCGGAAAGCTTTTTATCAATGGTCTGTAATTCATCCGGCAAAGGTACGAAAAATTTAAACTACCCTCCTTAAGTTTTAAGTTTTAAGTGGTTAAGTTTTAAGTCTCTCCTCCCTTTTTGGCTACTCTTTATACACATCTTGTTTGTTTGATAAACAACAAGTTTTCGAATTACCCAATTGGCAACGTAGTTGCCTGATCTTTGTAGAAACGTCACAGACGAGTGCATCAAAGCAGCGTAGCTGCGAAATTAATCTATTCAATTG
>CAIMWF010000052.1 GCA_903845055.1 uncultured Bacteroidales bacterium | reverse complement strand
CAGAAATATGCAACCATCCTCTATACCCTCGGGCTCTATATCAAACTGCTCATCTTCCCGCATCCCCTTACTTCCGACTACTATCCATACCACATCCCCATCATCAACCCCGGCGACTGGCGGGCGATCCTTCCATTGGTCATTTACATGGCCATGATCGTATTCATCCTGTTAAAAATCCACCAAAAGGGACTGGTGTCCTATTGTTTTATCTTTTTCCTGGTAACCCTTTCCGTGGCATCCAACATCATCTTTCCCATCGGCGCCTTCATGAACGAGCGGTTCCTCTTCTTTCCCTCCCTCGCCTTCTGTATTTTACTCGTGGCGGGGATCATCAGTCTTGCAAACCGGATACCTGCGAGCCCCGGAACCAGGAAACTGCTGATCGCCGCACCGATGATCGTGGTGTTGCTGCTCTATGCCTACAAAACCATCGGCCGGAATGCCGATTGGTACGACAGTTACACCCTATTCACCACCGATGTGAAGGTGTCGGCAAACAGCGCCAAGGGCAATGAGGTGGCCGGTGAATATATCATGCAGAAGGCCGGGACCATTAAAGACAAAGCCGTAAAGGACAGCATGCTCAGGCTGTCGATTGCTTACCAGCGAAAG
Source organism: uncultured Bacteroidales bacterium (assembly GCA_903845055.1). GTDB lineage: Bacteria > Bacteroidota > Bacteroidia > Bacteroidales > FEN-979 > CAIVAT01. The sequence goes on along the minus strand of CAIMWF010000052.1, from coordinate 1,992 downwards.
GCCGTCAGCATATACCCGAAACAGATCATCGCGCTCATCAACCTGGCCGCGGCACATTATGAGTACGATAAAAATTATGATACCATCCTGATCGTCTACAAAAGGATCCTCGGTTACCTGCCGGACAACCCCCAGATCTACACTTTTTTCAACTCCCTGATGGGAAAATACGACAACACCGACCATAAGATACGCCTGTACACCGACCTGCTGCAGGTAAACCCCGGGCGGTTTGATGTCAACCTAAACCTGGGATCGCTTTACCTCAGCGGCAAAAACGATGCCCTGCATGCACTGCCGTACCTTGAAAAGGCTGCAATGCTCAACCCCGGCGACTTTGATGCCCAGAACCTGCTGGGAACGGCCTTTGGGTACCTTGGAAAATGGAACGATGCCGGCCATCATTTTGAACTGGCCGAAACCATTAAACCGGGAGACCCACAACTCGAAGGAAACCTTGCTGTGGTATACCAGAACCTGGGAGAGCGCGAAAAAGCAGCTGCGATGCGTGCCCGGGCCCTGAAGGCCGGGAAATGATCCCCCGGCCGGGAATCCCATTTCTCACCGGCTCCTGTTGCCCGGCTTAACACCGGCAGTAAATCCGTGCTGTAAGGTTTTTGTTAATTTTTGTTAAAATTTAATTATTTTTCCGTTTTCCGGATATATTTGTATTTGGAACGATTTGATTTTTAACTTGTTAAATAATTAACAAGCTATGAATGCGAACGGAAAAACATTAGGAATTATCATACTGTTTGCCATGTTGATTTCTCCCGGATGCAAAAAATCAACCGGCAGCAATCCTGATACCCGCCCGACTGTAAGAGATAACGACGGTAATGTTTACCATCTTGTTACTGTCGGATCCCAGGTCTGGATGGTTGAAAACCTCCGGGTGAAACATTACCGCAACGGTGATCCTGTTCAGGATGGTTCGGGGATCAAACACCCGCAGGTCGCCGACACCACAGGGACTTTCTGGGCCTATGAAAATAACTCCGGTTATATAGCCGATTACGGGCTTTTATACAACTGGTATGCGGCGAGTGACAAGCGAAATATCGCACCCCAGGGGTTTCATGTTCCTTCCGACGACGACTGGGGAGCCCTTGTCAGTTCGCTGGGAGGAGATTACTATTTTGTCCTCGGTGACAGTATTGCCGGCGGAAAATTGAAAGAGGCGGGTAATGATCACTGGGGATCGGCAGGCGATCCTCGGACCAATGTGGGAGCAACAAACTCAAGCAACTGGACCGGCCGGCCCGGGGGCATCCTGTACCAGGGGATCTTCGAAGATATCAGGGATTTTGGCGCATGGTGGGCTTCAACCTCCCTGACCGGTGTCCAGAAAGACGAGGGTTACGAAATGGTGCTTTCCTTTATGACGAAAGGAGCCTCAAGAGGCGCCAATTTAAAGGCCTCCGGATTATCGGTAAGATGTGTAAAGGATCATTGACGAAACCAATTATTTTAATAATATCCAGAACCCGACCTATGAAACGTTTCAACCTGCTTCTCCTATGCCTCCTGGCCGGAGTTTCAGCCTTCAGCCAGTTCAACCCGGCGACAAATGGTTTTGAAAAGATGGAAAACCCGGTTTCGCAGCCGTTACCCGTGCAAAACGACGGAGCCTTTGCAGGCCTTGCAGGGGTTCCCTGCTCTCCGAACTCTTTTTGGGGAGTTGCAGGCGGACAGATCACAAGCTTTACCCTAAACGGGAATACCGTCACCAGCAACGGCAATGTAACTGCGATACCAGGCAATGGGCTTGCCTATTGCAACAACCTCGATGGCGAGGCCTTCTCCCCAACTTTCTATTCGAACACAACCCCAACGAAAACGGCCTATTATACGGGAACCGGCTGGAAGACATCTGCCGTCACCCCTAAATCGTGGATCGTCAATGCCGGCGGGTATGGCAACTACCTCTTTTTTACCGCGAACGACTCTTCGACCTTCCGGCAAACGGGGATCACACGGTACAATGGTTCT
>CAIMWF010000051.1 GCA_903845055.1 uncultured Bacteroidales bacterium | reverse complement strand
GCCGGACTTGAAAAACAAAAATCACTGGAAGCCCAGTATGCCGGGCTGATCACGAAGTCCGATAAATTATTTACCGAAAAGTCATACGACCAGGCCAGGGCCGACTTTGTCAACGCCTCCGCGTTGAAACCGCAGGAGAGTTACCCGAAGGAAAAGGTGACGGCCATCGATAAGATCCTTGCAGACCTGGCAGCCGCCAAAGCGCTGGATGACCAGTATGCCGGACTGATTGCAGGGGCGGATAAACTGCTGGCTGCCAAAACCTATGAGCAGGCCCGCACGGAGTACCTGAATGCAGGGAAACTGAAACCCACGGAGAGCTACCCGGCCGAAAAGATTGCCGCCATCGACAAGATCCTGGCCGACCTTGCCGCCGCCAAATCGCTCGACGAAAACTACCTCGCCACCATCGCCAGTGCCGACCGGCATCTTTCGGAAAAAAACTATGAGGCCGCCAAAACCGAATATGCAAAGGCTTCGGGGTTGAAACCGGCTGAGAAGTATCCCCCTTCGAAAATTGCCGAAATTGATGCAACGCTGGCGGCCATCGCGAAACAAAAAGCCACGGACGATGAATATTCCGGGCTGATCGCAAAGGCCGACAAACTGCTGGCCGACAAGTCGTACGAACCGTCCAAGGCGCAATACCAGGCCGCGCTGGTTCTGAAGCCCTCCGAACAGTATCCGAAAGACAAAATCGCCGAAATCGGAAAATCACTCGCAACGCTGGCTTCAATTAAGGAAACCGACGACCGCTATGCCGCCTCGGTGAGCAAGGCCGATCAGCTTCTTGCCCAAAAATCCTATGCCCCGGCGCGCACCGAGTATGAACATGCCGGTTCCATAAAGCCAACGGAGCAATATCCGAAAGACAAAATTGCGGCCATCGAAAAGATTCTTGCCGACCTGGCAGCCGCCAAAGCGCTGGATGAGCAGTATGCCGGAATTATTGCAGGGGCGGATAAACTGCTGGCTGCCAAAACCTATGAGCAGGCCCGCACGGAGTACCTGAATGCAGGGAAACTGAAACCCACGGAGAGCTACCCGGCCGAAAAGGTTGCCGCCATCGATAAAATCCTGGCCGACCTTGCCGCCCAAAAGACCCTCGATGAAAATTACAAAGCCGGAATCGCAAAGGCCGAACAACAGCTGAAACTGAAGGCATACGATGACGCGAAGACCGGATTTGCCAATGCTTCGGCTATGAAACCGGCCGAAGAATACCCTAAAACGAAGATCGCCGAAATCGATTCAATCCTTGCTGCCATCGCACGCCAGAAGGCACTCGACGAGGAGTACCTGGCCACCGTCGCGGCGGCTGATAAACTGCTCGCCGATAAATCATATGACCAGGCAAAAGCCGGGTACCAGAAGGCCGGAGGGTTGAAGCCCGCCGAACAGTACCCCAGGACCAAACTTGCCGAGATTGAAAAGGAAGAGGCCGATCTGGCCCGGGTGAAGGCCATCGGGGAACAGTACCAGGCTGCCATTGCCTCCGCCGACAAGCTTTTTGCCGGCAAGTCGTACGACCAGGCCAGGACGTCCTACCTGGAAGCAGGGAAGATTAAACCCGGCGAACAGTACCCAAAGGACAAGGCAACCGAGATTGCCGCCCTCCTGGCGGCTATCCAGAAACAAAAAGCGCTTGATGACCAATTTAAAGCCGGACTCCAGAAAGCCGACCAACTCCTGGCATCCAAAAGCTACGACCTTGCGAAAACGGAGTACCTGAATGCCGGGAAACTTAAGCCGGATGAGCAGTATCCAAAGGATAAGATCACCGAGATCGACGGGATCCTCGCCGCGCTCAAAGCCCAGGAGGATTCATACCAGGCCTCCGTCCTCAAGGCGGACGGACTCCTCGCCCAGAAACAATACGAAGAGGCACGCACTGAATACAAGAACGCCCAGGAGATCAAACCCCTCTCGGCTTACCCGAAGGAGAAGATCACCGAGATCAACAAGGCGCTCGAGGAGTTGATGGGGAAACAGAAGTTTTATGAAAACCTGGTTGCCAACGGGGACAACTTGTTAAAGGACAAGGATTATGTAAAGGCCAAAGAGGCCTACCAGCAGGCACTTGGGGTATTTCCAGACAAGCCCTACCCGAAGGAGCGGATCACATTGATCACTGCCAGGCTTGACAGCATTTACAGGGCCAATAAATCCTTTTACGACAAGGCCATTGCAGATGCCGACAGGTTTTACAACACCTTTGAGTTTGACAAGGCGGTAGATGCATACACAGATGCGGCCAATTTCCTTCCGATGGAAAATTACCCGAAGGAGATGATCACCAGGATCAGGAAGACCATTGCTGAAAATGCCATTGCCGACGTGCTGAAATCGAATGTGACCATCGCGGCCGGTACCGAAAAACAATTTCCGTTCCCGCCGGTGAACGTGGCCTCCCGGAAAAATAACTTCATCTACATCAAGATTAAAAACCTCTCGGGCAAGCCCTTCAACATCCTGATGCGGTATGGCAAGGATAAGCAGGCAAATGGCGGCGTTGTCATGAAAAATGTCAGCCTCGACGGTAAGGTGAACGAACGGCTTGTCAGCGTGAAGGACCAGGACCTCTGGTCTCGCGAGGATAACAACTGGATCAGCCTTTACCCGCAGGGAGGCGATATCGAGGTCTCCTTTATCCAGGTTTCCAGGGCTAAATAACCCGTTTAGAGCTGGCAACGATGCCAATTCCCTGAAAGGGAAACCATGCTCAGCCACTTGTTTTAACCGGGAGGATTTTGTCGAGCAGGGCTAAAATTTTTGATTTGGTGACAGGTTTCGTCAGGTAATCGGTAAATCCCGCCTGGATGAAATGATCCCTGTTCCCGAACATCGTGAAGCCGGTCAGGAGAAACACGGGAATGTCTTTCACCGCGTGGATTTCGCGGATAAGCCCGATCGCCTGGTCTCCGTCGAGTCCCTTGCCGTGGTTGAGGTCCATCAGAACGGCCCCGTAAGTGTTTTTTTTCAGCATCTCCAGGGCCTTTTTTCCGTCGGTTGCCCATTCCACCTGGTAAGAGTGTTTCAGGTATACGATCAGCAGTTGGGCGTTCACTTCGTCGTCCTCGATCATCAGGATCGTACGCCCCGGATCTTTTATACCGGCAACGACCGGTTTGTTTAATAGAATGTCGTCGGATACCCCTTTTTCATGAAACTGGTCCTGAATATCGGGGTAGGGGACCATTATGTGAAAGACCGATCCTTTCCCCATCTCGCTTTCAACGCGGATGTCACCACCCAGCAGCCGGATCATCTTGACTGCGATTGTCAGTCCCAGTCCCGTTCCTTCAAAATTGCGGTTCCTCCCTTCGCTGACCTGCCGGAACTCGTCGAAGATGATTTTCAGGTGTTCTTCAGAAATGCCGATACCCGAATCAGTAACCTTGATCAGGAGGGTGCGTTGCCCGTCGGGGTTGCTGACTGCTGCATCAATGAATACTTCACCCGAGGGGGTGAATTTAATGGCATTTTCAATGATGTTGCCGAATGCCTGCGTGAAGAAGAGTGCATCCAGGTATCCATCCATGGCGGGGGGGTGCCTCAGTGTGAGATGCAACCCCTTTTCATCGGCCTGGGGGGTGAACCCGCTTACGATCTTGAGCAGATCCCGTTGCAGGTCAAAATGGTCGGACTGGAGTGTTTTCGTTCCCGATTCAAGCTGCGACAACTGCATGATAGAATCGAGTGTTTTCAGCAACCTGCTGCCCGATTTGTTGATAAGGGTGGCCATTTCAACATAATCCTGGTCATTCAGTTCCTTGATCAGTATATCCGAAAAACCCAGGATCCCGTTCAGCGGGGTGCGGATTTCATGGCTCATGTTTTTCAGCAGGGTGGTCTTGAGTTTCGATGACTCTTCTGCTTTTTCCTTGGCTTCAAGCAATTCCTGCTGCAGTTGTTTCTGAACCGTCATGTTCCGGGCGATGCACAGCACCTTGTTTTCATCCACCCTGATAAGCCGGGCTTCGTAATATTTCTGGGAGTTTCCTTCACGGAGGCTGTATTCGAACGACTGGAGCGTTTCGGTTTGCAGGCAGGCTGCGATGGCCTCCATCGTCTTTGCCGCCAGTGCCGGTTCAAAGTAATCCCTGACATTGCGGCCAATGATATTTTCGGGAGTGTCGAATATCTCGCTGGGGTCGGAGGAATGGATCTCTAGATAATTACCGTCGGCGTCGTACAGGAACATCAGGTCGGGGAGCGCTTCAAGGATGGCCCGGTTGCGCTGGTATAGCGCCTGGAATTCCTGCTCCATTAATTTCTGCTTGGTAATGTCGCGGCCGCTGCCAACAGTGCCGATCATGTTCCCGTCTTCATCCATGATCGGGGCTTTCTGTACATCCAGGAAAAGGTATTCACCCTTTACATTGCCGTATTCGTCATACCTGCCAGGGCCCTTTTGCTGCATGGTCCGGTCGTCGGTATCGCTGCAGATCTCCCCGAAGGTATGCCATTCAGGGTCCTCCGGGTGGCTGGTCCGTTCGCGACGCGCAAAAAACATGTCGGTCTTGCCGATTGGTTCTTCCGTATCGATAGCGCCCAGAAGCGTTTCACACATGGCCTTGTTGGTGAAAAGGTAGTGCTTTCGCATATCCTTGGCCCAGAGGAGGTCGGGAATGTTGTCGGCCATCAGCCGGAATACATTGTACATGTATTTGTAACGCGTTCGGCTTTCAATCAGTTCCTGCTCGGCATGGTGGTTTTCGGTTATGTCGTATGAAAGCCCCACAATACCGTAGGGTTTGCCTTCGTGGTCCCTTAGAAGTACCTTCCTGGTGGTGAAGATGCGGCTTTCGCCCTGCACGATAATCTCCTCCTCAAAACCTTCCATGGGTTTCCCCGAGCTGATGAGTTCCCTGTCATTTTCAAGATAAATCCTGGCAACCTTAGCGTCGAGGAAATGAAAATCGGTTTTGCCGATGATCTTGGCAGGCGTTGTGTTCATCTGCCGGCAAAACATCTCATTTGCAGCAATATACTCACCCTCCAGGTTTTTGTAAAAGACCATGGCGGGCATGTTGTTGATAATGGTATCCAAGACCAGTTGAACCCTTGAGGGGGGATTCTTCGGAATACCAGGATCATTTATTGCCATAGCATAATTGGATTACAATTACTTAGGATAAGTAAAATTAGGTGTGGAAAGTTAGGTATTTTTTTTAAATACCGCAGGTTTTACGGAACTCTTTTTAAAATGATAAGGGTTATCTCCGGCAAAATGCCGATCCTCCCGGAATAACCAATGTTCCCAAGCCCCTGGTTCACATAAAGATATTGAGGGGAGGGTGAAGCGGGATTTGAATACAACCCGCACCATTCGCGGTAAGCCCATGCAATCGGGCTCCAGTGGATGTGGAACATGCTGATGCCCACCTGCCCCCCGTGGGTATGTCCCGAAAAGGTAAGACCGATATCCTGGTATTTTTTGCTCACAATGCTGTCCCAGTGAGACGGATCGTGCGAGAGCAGGAGCCGGACGGCCATGTTCTCTGTTCCTTTCTGCGCTTTGTCAACATCGCCGAGCCGCTGGAAACGGTGCGAGGATCCCCAGTTTTCAACACCCAGGATCGCAATGCTGTCATACCCCCGTTTAATGATGTCATGGGTGTTGAGCAGAAGTTTCCAGCCCAGATTACGGTAAAAGCCTTTCAGATCCTCCATGTTCTGCTGCTTTGCGGCTGCAGAGGGCCACGAAAGGTAATCCCCGTAATCGTGGTTGCCCATGATTGCATAGACACCCAGCGGGGCATGCAGGTTCTTCAGGATCGGCTCAAACCCGCGGCCGTCGGCAGTGCCGTAATTGAACATGTCGCCTGTAAAGAAGATGACATCGGGTTGCAGGTCGTTCATCTCCTTCACAGCCTCCGCCAGTTTCTCCTTCGATCCCCAGCTACCCAGGTGAACATCCGAGAACTGTACGATTCTGAGCCCGACGAAGGAGGGAGGAAGTCCTTTCAGTGCGACCTCCTGGCGGTGAACCTGGAAATCAAACTGCCCGAATAGCGTTCCGGCAACCATCATAATCATCAGGAGCATGCCCAGCAGCCACCCGGACAGGAGGAGGGGACGGTACCTGGGAATGGCATTGAACCCAACCGGTTTGCCGGCAAACAAACCTGCAAGGTACCTGCCTGCCCTGGTCAGATCGGCAAGCAGCAGGGTGATTGCCGGGAATACCTTGACCAGGAAGAGCACCAGCACCAGGTTCTGGACGTACGTCCTGAACGGGAGGTTCCAGTCGAGGAACGACTCGAATGATCCATAAATGATAAGCCCGGCGACCATCGCCATCGGAAGCATGTACAACACCGTCAGGATGGCCCGGACGACAGGTTTCAACCCGCTGATGAGCCGGCGGACCGAAAGCCAGAGGTACCCGTCGAAGAGCAGGAATAAAAAGAAAAAGGAGAGCATTCCGGCATTTTTCGGAAAAAATGCCCGCAACACCATGACAAGCGCTGCAGAAACGAGCACGAAGAGTGCGGCACCCAGTATTTTTTTCATTTATTTTTTACATAGTTCACCAGCCCTTTGGCCGTAAAGATCTCCATCAGCTTCGCGGGAAGGGGGGCAAAGCCGTATTCCTTCGCACCAACGGTGATCAGTCCTTTTTCAAAATTGATATCCACGTGATCGCCCTGGATGTAAGCGTCAACCGCCTCCGGAACAAGAATGATCGGCAGACCCTGGTTTACGGCCGACCGGTAGAAAATGCGGTTCACAGATTTGCAGATTACCGCTTTCACCCCGGCGAATGCCAGCCCCACGGAGGGGTGCTCGCGGGAACTGCCGCAGCCGAAATTCGATCCGGCCATGAGGATATCCCCTGCTTTCACCCTGTCGGAGAAGCTGTTGTCAAATCCTTTGAAAAGATGGGGCATGATCTTGTCGGGTTCAGAACTTTGGACATTATAGGTCAGGTTCCCGGCAAACATCTGGTCGGTGTTGAGGTTGTCGACATCCGCATAATTCCAGGTGCCGTCGCTGAAGCGGTCATCGCCCGCTGCAATATCCACGGTGGCGCTTTGCGGGGCGTGGTATGGGAATTTATCGTTGGCGGTAATGCCCCGCGGATCGGTGATCTCACCCCTGAGGGCGGAAATGGCCACGGAGGCAGGGGAGGCCAGGTAAACGCTGGAGGCGTTGTTTCCCATTCGTCCCTTGAAGTTGCGGTTGGCCGTTGAAATAACCGTATCGCCGTCGGCAGGGATTCCCTGACCGGTGCCCAGGCAGGGACCGCAGGAGGATGACAGCACATTGGCTCCCGATTCCATGAAGATCTCGATCAGTCCCTCCTTCATGGCCTGGAGGAAGATCTCCTTTGAGGCAGGAATGATCTGCAGTTGCATGAACTGCGGAACTTTCTGCCCCTTCAGCACGGCCGCCGCCTCGCGGAGGTCCTGGAGCCTGCCGTTGGTGCAGGTCCCGATGAGGGCCTGCTGGATTTTGGTTCCCTGTACCTCCGACACTGCCTTCACATTATCGACATGATGCGGGGCTGCCACAACCGGGAAAATAGTGGCAAGGTCGATCCTGATCTCTTTCAGGTAGACGGCGTCGGCATCAGCCCATATACCGCCGGTGATCTTCCCGAGATGTTTTTCAAGCACCGCGTCGGCCGGGAAGACCGCATTCTTGGCCCCCATTTCGGAGGCAAGGTTCGAGAGGACCATCCGGTCGGAGACCGTAAGCGTTTTCACCCCTTCGCCATGGTATTCGATGGAGAGGTAGTCGGCGCCGCTGGAGCCGATCATCCCGATGATCCAGAGGGCAAGATCCTTCGCAAAAACCCCTTTGGGGAGGGAGCCCTCCAGGATGATTTTGATCGATTCGGGAACGCGGAACCATGTTTCACCCTGTTTCCAGAGTCCTGCGGTTTCGGTGCGGTCGATGCCGGCTGCAAATGCATTAAAGGCCCCGGCTGTGCTGGTATGGCTGTCGCTGCCCACGATGATCATCCCGGGCCTTGCATAGTTGGCCATCAGCTGGTGACAGATGCCATCGCCTGCGTCATGGAATTTTTTAATGCCGAACTTTTCGACAAATTCACGGATTACATGGTAATCATTGGCGAGTTTCGCGTTGGTGGGAGGTGCGTTGTGGTCAAGGGTGATCAGCAGGGCATCGGGGTTTGCCAGGGCGGTTCCCCCCATTTTTTTAAAAGTACTATAGATGCTGGAGGTATTGTCGTGCGACAGGATGATGTCGGGGCGGGCAAATACGATGCTCCCTTTTTCTGCTCCCAGGATTTTTTCTGCAAATGTTTTACCGCTCATAATCAGTTCATTTAACAATGGATATCAAGTTTTTTAACGATGTCAAAATTAAGAAAAACTCCCGTCATCCGGGGAAAATCATCAGGATGAAAAAAATTTTGTTTAACCAGCAGGAATTCCTAATTTTGCACTCCCGATCGTGCATCGGTTAATCGTTAAATGGCTGGAACAGGAAGGGCGGTGTTGTGCCTGTCCGAAGGAGGGTTCACCCCGCCGGTGTTCACGCCAGGAGCATTAAAAATCAGATCATACCAGCTATTGGAGAGGTGGGTGAGTGGCTGAAACCAACAGTTTGCTAAACTGTCGTACGGGAAACTGTACCGGGGGTTCGAATCCCCCCTTCTCCGCAGAATCATTAGGTACAAAAACAAAAAACCACTGAAAATTAACACATTTCAGTGGTTTTTTCTTTTAAAAAGTTCGGGATAAGGTATTTTGCCCAAAACTATCAGGGCACAGAAGCATGGATTTATATTTAAAATTATAAATCCCTGGCGCATTCGAAGCTGCGGGATATATTGAAGTTTAAGGGGAATTATTCTTTAGCTCAGCCCGTCAGTTGGCTTATCATTGTCAGGATGGGTTAACTGCTGTTTCCATTTCCCGTGTTTTTTCAGACGCAGGGCCCCATAGCCCACACCAAGCGATATCAGGATTCCAAGCCCTCCGTCAATCGGGGCCCCCTGGGGATTGCCACCGCCGCCATGCCCGCCTCCCGGAGGGGGAGGTGGACTGTCCAGCGGTCCATCCGCGATGGCATTAAATATAAACAGGGTTGAAAACAGGAAGACAAGGGTCAGCAATGGTTTTCGTATGGATTTCATATTTCTTTTCTTAATTGGTTATGACTTGAAGAATACCTTCGTTACGGCAATCCTTGTGGCGGTGGTAAGGTGCACTACATAGCAGCCGGTGGGCACGCTGAGCGTTGTTTTATATAAACCGGGAGCGTTGATCTCCTCGTAGAACAAACGCTGGCCGGTCAGGTTGAACACCTCCAGTCGCGCTTTGCCGGGATTTAAGAGGTAGAGGTTGTTTGCGTATGTATAAATGCCATCAATGTTCCTGGATTGTTCGCCGATGCCGGTATGGCCGAAGGATAGCAGGAACCGGCCAGGGTCGTCGCCATCGGTGGCAGTGAAGGCATAGACGGGACTATCGTTCATGTTTTGGGCCCGGTTAAGTTTCAGGTCGGTCAGGTAAACCTGTGCCGCTACATTTTCAATCTGTATTGCATCAATGGAATATCTGGTTCCTGCCGATTTGATAAAATTGAAAGGAATGGTGGCCTGGCTGTCCAAACCAGGCAATACATTGGTCGATAGGTGCTCTTTACCTTTGCAGGAGTAAAACTGGGGCGCATAACCCGGCAGGAATCGTGAATCGTATGCCGGGTCAAAACCAGGACCTGCCTGGCTATCAAACATGACCACACTTTCCTGCATGGTCTGCGCATCCAGGTTGCGCGCAACCAGTCTGATCATGGGGCTCCCCGCCGATTTGTACCATCCCAATGCATTGTGGGTGCGCGCACCCGCAGGTATTATTAGTCCGCCCCCGGTTGCATCCAGTACATTGACCATAAAACCCTGTTCCGACGGGATGATCCCGCCGGGGGCGATATCGGAATAGCTGGCATTTCCTTCGTTCCATATCTTGGCAATGGCTGCTATATTCGACAATGACCAGCCTGCGGTATTCCAGGTAATGGCACTTGTAAATGGGTTCCCTTCAAGGTTCCATCCGGGGGTGACATCCCCGGAATAGTTCCCCGGGCTTGTAAAGGTTAGACCCGACCGGGTGACATTGTTAACATTCAGTGTCCCGGTAAAAGGCTTGGTAACATCGGCCTGGTAAGCGACCAGGTATCCTTTACCCGCTACGAAAGCCGCATCGAATCCAGGTACCCATTGCAGGCCGGGATCTTTGGAGTTGTACCACCAGCCATTTATTTCATCCCATGCATAAAAATCCTGGGCGTTTCCTGGATTGGTGGGCACAAAGGTCGGCTGGATGGCCTGGCTGGCGACGGGAGAGGAGAGGAAGTGCCATCCGTGGTTGGCGTCGGTCCAGTGAGAAATATAGCGTTGCATGGTCGCTGAAATGTTCGTGCTGTTGAAAATCAGGGATCCTGTACCCGTGGCATCGGAATTCAGTACCAGCCCGGTACCGCCGCTGTTATTTGACAGGTTCCCGTTGATTGAGAGTGCCTTTCCCGCAGCGATGGTCAGGATAGCACCGCTTTGTATGGTAAGATCATTGCACATGGCAGGCGTGCCTGGCGCTTCATTGATGACCGGTAAATTAGCCACAGCCGTAATTACAACATCATTAAGTGCCGTCGGCATCCCGGAAGGGCTCCAGTTTCCGGCTGTCGCCCAATCCGAACCTGATGCGCCGGTCCAGTTGGAGACAGTAGTCGTAAGACCATAAGAGAAATAACCGTTGTAGGCCCCGGCCAGGATCTGAGATCCCGTTGTCGTCAGGGTATTTGGGGACCCTGCGGTGTACAGGGTGGTCGGTAAGATGGTGCTGTAGGTTGAAGAACTGCCTGATGCCTGGAAAATGATGCTTGCGCTGGTGATGGCGGCATCCCCGATTCGCAGGTAGGTTCCTGTCAGGTTCGATGATCCAGATGTTACCAGGGCCTCCCACCGGTCAGGGGAAAGCGTTGCAACGCCAGTTCCCCTTGTTCCGCTGTTGGAGGTAAATGCCTCGCATTTAAAGATAACCGCTCCGCCGGATGTGGTGGTCGGATCTGCCCAGACAGGGAGATAAGTGCTGTTTTTCCCGACTGGAAAGAGTGTTGCAGCAGAATAGGTCCCTGTTGCTGTGCGGCTTGCAGCATAGGTCCTTGCGAAGGGACCTGCAATGTAGGCTGTTGCACTTCCACCTGAAAGGGTGCCCGCCGCTGATGCGGTGCCCAGCGAAATTAAATTTGATGCAGAGGTTGTGAAGATCCCGCTCGTCAACGAAAGTGTATTTGCTACTGAAACTGCACTGTTCAGGGTAACGCCGGCCGGGTTGCTGATGGTCAGCTTATAAATATTTGCAGGCAATTCTGCACCCGTAACCTGTGCTGTCGTTCCGTTGTAAACAAATACCAGGTTTCCTGATCCGTAGTTATAGGTCGGGAGGAAGGCTAAAGACCCGTTGCCCCTTGTATAATTGAATGCTGTCGCCCCGCCGCCTCCCAGAACCAGGCTCCCGGTTCCGGACAGTCCCAGGACTCCGCTGGTCAGCGTAAGTGTTCCTGTGAGGGAGGTGGTGTTATTCACTGCCAGCGGTGTATTGAGGCTTACCCCTGCTGCATTGTTGATGATAAGGATCGTGACCGTGGTGGGGAGTTCGCTTCCTGTTGTCTGGGCCGTGGTGCCGCTGTAGGTATAACTTATAGTCCCGGAACCGTAGTTGTTGGTTGGCAGACTGGAAATCGAGCCATCCCCTCTTATATACGTGAATCCGCCCGTTCCTCCTCCTCCCAGGGTAAGGCTTGTCGTGGTCAGTATTCCTTTGGTGAGGGTCAGGGCTCCTGTTGTATTCACTATCCCGCCAATGTCCATCCCCGAAGGAACCATGACCGTTCCCGCAGGGGAGGTGTTATTGATAGTAAGCCTTCCGATAACATTGGAAGTAATTGTACCTGAGTTGGTCAGGCTTTGTGCCCCCCATGAACTGCTGAACACCAGTTCAGAATTCGTACCTGTTGATGTTGCGTCAAATGTACCAGCATTCGTAATATTCCCGGGGTTTGAAACGCTGACCCCCTTCATGACAAGCTGGTTCCCCGAACCGAGGGTAAAGGTTCCGGTGCCATTTATCACCAGGTCGCCGTACACAGTTGTGTTGAAATTTCCAGCCACGATGTTGGTAAGAGAAAGAGAAGGGTTATTGGTAGCATTTACGGTAATTCCGGGTGAACAACCTATCACCCTGAAGGTGGAACTTGCTGCTGTTGCCGTCGTACCGATTTGCAGGATTCCCCCGGTAATGCTTACTCCGGCAACTGTGTTATATGGCCCGCGGTAATCAATAGGGGTTCCATTTAAATTTGGTTTGACCAGAACGATGGAGCCGCCGCTTACATTAAAGACAGTACTTGTTGATGTTCCTGCGTCAAAACATCCGAAAGTCGAATTGTAGAGACCGCTGGTATTCACATTGACAGTTCCCCCGGTTTGTGTGTATAAGATGGTGCTTGTTGACGCACTGATCCCGAAATGTGCAGAGGCGTTGATCACTCCGCCATCAATCAATGTCGTGGAATTTGCGCCAAGATACAATTGATAGTTCCCGGTTCCAATATTAAAGGTGCCGGCCGTCATTTTCAGCAGACCATTGCTGTTTACGATGCCAGCCTGGGCCGAAACGGTAAAATTGGCATTGTTCATCCAGAATCCCCCGGTAGATGGTATGGTATAAACCGCGGATGAAAAGACAGGGAAGGTCAGTGAAGTCGATCCCCCGATTCTCAGGGTTCCGTTGGTAATGTAAAAACATCCCACGGTGGGAGTGACCCCCTGCACGGTCAGGACCCCTCCGTTATAGATAAAGTCCAGGATGGGCGTTGAATTTGTGCCTTTGTTTACATTAACCCCCCTTGACGATGTACTGCCGTCAAGATCAGTTGTCGACCCGGCATTCAGGGTAAACGAATTATTGTTCGTTCCGGTAAACGTGATCCTGGCATAAATGATGGCGGAAAGATAAAGGTCAAGGGATCCGTTGTTTGTGAGATTGCCACCGATGGAGATGTTCCCTGCAACTCCTCCAGCAGCATCCATGTTAACCGTGCCATTTGCGGTTATGGTCATATCCTGGTTGATGGTAAGCGTAAACGATTTTATAGCTAGGATGCCGCTTGTACCTCCACCTATTACGAGGCTGTTGCAGGAGGCGGTGTTGTCAAGTGTTACTGTTGACCCGTCGGTAATGATGACATCATCTGATGCTGATGGGACATTCCCTCCAACCCAGGTTGATCCGGAATTCCAGTTCCCACCGGTGCCGGTTGAGGATATTGCATTGGTGGGAGAATCACCCGCAGTAAGTTTTCCGTTGCCCTGTGCCGTGACAATGAGGGCCATGGCCAGGATAATACTTGTCAATAGAAATGTTCTCATGGGACAGTTTATGGTTTTGGTTTGCTAAGATGCTTATGGATTCAAAAACCAACTTTGGTTTCCGGGCACAATAATTTTCGATAAATTTAGACTGGTTCTGGTAAAACGTCACATCTTCCCTCCCCTACAAAACCTTTTAAAAAGGAACAAAGCCACTCTACAAAACCTTTACGTTTGTTAATATGTTGAATATCAGACTTTTTCTTCCTGTTGCAGCAAAGCAGTTATAGCCAGGCTGCTACCTTCAAGGGTTGCTGTGAAAGAGTAAAATATGGAACAGTCCTGGCCTCCTCGCAGAAATGAGTCGTTCCGCCAGCAGAGATGGATATCCCGGAGGAAAAAACTAATCAGAGATTTTATTCAGATTTGGCAATGCCAGGTTGGGAGAGATGCAAGTATTGCTGCAAACGGCTGGATTCGAAAAATTAATTTATTGAATTGCCACGTGCAATCGCATGGAGTTTTGTGAACAGAAATCCTGAATTTTATTGGTAAAACGCTTTTTGGGTATTCCACTTTAATTATTCAGGTCAAGGTCGACGATAACGATGTGCCGTTCCCTGTCCTTCCCTCTTACCACAACATTGCGTCCCGGGTCATACGACACGCTCTGCCCTCCGTAGATCTGACCCCTCCAGGGACCATGTGAAATCTGGCCGACCAGGTTTGTTCCGATAACCGGGCAATTTATTTTTTTTGCGGCATTTATTACAACCTTTACCAGGTCCTGTCCGTGGGCAGGCCAGTCAGTTTCAACCGCGGCCCAGCCGTATGGGATCAGCAAAAGATCGGGATTCTTCTGTTTCATGTTTTCAACCAGGTTCTCCTGGAACGAATCGGCACAGATCATCACCCCGATCTTTCCAAATTTCGTCTCAGCCACATGAACGTCATCCCCAACCGAATATGGAGGGTCCATCAGGGTCGGAAGAACATTAATCTTCCGGTGCTTCAGAAGGATATCTCCCTGGTCATCAATGAGGATGGCTGAATCAAAAAGCTTGTCGTTCTCCTTCTCATCCAGCCCGGTGCAGATGTACATCCCGTATTTTTTCGCAAGCTGGCAGATGTATTTGCTGTCTTTCCCCGGGATCGGACACGCCCGCCGGAAAGCGTCGGGGTTGACCCAGCCCAGTAGACATGATTCGGGGAATACGATCAATTCAGCCTTTGCCTTCTTTGCCTCAGCGATGGCGTTTTCAATCCTGGCAAGATTGCCCGACAAATCACCATCGATGCAAACGATCTGTGCCATGGCAATTCTTATATGGTTATTTTTCAAAATGTTGCCGGTTGGAGTTAAACAAAACGAATTCAATGACATGAAGGCAGCGATACCCATTGTCAACAGGACAGGCAAACAGTGCTTTTTCATATTACGGTATAAAATTAAATTATTTCCTGGAGGCGGCTTTTTAGTTCGGGTAACACCTCCTGCCCGAACCATGGATTTTTTGCCATCCATATGAAATTTCGCGGGGAAGGGTGCGGCAAAGGGAAGTATTTTGGAAGGTAAGTTATGTAGTTTCGAACGGTTTCCGTCAGCGTGCCCCCGGCCAGTTCGCGGAGGTAATAGTTTTGTGCATAATTACCGATTAACAGGATCATCCTTGCCTCCGTCATCATGGACAGCAGTTTAGGGTGCCACAAAGGAGCGCATTCCGGCCTGGGAGGCAGATCGCCTGTCTTGTTTTTACCGGGATAACAGAACCCCATCGGCATCAGGGCGATGAGTTTTTCATTGTAAAACGTTGCATTGTCAATGCCAAGCCAGTTTCTCAGGTTGTCGCCGCTCTTATCGTCCCAGGGAATACCTGTCTGATGAACCACACTTCCGGGTGCCTGTCCTATGATGATGATTTTGCATTCCGGGCTTGCGGCCATGACCGGATTAACACCATTGTCAAGATGCTTTTCACATACCCTGCAAACTCTTACCTGTTTTAAAAGATCCTCCATATCATCAGAATTCTTTCAGTCCTGCTGCTTCTCCCCTGGTTCATTGTAATGCTCCGTCTGGTTGGGGACCAATAGTCTGTTGCTCATTTGATTACTGCAGGTTATTACGGGCAATTTAAGCATATTTTCGGAACGGTCTTTTCATGAGTCTGAATTTTGACTGATCCCATGAAAACAATTTTTTAGCAACAGCCGCGATTGCGGAACAAATGATAAACGGGGAAACAGCCTGGCCGTTTCCCCGTTTATTCGTTGGGTCGTAAGTTGCTTATTTGCTGATAACCATCTTTTTGATGACCCGGGAATTGCCGTTACGAATCACGATCGTGTAAACTCCGCTGGCAACCGGCCTCAGGTCGATCACCTGGTTGGAACGGCTGTCAACCTGGATATCCCTGGTCTCGCTGACAAGGATGCCAAGATTGTTGAATACGCTGATGGTAAAAAGTCCGGCAGAGGGTGTTGCGATCGAAACCGTGAACTTCCCGTCGTTTGGCACCGGGTAAATGTTGACCCCGGATGTTTGCAGATCTTGTACGCCGGTCATCACTACCCACACTTTGTTGGAAACGGGTGAAGAACATCCCTGGAGGGTCACCTCGCATGAATAATACCCGGTATTGTGTGTCACCGTGTAAGTTTGGCCGGTGGCACCGGCAATGGGGTTGCCTTCATAGAACCACTGGTTGCCGGTGGCTGCGCTGCTGGTGAGCACATTACCAAGTGCTGTTACGACAGGAGCAGCAGGGATCGGGTGCACGGCAACGGCAAAATCGGGCGATGTGGCGCCGTTGCCGCAACTGTTCACCCCGGTTACACTGATATTGCCCGACGCAGCCGTGGCTCCGAATGTAACCGTGATCGTACTGCTGTTCTGGCCCGAGGTGATGGTCGTCCCGGCGGGAAGCATCCAGGTGTAGTTGGTTGCGTTGGCGATCAGGGGCACGCTGTAGACATGGTTTGATGATCCCACGCAAACGTTGGCATCGCCGGTGATCATTCCCGCTGTGGCAGGTAGCGCATTGATGGTTACAGGGAAATTCGGGGAGGAATTCCCGTTTCCGCACAGGTTGTTGCCTGCAACGGTGATATTCCCTGAGGATGCATTGGAGGCAAAATTCACCGTGATGGCATTGGTATTAATCCCTGAGGCAATGGTTGCCCCGGCCGGCAGCGTCCATACATAGGCAAGCGCGCCTGAAATGGGAGCTGTGGAATAGGCGACTCCTTGTGCCCCGCCGCAAATGGTCGGCGTACCTGTGATGGTGCCGGCATTCCCGGGGGTGCCGTTGACGGTCACATTATAAACCGTCGGGGCAGCCGGGTAGCATCCGGTTGTATTGGTATAGGTAACCGTCACGGTCTGGGCACCATGCGTATTCCAGGTCACCAGGAGGGTGTTTGTGCCCTGTCCCGATGAAATGGTGCCTCCCGGTGAAATGGTCCAGGCATAATTGCCCATCCCGGGTTCGGTGGAATAGGTACTGAATCCTGTATTGATGCACACGGTTGCCGAACCTGAAACCGTAGGTAAAGGCAGGGCGCTCACACTGACCGCTTTAACAGTTGGTGCCAGGGCGGTGCAACCATTGGGGTTTGTGTAGATTACTGTAATTGTTTGTGATCCCGCAGTTACCCAGGTTACCGCGATGGCGCTGGTCCCCTGTCCCGAGGTGATCGTTCCTCCCGGTGAAACGGTCCAGGCATAACCTGTTTTGCCTGTTTC
>CAIMWF010000050.1 GCA_903845055.1 uncultured Bacteroidales bacterium | reverse complement strand
CACCGGCAGCCCGGCCTGGTCGGCTTCCATCATCAAAACGGTCATTCCCAACGTGCCGGTATCTGTTTCCATCACCGCGAATCCTGCCGCGGCGGTTTGTCCCGGGACCCTGGTAACCTATACGGCTTTACCCGCGAACGGGGGAGTAACTCCTTTATGCCAGTGGAAAGTCAATGGAATCAATGCCGGAGCCGGCGGTTTGGTTTACAGTTATATCCCCGTAATCGGCGATGTGGTAACTTGCATACTGACTTCCTCCATTACCTGCACCACGGGAAATCCCGCAATCAGCAACCCGATCACCGTCGCCCTGAGCCCAACGCCGGTTGTAACCTTCACAACCTGCAACGATCTGGTTACCACTGCCGACGCTAAACCATTTGTTTTGAAGGGAGGACTTCCTCTCGGGGGTATTTATTCGGGAGCCGGGGTGAACCCTGCAACCGGTATGTTCGACCCGGCTGCTGCAGGAACAGGCAATCACATCCTGGGTTATTCTTATACCAATGCCGGCTTGTGCAGTTCATCCGCGGCCAGGAACATTTCGGTCCAGGCTGTTGTTCCCTTCACCTGCGGGAATAACTTTACCGATCCCCGCGATAACCGGGCCTATCCAACAATCCTGGTCGGGGCACGTTGCTGGTTCGCGAAAAACCTGGATTACGGAACCATGTCAGGTTCATTAAACCCGCAAACCGACAACTGTACGGTCGAAAAATATTGCCCCAATGATCTCCTTTCCAACTGTACGACCTACGGCGGTTTCTACCAGTGGGACGAGTTGATGGGTTACAACAATGCATCCGGGGCCCAGGGATTGTGCCCGCCCGCATGGCATGTTCCGACCACGGCCGAATGGCTTAATCTTTTCTCGCAATACAATCAGCAGTCGGAAGCCAGCCAGGCGCTCAGGACCATCCTGCCAGGCGGTTTCAATGCCCTGTTGCCGGGTATCCTCCTGCTTAACAACAGCTGGGTCTTTAATACGACACCGCTTGAGGTCAGCTTTTTCTGGACCTCCGACCTTTCGGGTGCAACACGGGCCATGGCGCACGGATTAAACAACCAAACCAATTCCGTATCCGATTATCCTTCGAGCCGGGCAAACGGCATCACAACCAGGTGCATCAGAGATTGACGGGCAATCCCTCATAACTTTTTTGAAAAATCATACCTACCTAAATCATATTTACTTAATTTTGACAACAGGTAATCATTCTGAATGGAATGTGCGCCTGGAACAATAACCTTGTTACCTTGTTATCTATTTACAGTTTCACCTTTTCATCCTTTTATATTATGACCTTGTCATCCTGTTGCCGTTTTGTTTGTCACTTTTTTGCTTTTTAACTTTATTGCCAATCAACCCTAATACAACCCGCCTTTGCTAGTTGATATTTTTATTCCCTGCTTTGTCGACCAGGTATACCCGGAAACCGGGGTTAACATGGTGAAGATTCTCGAAAAGCTCAACGTTGCCTTCAATTACAATGGAAATCAGACCTGCTGCGGCCAGATGGCTTTCAACAGCGGTTTCTGGGACGATGCGAAACAAATGGGGGAGAAGTTCCTGAGGGATTTTCCGAACGACCGGCCGGTGGTTGGTCCATCGGCCTCCTGCATAGGGTTCGTCAGGAATTATTACGGGTGGCTTTTTCACAACACAGCCCACCACCTGGAATACAAACTCCTTAAAAAGAACATCGTTGAATTCACCGATTTCCTTGTCAACGATCTCAACGTAGTTGATGTGGGTGCTACTTTCCCGCATGTGGTCACCTACCATGATTCGTGTGCCGCCCTGCGGGAATATAACCTGAAGGATGAACCCCGTCGTCTGCTTGCAAACGTGAAAGGACTTGAATTGCGCGAGATGAGGGAAAACGAAGTTTGCTGCGGCTTTGGTGGCACCTTTTCGGCAAAGTTTGAGCCGGTTTCCTCCGCAATGGCTGAACAAAAAGTTATGCACGCACTTGAAACAGGTGCCGAATATATTGTTTCAACCGATTCGTCCTGCCTGATGAACCAACAGGCCTATATTGACAAAAACAACCTCCCGATAAAAACGATCCATATCATCGATGTCCTTGCTTCAGGCTGGTGATCTTTTTGGCTTCCACGGCATTCCGGCAGTATGACCGGGCAATGAATCAAGGCGGATGCACAGTATAACGTCACAATTTCATATTTCAGATGATCCAGGAAAAATACACAGGCATTATTGCAGCAGAACTCAATGTGGCGGCCTCTTTTATACAGAATACCATCAACCTGCTTGAAAGCGGGGCGACCATTCCCTTCATTGCGCGTTACAGGAAAGAGATGACCGGCTCCATGGATGAACTTGTCATTGCGCAGGTAAGAGACCGGCTGGTACAACTTAAGGAGCTGGATTCCAGGAGGGCTGCCATTATCAAATCGCTTACCGAGCAGGAAAAACTCACCGCCGAACTCGAACTTGCCGTCAACGGCGCAGCCACCATGGCCGAACTGGAGGATATCTACCTGCCGTACAAACAAAAAAGGAAAACACGGGCGGGCATCGCAAGGGAAAAAGGGCTGGAGCCTTTGGCCAACATCATATTTTCGCAGCGGTTCGACGATGTGGAACTTCGTGCCGGGAAATTTATCGATCCGGAAAAGGGGGTTGCCACTATCCATGATGCCATCCAGGGGGCATGCGACATCATTGCCGAGATGGTCAACGAGGATATTCTTGCCAGGAAACGGATCCGGCAGCTTTTTCAGAAGGATTCGGCGGTGAATGCCAGGGTTGTAAAGGGAAAGGAACAGGAGGGGATCAATTTCGAGATGTATTTCGATTATCACGAATCCTTGCACAAGGCGCCTTCGCACCGGCTCCTGGCGATGTTCCGGGGCGAGAATGAAGGTTTCCTGAGGCTTTCGGTCGATGTAGAGGAGGAGCAGGCTCATGAAATCCTCCATCGCATTTTTGTCAGGGGGAACAACGCTTCGTCAGGACTCGTAAAATCGGCCATTGCCGACAGCTGCAAACGGTTGCTTTTCCCGTCGATTGAAACTGAAATGCGACAGTGGGCAAAGGAAAGGGCCGATTCGGAAGCAATCAGGGTCTTCGCGGAAAATATGCGTCAGCTGCTGCTGGCTCCCCCCCTCGGCCAGAAAAATGTACTTGCGATTGACCCCGGTTTCCGAAGCGGGTGTAAGATCGTTTGTCTCGACCGGCAGGGAAAGCTGGTGCACAACGAGACGATCTACCCCCATCCGCCCCAGAATGAAGTGAAGGAGGCGATCCACAAGATAAAAAGCCTTGTCAATGCATATAAAATCGAGGCCATTGCCATAGGAAACGGAACGGGCGGCCGGGAAACGGAGCGCCTGATACACGCCATCGGCTTCGACCGCGATGTCATCGCGCTTGCCGTTAACGAAAGCGGCGCCTCGGTTTATTCGGCTTCGGCGGTCGCCCGGAAGGAATTCCCCGACTACGACGTAACCGTTCGCGGTGCGGTGTCCATCGGCAGAAGACTTATGGATCCACTGGCAGAACTGGTCAAGATCGACCCCAAGTCGATCGGTGTCGGACAGTACCAGCATGATGTTAACCAGCATGCACTGATGAAAAGCCTTGATGATACCGTTATGAGTTGTGTCAACAAGGTCGGGGTTGAGGTTAACACGGCAAGCGAAGAGTTGCTGACCTATGTTTCGGGACTGGGCCCGGTGCTTGCTAAAAACATACTGGCATGGAGAAATGAAAACGGCCCTTTTAAATCGCGGAAGGATTTTAAGAGTGTGACCCGGTTCGGGGATAAGGCCTTTGAACAGGCCGCAGGTTTCCTGCGCATCAGGGATGCCGGAAATCCGCTTGACCGGAGCTCTGTCCACCCTGAAAGTTACCCGGTGGTCGACCAGATGGCAAAAAAACTGAATTGTTCGGTTGACGACCTGGTTACAAGCGCCGAACTACGGTCCAAAATCAGGCTGGAGGAATTTACCAGTGAAAAAACTGGAATGCCCACCCTGAACGACATCATGGCGGAGCTTGCCAAGCCGGGCCGCGACCCGCGCCAGCAATTCGAAATGTTCGAATTTGACAAGAACATCCATACCATCCACGACCTGTACAAGGGACTGAGAATCCCGGGAATCATAACGAATATTACAAACTTCGGCGTTTTCGTTGATCTCGGCGTTCACCAGGATGGCCTGGTACACATCAGTCAGCTGGCCGACCGTTATGTCAGGGATCCGAACGAGGTGGTGAAACTGAACCAGAAGGTGATGGTTGAAGTGCTCGAAGTGGACCTCGAACGCAAACGAATCCAGCTGACCATGAAGGATCAGCATACTAAGCCGGCGGTTTAGGCGTTATTTTATCCAATTCCTATATGGTTCGTAACCCGTAACCCGAAACGCGTGACTCGTAGCAACTACATATTCCTGCTTTTCATCTCCCTGCTGTTTATTGCCGGTATTTCATTTCCCGGGCAGATCAGGGCCCAACGCATCCTGGGTGCGCTCAGCGTGGGTGCGAACCTTACACAGGTGGATGGTGATGACTTTTATGGTTTCCATAAGGTCGGCCTCAATGTCGGGCCGATGATCATTGTTCCCTTCGGGAAAAATAAAAACTGGTCGGTCAGCATGGAATTGCTTTACAGCCAGAAAGGAAGCTACCATAAGGGAGGCCAGGATTCACTTTATTCATATACCTTCCGGCTTGAACAGGATTATGCCGAAGTTCCCCTGCTGATCCACTATACCGATAAAAAACTGATCTCGGGAGGGGTGGGATTCTCTTATGGGCGGCTTGTCAACTACAAAGAAACCAGGAACAAGTTTTACGACACCCTGTACCAGTATCAGAATGATCTTTCCAAACAGGAATTTTCGGTGATAGCCGATATGCAGATCCGCATCTGGAGCAAGCTTTGGGTGGATCTTCGATACCAGTATTCCATGGTCAGCAACAGGAAGGTGGTCATTGACAACCCGTTCGTGTATTCTACACCCAAAACGCGCGACCAGTACAACAACGTCATCTCCCTGCGCGTGACATGGGTGTTCAACCAGGCAAAAATTGAGAAACTTCCGGTAAGATTGAACAACGTCGAATGATGGAAATTTCATTCTTCCGGCAAGCCGCCGTTTTCAGATGACCCGCTTAATCAGCCTCAGTTTGTGGGTGTATTTTTGCAGGTCACCGTTGTAGATACCCTCATGATCAAGGGCATCTGTCCTTACTTTTCCTGAGCAATGAATCACGCGGTTCGGTTCGCAGATCAGCCCGACGTGGTTGATGTTCCCCTCTTGGTCGTCGAAAAAGACCAGGTCGCCGGGTTCGGATTCCGCCAGCAGGCTTATTACCTCGCCCTGCGTCGCCTGTTGCCCCGCATCGCGAAGCAGCTTGATATTCTCCAGCTTATAGAGCATTTGCACGAATCCCGAGCAATCGATTCCAAACGGGGAACGGCCGCCCCATAAATAGGGGGCATGCAGGTACAGTTTTGCATTCGCGACCAGGCTGTTCCTGATTTTCTGCGTTTCAACCCGGACCGGCAGTCCTTTGTTGGACCATGGATCAGCCACCGATCCGTCATAAAGGAATTCAGATCCGCTGATGCTGAAACGCGATGAAACAATCCCGGGGAGCGAACTTCCCAACAGAACCGGCAAAAGGGCTCCGGTTGTTTCATTCATCACCAGTTGTACGAGGTCGGTCGCGTACCCGGCAGGCGCGTCATTCAGGCGTATGAATTCATCTTCTCCGATAAAGTGGCATTGCAGGGTGTGGATCCACCCCTCGTAATTGTCGAAAACCAGCTGGACCCTGTTCCACCGGCGGGCCTTTTCAACAACCCGGTAAAGTTCCCCGAAGAGCAACTGTGTTAACATTTCCGACTGATGCGAAGGTTCACCCTTCACGGGAATCAAACTGTGAAGACATATGCCAAATTCCATTTTCTATCCTGTTGGTTGTTACAAAGGTATGAAAAGTCGGAAGACAGGCATCCCCGCCCAACTGCGTCAGCTATTCTTTTTGGCTTCGATCTCCTGTTTCAGCTCCTGCAGGGTGCAGCCGGTGCAACCATCGCAGTGATGCGCAGGGTTTGAAAAGAAACGGATCAGCCGTGCAACAGTCAGGGAAATGGCCGAGAGAACGATGAATCCTACGATGATGGTTTGCCAGATCATGTCAATGAAATATGAAGGTGCCGGTCTGATACACGATAAATGATAAAATCCAGGCCAGGATGGTGGTGTAGGTGATGAGGAACAGCGCCCATTTCCAGCTGCCCGATTCGCGGTTAACCGTCGCCACAACGGCTACACAGGGCATGTAGATCAGGATGAAGAGCAGGAAGGATATCCCCGCCAGCGGGGTGAACAGCTTTGTCCCGACGCGCGGCCCATCCTGGTAAGTTGCCTGCTGCAGCCTGACACCAAGGGTTTTCGGCCCCTCCTTCTCATGGTAATGCGATGAACCGAACAAAACGCCCATGGTACTCACCACAACCTCCTTGGCTGCCGCACCCGTGATGAGGCTGACCCCCATGCGCCAGTCGAAACCGAGCGGCAGGAT
>CAIMWF010000049.1 GCA_903845055.1 uncultured Bacteroidales bacterium | reverse complement strand
ACGCAAACTCAGGCGGGACGGGAACTACCAACATGATCGGCCTGACTTCAGGTTCGCTGGGCGGAACTTTTCCATCGTCATACACCGTCGGGGGAGCTGCCAATGCAACCAAATATGTTGCCATCAACTGTGCCTTCACAACAGGAGGAGCCATGTCGTCCATTCAAAACAACACCATTGCCGGGTTCGCGTTATACACGGCTAGTACCACATCGTCGACCTACGGTGTTTTTTGCGGGATCGGGGTTGCATCCGGTAACGTTAACATCGGCACCTCAATAGGAAATAAGATCGGAACGGAGACCAGCAGCATTTATATCGCAACCACCTTGTCTGCCGGTGCCATTGCAGGCATCTATGTGACAAGTTCAAATACCGTGACGATT
This sequence comes from uncultured Bacteroidales bacterium, assembly GCA_903845055.1. GTDB lineage: Bacteria > Bacteroidota > Bacteroidia > Bacteroidales > FEN-979 > CAIVAT01. The sequence continues at coordinate 1,975 of CAIMWF010000049.1, read as the reverse complement.
CAAAATAACATCCTCCAGAATCTCGATGCCATGGGAACCTCCACCACCACCGCCGGGAGTATCAACGGCATCAACACGGAAGGGGCCGGAGGAACAATCATCGTATCGGGAAACACGATCGGCAATACCACCATTCCTAACCTCAGGATGGGAAACCTTACAACAGGGGCCAATCTCTCCAATGTCGGGACTACCTTTGGCACTGCCACGGGTACTTCGCTCTTCCAGGGAATCCGCAATGCCCAAACCGGAACGGTCACCATTGGAACCGGGAGTATGCCAAACATCATCAGGAATGTAAATCTTAATTCAACCGGTTCACTTGCCTTATACAGGGGCATATATGCCGCTGCCGGAACAACATCCGTCTCCTATAATACGATCAGTAACATGACATCAGCTTCAGGGGGCACAGGTTATTCTGGTGGTGGCCTGGCGGGGATCGGGATTCTCGTGGTCGGATGCACCAACCCGGTGATATCATACAACACCATCAGCGGGTTAAGCCTGACAAATCCAGGTGCCTCCGGGTATACCCTCGCCGGGATCGTGTATAATACGCCTGTTACCTCCGTTACGGTTTCAAAAAATAAAATATGGGGACTGAGCAACGCAAGTGCCTCTGTTTCAGTTACGGCTCCCGGCACTGCCACGGGGATTTTTATCCGCGACGGAGGCGGGGCAAATACAACCATCGACAACAACATGATCTCCCTGGGGAACGGGCAATCCTCCAACACCGCTTTTATCGGCATCTGGTCGCAATACCTGACCTCCGCTGCCACCACCCTGAAAATCTATTACAACTCGGTGAACATCGAGGGAACCGTAACCTCGGGCGCCCAGCCTTCCATGTGTCTCCAGAGGGGGGATTTCTCGACCACTGCATCAACATTGTTTACGATCGATGCTCGCGACAATATTTTCATCAATACCCGGTCCGGGGAACAGGCAAACATTATACCCTGGCGAATAATTACGGGGCGGCGGTGAGCAGCGCCACCGGATGGGGGTCAAATGCCTCAGATTACAATGTACTCAACGGCAATGCGGCCACCATAGCCTACTGGTCGGGTGACCAGACCTTTGCAGGATGGCAGACCGTATCAGCATGCGATGGCAACAGCCTTACGGCTATAACAGTCAATTTTCTCAGTGCACCAACTGCTGATCTCCACCTGAACATGGGATCAGCACCCACAAAACTTGAATCGGGCGGTGTGGTTATTCCTGCCGTTACAACGGATATTGACGGAGATTCCAGGCCGGGTCCCGTTCCATCATACCGCGGTGGCGGAACAGCGCCCGATTTCGGGGCCGATGAATTTGACGGGGTTCCTTTCAACATACCTGCGCTCCACCTCTCGGGAACCAAAACCGATGCCAGCTGCAACGGGATGGCCAACGGAACGATCAGCACCACCGTGACAGGAGGTACCATGCCTTACACCTATTTGTGGAGCAACGGGGCGACAACAGCTAGTGTCAGCTCATTGACCGCCGGCTCCTATACGGTTACCGTATCGGATGCGACCCTCGCTACCATTACCGGAAGCTGGACCATTTCAGAACCGGCAGCCCTCTCCCTAGGCGGCTCGGCAATCAACGTCTCCTGTGCATTCAATTGTGACGGAGCCATTAATATATCCGCCGTTGGCGGAACAACCCCCTATACATACGCATGGAGCGATTTTGAGACAACGCAGAACATCAGCGCTCTTTGTCCGGGTGGCTATACTGTTACCGTTACTGATGCCCACCAGTGTGTCATTTTCGGAAACTGGACCATTGGCGAGCCAGGCGAAGTATCATGGCAGGGATCTGTTACAAATGAAACCTGTTCCGGAGGTAATACCGGAGCCATTACCACCATCTCTACAATTGGCGGAACACCGCCTTATACTTATTACTGGAACAACGGAGCCACCACCCCGGATATCAGCGGATTGACAGCAGGCACTTATCACATCACGGT
>CAIMWF010000048.1 GCA_903845055.1 uncultured Bacteroidales bacterium | reverse complement strand
TATCCTGAAATTCATCTTGTTCTGGGATATGCGTCGCAGCTGGTTCCCGATTTGAAACAGGCCCTCTCCGGCATCAAGAAAAAATACCGTGACTTTTATCCATCGATGGTCTCGCTGATTACCGGGCCAAGCCGCACCGCCGACATTGAAAAGACCCTTGTGATGGGAGCCCATGGTCCCAAAGAGCTTTACGTCTTTTTAATCGACGATTCAACACCTTCAAATTAACATGCAACCGAGTGAGTAATTTCTGGGCCCGGACCATTACCGGTTTATCTCTGGTGTTCATCCTGCTCCTGGCACTGTTTTTCAGTGGATGGGTATTCGCCGCAATCTTCCTGGTCATTACCGTTCTCGGGCTCTGGGAATTCTACGGACTCATCACGGGAGACTCCTGTCACCCCCAGAAATATTACGGGACTGCAGCAGGCATCGTTTTATATGTCGCCACGGCTCTTGTATGCCTGGTTCCGGGAGCCGCCAGCCCGGATCGCCTGTGGGTCTCCTTTCTGCCGTTCCTCCTGCCGATTCCTTTGATTTTCATCCCGTTCATCCTTGAAATTTACCGGAACAAACCAAACCCGCTGATCAACGTCGCCACCACCATTATCGGAATGTTGTACCTTTCCTGGCCGATGTCCCTGCTGATCTATTTCAACCGCCCGGATGTCCTCCATTACATGGGGCTCCCGGTTATCCTCGTGGGCTATTTCAGCTTTACATGGATCTACGACACGGTGGCCTATCTTTACGGGAAACAGTTTGGGAAACATAAGTTTTTCGAACGGATCTCACCAAAAAAAACATGGGAAGGCACCATTGCCGGTGCCATGATAACACTCCTTGTGGCTTTGGGACTGCATTTCCTGGTGAAAGAACTCCCATTGGCCGACTGGCTTGTACTTGCCGCCATGGTTATCTTCTTCGGCACCCACGGCGATCTTTTTGAGTCGTTGCTTAAACGGAGCCTGAATATCAAGGATTCGGGGAACATCCTGCCCGGGCACGGAGGGATTCTCGACCGGTTCGATACCATGCTTATCTCAGCACCTTTTGTATTTTTGTACTTTTATTTCCGGTTATTTATCTGAATGCTATGACAATTCACAAAGAGGGATATAAAACGATCATCATCGCCTTTTTATTCGTTGCGGCTTTCCTGCTGGCACTCAACGATATCCTGGTTGATCAGACCTGGTTTCATTACTGCATGTACGGTCTTGGGTTCTGGTTCTTCATCATGATCGTTCGGTTCTTCCGTTCTCCGAAACGCACTGCCAATACGGGTGAAAAGGTGATTTTGTGCCCTTGCGACGGAAAAGTTGTGGTGATAGAAAGGACCATCGAACCTGAATATTTTAAGGACGAAAGGATCCAGGTTTCCATCTTCATGTCGGCTACCAATGTCCACGTCAACTGGTTCCCGGTGGGCGGCGAGATCGTATACTATTTTTATCACCCCGGTAAGCACATGGTGGCCTTTAATCCGAAGGCATCTCTTGAAAATGAACGCGCTACGACGGTAATCCAGACATTCGACCACAAGAAGATACTGGTGAGGCAGATCGCAGGTGCGATGGCCCGCCGCATCAAATGTTACCCCAAAGTAGGTGAACCTGTCAACCAGGGAGAAGAACTGGGCTTTATCAAATTCGGTTCCCGCGTCGACCTGCTGCTCCCCGTAGATACGAAACTCGATATCACCCTGAACCAGAAGGTCACCGGGCAGAGAACAGTCATCGGCCACCTGAGCTGAACAGGATCAATCTTCAAGTGCTCTTTTCAGGAACAGGTTGAAGGGATACATGGCTTCGAAAGCCTTGCCCAGGATCTCCTTCAAATGATCCGATCCAACCATTTCATCCCTGAGCGGGTAGGTCAGGATATAATGCTTATGCTTGAGGAGATCCATGTCGGCAAAATCCTTCGGGAAGTCCTTCGGAGCTGTTTTCGTTTTTTCAACATCCGTCAACCCGTCACAATATTGCCTCAGTTTTTTATTTTTCAGGAGATCCTTGAATTCGGTCACATTGTAATAGATCTCCTTCCTGATCTTCCTGAGCTGTTCCGGTTCGGGCATATAGACACCTGCTGAGATAAAAGAACCGCCCGGCTGGAGATGGAAGTAATACCCGGGGCCGGGGCTCTTCCTTCCCATAGGAGAAATCCACGCACCCATGTTTATCTTATATGGCGATTTATCCTTTGCAAACCGCACATCCCGGAAAATCCGGAACATGCAATCCTTTGCGGCGACAAACTTCACACCTTCGTCGAACTTTGCAATGGCAGGGATGAGGGCGTTCACAAAGGTTTCAACCTCAGTTTTTGCCGCGGTATACCGGTCCTTGTGTAACTGAAACCATTCGCGGTTATTGTTTTTCTCAAGTTCCGCCAGGAACTCAAGTACGAGATTTTTCATATTGCTGATTTTTCAACAAACTTACATAAAATTGGATAAACCGGGAAAGAATGCCGGGCCGATATTCGTGACCGGTTATCACGATTGTTGAAAAATAATCCATGTTTTTCGTATTACCTTTTTACAAATTGCCGATTAAGCATAAAGATCGTGCGATGAAAACAACATGGATAGCCTGCGCATGCCTGCTCCTTTTTACAAATACAGGACATGCCGCTGGTGAGCGGGTACCCGTCGGGGCCAGGGCGCTGGGAATGGGAGGCACCTCGGTAACACAATGCGATTTATGGTCCCTGGCCAACAACCAGGCCGGCACTGCCTGGCTGAAGGGAGGCAGTGCCGGCCTGGCCTTCGAAAACCATTTCATGCTGAGAGACCTGATGAGGGAGCAACTTGGCATTGCTTTCTCAACCAGGGCGGGCACCTTCGGGTTGTCAGGCAGCAGGTTCGGGAATGACCTGTACAACGAAATCAAAACAGGGATCAGTTATGCTCGAAAATTCGGAAAACACCTTGGCGTTGGCATCCAGTTAAATTACCAGCGTATCCACCTGGGCGACGATTATGGAAACAAAAACCTTGTTTCCTGCGAGATCGGGGTGCTATACCAGGCCGGTAACGACCTGGGGGTGGGCATCCACCTTGTAAACCCGGTACCCGTCACCATCCTTGAAAATCCTCCCGAAGTATTGCCTTCGGCCTTATGCGCGGGCCTTTCATACCGGTTTTCCGATGAGTTCCGTGCCACCCTCGAGGTGGAAAAAGGACTTGTGCGGAAAATGTTTTTCCGTGCCGGGGCGGAATACCACTTTGCAAAGCCTGCCTATGCCCGGGTCGGGATGTCGACCGATCCCCTCGCCTGCAGTTTCGGTTTTGGGCTGATCAGCGGCAGACTGGCCATTGATGTGGCATCAGGGTACCACCTTGTGCTCGGGTTCAGCCCGTCAGCCTCGGTAAGCTATTCATTCTGATCGAAATACAAAATGAAAAAGTTCATGCAAAAATTGCTGTTGCTGGCTGCCCTATCCGTTTCTCCGCTCGTGGTGACTGCACAAATCGATTACGTGGAAGAACTGATGGAGAAATCAGCTGAAACCTTCACATCCGAACATGATGCGATGGAACTGATGGAGGATGTCGTATCCCTTTCAGGGAACCCTGTGAAAATAAATGCGGCGAAGGAGGAGGATCTCCGCATGATTCCTTACCTGAACGCTGGTCAGCGAAAAGCGCTGTATGATTACATTGTTTCTTTCGGGGAAATATTGTCGGTTTTTGAACTTCAGTCGGTGCCAGGATTCGACTCGGCACTGGTGAAAAAGATATCCCCGTACATTGTCGTGGCCCCGATGTTACACACTCCTCCCCCTACCCTTCGAAACCTTTCGACGCTGGCCCGGAATGACCTCCTGTTGCGTTTTGACCAGTCGTTCCCGGAACCTGCAGGGTACAGGGTGCCGGATTCGCTAAAAACGCTTCATCCCGGCACCTGGTATAAGGGACACCCGCAACGTTACTATTTCCGCAGTTCCTATAACTGGTTTGACAAGATTCGAATGGGCGTGGCAGGGGAAAAAGACCCGGGGGAACAGTTTTTCAGGGGAGCCCAGCCCACCGGCATGGATTATTACGCCGCTTACCTCAACCTGACCAACCTTGGAATTCTTAAAACCCTGGTTATCGGCAATTTTAAGGTAGCTTTCGGACAGGGACTGACCATAGGTTCAGGGATTTCGCTGGGGACCATTCCGGGTTTTTCAGTTGGCATGCCCGTTGCTGCAGGGGTTCATCCCGACCTTGGGATGAGCGAAGGATCATACCTCCGCGGGATTGCCGGGACCCTTAAAATCAAACACCTGCAAATGACTGGGTTTGCTTCGTATCACCCGCGTGATGCGAATATCCTGCCTGCCGACAGCACCGGGGAAAGACCGGGACAAGTCAGCTCATTTGTAACGACGGGGTACCACCGGACGGATACTGAGATAAAGAAAATGAACGCACTCCGGGAACTGGTATATGGCGGCAATGTGACATTCACAACATCGGTCAGCCAGCAGTTCGGATTTAGAGCCGGGATCACCGCGCTCCTTGCTCACTATAGCTCCATGCTGGCTCCAAAGAAATATCCATACAGCATTTTCGGCTTTAACGGCAACCGGAACCTGAACATCGGCCTTGATTTTGAGGCCAGGTATCACAAACTGCATCTGTTCGGCGAAGCCTGCAGGAGTATGAATGCTGGGATAGCCATGATCTCCGGGGCAACCATCGCACCCGATCCCCGGGTTTGCCTCACGGTCGTCTACAGGAATTACGACCCGAAATATGAAAATCTTTTTGCGCATGCCTTCGGGCAAAACAGCCAGAACGCGAATGAACGCGGATTTTATATTGCCGCCGGCGCATCGGTCCACCCCCGGCTGAATGTATCAGGATATGCCGACCTGTTCACCTTCCCCTGGCTGAAATACAGGGTCGATGTTCCAACCCATGGTTTTGAAACCGGCCTGGTTGTGTCATGGCAGGCCACAGGCAGGATGTCGGTCGCATTCAGGTTTTATGGTAAAAAACTCCTGGTAAACGCGCCGTCGGAACCCGGAAATCTGATGCACAAACTCGTCACACAGAATAGCTGCGATTACCGGTTCGGGATCACCTGGGACCCCGATGACCGGATCCATTTCAACACACGCATCGAGGTAAAGGAGGTGAAATCACCCCCGGCTGCCCCGGTCCCCGGCTATTTCATCTGCCAGGATATAAAAATAAACCCCCGGAAGTGGATTCCGGAGGTTGTCTTCAGGTTTGCCTTGTTTGACGTTCCTGACTATACGGAGCGCATTTATACTGCCGAACCGGAAATGGTCTTTGGTTATTCGGTCCCCTCCTGGGAGGGCCAGGGAATGAGAACCTGCATGGTACTGAATTTCAAACCCGGAAGGAATTTCGGTCTCTTCATACGGGCAGGGCTCACCCGGTATACCGACCGCAACAAAGTCGGTACCGGGCCCGACCAGACCAGCGGGAATCTTCGGGCAGAATTATCCTGTCAGCTGGTTTTAAGGCGATAAACCCTATTTTTTGTGCTGGTTAACCATCTTGCCCAGCCCTTCCATACCGTGGATATTCATTCCCTTCGACAGTTTTGAGATGGTTGAAAGGTCGATATTCCCGGTCAGGCTGAGCACGGCGATCTCGGTTTTGTCTTTCATCAGCATGACCATCTCGCTTATTTTCCCTGCGGCATCCTGTTTGGTCATGAATTTGATATTCTGCCTGCCCTCGTTCACGGTCATGAGCTCCTTGTAAACACTGGCGGGGAAAACACCGGCAAATTCATTGTACACTGCAACGGCCCTGGGAATACTGGTCGAATCAAATGCAAAGGTCAGAACCTTCAACCCGGTCAGCTGTTCCATCATCTTTTTCATCTCCACCATACTGGTATCCTTCGCATCACCTTTGCCGATCTGCATCAGCATCTGGAACATCTCCTTAGAAATGTTGACTGTTGTGAATCCATCCTGGTTTGTATACTTTTCAAATACCTTGTCGATAGGGCTCTGGGCATTCGCAACGAAGGGAGTTGCAAAGAATGCCACACAAATTAAACTAAACATCAGCTTTTTCATGGTTGCTTTATTTTATGGACTGGTTTTGTAATTCGTCCGGGTTAATAATTATGGTTTGGTATTGATAGAACTTATTGAAAAGTTGCACTTTACTCATGGCCCTGTCGATCATCTGCAGGCGGTTGATTTGCTTGATTCCTGTATTGAGGTTCGATGAAACCATCAGCAACGCCTGGCTTGCCTCATTGTAAGCCAGTTCGGTATCGAAGCTGGCCTTTTTCCTGGCAAGGATGTCATGCCGTTCGTAACGATAAGCCAGGAATATACCGGCCAGGAGCAGGAACGAGGCTGCGATGCCGGTAATGTAAAGGAGCCGGCTTTTTCCCGGGAACCGTTTCGTACCCGGCTGCACCTCCAGTTGCTCCAGCTTTTCCGTTGATTCCTTGTTAAAATCGGGATCAGTTATTTCGCGATGCTGTTCGTCGCCGAAAAAGACAAAAAGAGGCTGGTGCGACTTCAGGGATGCCGGCACTTCGCGCCCGCGGAAAAAATCCCGGAGACATTTTTCTTCTGCAAGGGTGGTATTTCCCTCGTAGTATTTCACAAGCAAGACTTCAATTTCGCTGGTATTCATATACTTTGGTATTTGTAAGCAGTTCCCTGATACGCTTCCTCGCCCTGGAAAGCGCAACACGGATGGCATTTTCATTCATCTCCATGATCCCGGCAATTTCCTCGTATTCGTACCCTTCAATATCCCTTAGGTGCACGATCATCCGCTGCTGTTGCGGCAGCGTCCTGATGGCTTCGCTGATCCCGCGCATCAGGTCGGAATAATCGGGCCTGGTCTCATCGGGTAGGTTTTCAAGGAATTGCCGGTGGTTTTCGATATTTTCAACCGGGTACCGTTTTGCCTTAAGTCTGTCCAGGCAAAGATTTTTTGTGGTGATCATGGCCAGGGCTTCCACGCTCCGGTATTCGTCGAGTTTATCACGGCGGTTCCAGAGTTTGATGAATACCTCCTGGACAATATCCTCAGCCTCCTCCGTATGGTCAAGAAACCTCCTTGCAAAACGGAAGAGCTTATTTTTCAACGGATAAACCTTATTTTGAAATTCCCTGAGGTCCATATGGGAAATGAGACGATGTTTCCGGGTAAATATTACATCAGGAGTGAAAAATCATTGACGAATGACGAGTGACGAATGACGAATGACGAGTGACGAATTAAGGAAAATCCTTTACGGGTAAGTCAGTTTTAGAAGTACTTGACCCAACATAGCACCCTAATATGGATTCCCTCTTGCATGGTTTGCAAAATTGACTATTTTTGCAACATACACGAGCAATTATCCACTGATTATTCACCAACAACTTCCTCAGTATGTTTAAAGGTCATCCCAAAGGGCTTTATGTGGCATTCTTTGCCAACATGGGCGAACGGTTCGGTTACTACACCATGCTGGCTATTTTCCTGCTGTATATCCAGTCAAAGTTTGGCTGGACGACCACCCAGGCAGGCCATGTATATGGAATTTTCCTTTTTGGCATCTATTTCCTCCCGCTGCTTGGCGGTATCATTTCTGATAATTTCCTGGGTTACGGCAAGACGATCCTCCTTGGAATTATCGTCATGATTACAGGGTATATCCTTTTAGCCCTGCCTGGCACAGGGGAGTATTTTATTTACCTCGCGCTGGCTGTTATTTCCCTGGGAACCGGGTTGTTCAAAGGAAATCTGCAGGCGCTTGTGGGGAACATGTACGACGACCCGAAATACAGCAAATTAAGGGATTCCGCCTTCAACCTCTTTTACATGGGGATCAACATCGGGGCATTTTTTGCCCCGAGCGCAGCCGGCGGGATGCGTAACTGGATCCTTGCCCGCAACGGTTTCACATACGATTCAGCCATACCGAGCCTGGCCCATAAATTCCTGAACGGAACGCTGGAGAACAAGACCCAGCTTGAACAGTTTGCACATACGCAGGCAGGCGGCAGGATCACCGACCTTACGGATTTCTGCCACCAGTACATTGCAAGTATCAGCCAGGCCTATAATGCCGGTTTTGCGGTGGCCGCCGTGAGTATAGCCGCTTCCCTGGCCATCTTTATCGGCTTCAGGAAGTACTACAAGGCTGCCGACATTACCCACAAGCAGCAAAAAGCTGCAAAGGATCCGAACATCATCGAGCTTACTCCAAGCCAGACCAAAGACCGCCTCGTAGCCCTCGGACTGGTTTTCTTTGTCGTCATGTTCTTCTGGATGGCATTTCACCAGAACGGCTTTACACTGACCATCTTCGCCAGGGATTACACGGTTTCATCCGTTTCCAGGGGATCGGCCGTCATTTTCAACCTGGCCACATTCCTGCCCCTGCTGATCGGCCTCCTCGGGCTTGTCCTTCTGCTGGGCAAAGCAAACTCCTCCCGGACAAAAATAATCGGTGCCGTGGTTGCATTGGGTTCGTTCATCGTTGCATTTTTCACGATCCGCATGCTCCAACCCGAAGGAAATAAAATTTCACCGGAGATTTTTCAGCAGTTCAACCCAATTTTCATCGTTTTCGTCACGCCTGTTGTGATCGGCTTTTTTGCCTATCTCAGGAAAAACGGGAAAGAGCCCTCCTCCCCGAAAAAAATCGGGATTGGCATGCTTATCACCGCGGTTGGTTTCCTGATCATGATGCTCGCTTCGCGGGGACTCATGAGCCCGGCTGAACTGTCCATCAAGGGAGGCGTTTCCGACACCCTGCGTTCACCTTACTGGCTGATCGGCACCTACTTTACCCTGACCATTGCCGAGTTGTTCCTGAGCCCTATCGGGATATCTTTCGTATCAAAAGTCACTCCTCCGCAGTTCAAGGGACTTGCGCAGGGTGGGTGGTTCGGAGCGACTGCAATCGGCAATATGATGGCCGGGTTCATTGGACCGTTCTGGGACAAATGGCAGATCTGGCAATTCTTTTTGCTGCTGGTTGCCCTCACCGTATTATCCGCCGTGTTCATTTTCTCGATCCTGAAACGACTGGAACGGGCAACCACAAGTTAAACGGTCCCGCTTTCATGATTATCTTTGCCGGGTGTGTTATGTAGCGTCGCATTGCAATGCGACGCTACATAACACACCCGGATTGTTTATAAAAAATAATGGTGAATAACGAAAGGTTTCCCTGGGGGCACAGCCGCAGGTTCAACTCCTATACCGAACACATTCGGATGACCTTTGGCGGAAGAATGCAGAAGGTTGTGGTGGATGCAGGTTTCACCTGCCCCAACCGCGACGGGAGCAAGGCCTTCGGAGGATGCACCTATTGCAACAACGACGCTTTCAATCCATCCTACTGCAGCCCGGTGGAGCCGCTGCATCACCAGATCGCCAGGGGGATTGAATTCCATGCGGTACGCTACCGGAAGGCCACAAGGTATCTTGTCTATTTTCAACCGTACAGCAATACGTATGCCCCCCTTTCACGTCTGCGCGAACTCTACGAAGATGCACTCAGCTACCCGGGAGTTGCCGGGCTCGTGATCGGCACCCGCCCCGACTGCATCGATGAGCCAATCCTGGATTACCTGGAGGATCTTTCACGAAAATATTATATCCAGGTCGAATATGGCATTGAGTCCTGTTATGACACAACCCTCGACCGCATCAACAGGCAGCACCATTTTGACCTGGGCGAGCAGGTCATCCGAAAGACGCACGCCCGCGGGATTAAAACAGGTGCCCATTTCATCTTCGGGCTGCCCGGGGAGACTCTTGAACAGATGCTCGCGAGTGTTGACATCATTTCCCGCCTACCGCTGGATACGGTTAAATTCCATCAACTGCAAATCGTCATCGGGACCAGGATGGAAGAGGAATTCAGGGAAAAACCTTCCGATTTTTATCCTTTCAGCCTTGATAATTATATTTCTTTCATCGTCAGTTTCATCGGGCGGATGAACCCATCCATCGTGATAGAACGGTTTTCGGGGGAACTGCCACCCCGGTTCATGGAAACCACGCAATGGGGATTGATCCGGTACGATGCCGTTTTACGGCTGATCGAGAAGGAACTTGAAAGGCAAAACACCTGGCAGGGGAAGTACTATATGTGAATGGAGACGTTGGATGCCATAATGGCGCGTGAAATGGCCGTCTGCAGCAACCTGATCACCTCTTCCGTTTCGGTCTTAGGGGCCTTGAACTGCGTTATCTCATTGATCTTTCCGCGAAGCTTGAGATAGAGGATAAATCCACCGAAATTTTTCCTGACCATCTTGCAGTTGTTCATGACCGACAGCAGCATGATATCATGCTCTGTCAGGGGTTTATCGGAAACTATGGATTCATAAATCTCCTCCTGAAGCTTTCTTTTAACACCAATATTCAGCAGCGGGTATTTCGTCTGGTAAAAGACCATCATCAAACTGTATTCCTCCTTTGAAATAATCTTTTCCTGTATCAGTTGTTTCAGGATGGTTTTCCGGAGTAGCAGCTTTTTATATACGATCCGTTGTATCCAGGAACGGAGGGAATGAGGCTTTTTGGAGGTTTTTATCAGGTTAAGTACCCTGTCGAGGACCACGTTATCCGTTGATTTTGGATCAAGGACCGTTACCCCTTCATTTGCAAAACCAATCCGTCCCTGCAGGTACAACTCAAAAAGTATCGCCCCCGCAAGCCCGAACTTGATCTTATGCTCAGCTGTTCCAAACCACCCTTTATCGTCGAGTGCAAGGAGAACAATTTTCTGAAGAAAGGTCAGTTCCATCTGTTTTTTTTCGATTTATCCGTCCGATTGCCGGTATCTTGATTCGGGCGATAAAAATAGATAAAAAATCCACTGCAAACACAATTAATTAAAAGTCCCCCCCAGGTATAGCTTTGTTTTTTCCATTTTCGGATTCTCAAACACCTCTGAAACGCTCCCCTGTTCTACGACATCCCCCATGTACATGAATACCACGTTGTCGGCGATACGTTTGGCCTGGCGCAGGACATGGGTTACCAGGACGATGGTGTAATCATTTTTCAGTTTCAGGAAACTCTCTTCGATGACCTGGCTGGAGATGGGATCGAGCGCGGAGGTGGGTTCATCCGCAAGGATAATCTCGGGATTAACTGCCAGTCCGCGGGCAAGACAAAGCCGCTGTTGCTGCCCGATTGAAAGCCTCGAGGCTGGTTCGCGCAAACGTGTCCTGATCTCATCCCACAGGTTGGCCTGCTGAAGGTAATGCATCACAAGTTTATGGATCTCCCTCCGGTTTTTGATTCCCCGCAATTTCAGGGCATAGGAGATGTTGTTGTAGATCGTCATCGGTAGCGGGTAAGGACGCTGGGACAATAATCCCATCTGCTGGCGCAGCTTGTAGATATCCTCACGGGCTTCCAGCACATTATGATCGTCGATGATGATCTTCCCGCTCACCTTCAGCTCGGGATACAGGTCGGTGAGGCGGTTCAGGCATTTGAGAAGTGTCGTCTTTCCACACCCGGATGGTCCGAGGATGACCGTGATCTTGTTCTTCGGGATCTCGATGTTGATATCCCTGAGAATCCGGGTCTTCCCGGCATACACATTCAAATTGCTGATCTTTATTTTGGTGGTATCCTCCATGCCCTGTTCGCTGCTAAAAATTTATTTTTGTCTTGTGATATCGCTTTCCGATGCCGCGCGAGAACAAACTTACAATTAAAATGATCAGGGTGAGCACCAAAGCCGAAGCATAGGCCCTGTTCTGTACCTCAGGCACCGGGGATGAGAGTTGGAAGAAGATGGAAAGCGGCAGGGTGGCTACCGGCTCCATTAGTCCGTTCGGAAGGTGATCCGTGTATCCCGCAGTGAACAAAACGGCAGCCGCATCGCCTATGGCCCGTCCGAAAGAAAGTAAAACCGCGGTGATGATTCCCGAAACCGACTGCCGGGTAAATATCTTAAATGCGATTTCCGACTTATTCGAACCAAGCGAGTAGGCAGCCTCCTGGAGCCCGATGGGAACCGTCCGGAGAATTTCATCCATCGAGCGGATCATAATGGGCAGGATAAACAGGGTGACAGTCAGGATTCCGGCAAGGAGCGAGGTCTGCAATCCGAAAAAGATCATCAGGGAAAAACCGAATGCGCCGTAAACAATGGATGGAATTCCCCATACCAGGTCAAGCAAAAAACGGATGACATCGATGACCTTTTTATGCCTGATCAGGAAAACGTTGAGATAAAGAGCCACCGGCAAGCCGATGACGAATGCGAGTGCCGTTGCCCCGAAAGCCAGCGTCAATGATCCCAGGATGGCATTCAGGATCCCGCCTCCCTTTCCGTAATAGTATCCCCCGTGCGGAACCTGGGTGAGCATTTCCCATGATATCGACCTGAGCCCTTTTTCAAAAATGCTGTAAATGATGAGGGCAAGCACCGCCAGGATGAAGGTCGTGGCAATCAGCATCAGCATTTTGAAAAACTTTTCCTCTATTTTCTGGGCTCGTGTCACCGGTTAATATTTGTTATACCTGACAATGAAAAAATGCATCACAAGGTTGAAAAAGAGTGAGACGGCCAGCAGCAGCAGGGCTGCGAACATCAGCGCCGAATCGTATTTCGGGATGGAGAGCATCTCCCCGTAATTGTTTGCGATCAGGGCGGGCAGGGTATACCCCGGGTCGAACACGCTATGTGGAAGACGGACCACATTCCCGACAACCATCAGCACGGCCATGGTTTCGCCGAATGCACGTGCAAGCCCGAACCCGAATGCGGCAATAATGCCCGGGAGCGCCTTTTTAAGCAACACGTGCTTGATGGTCTGCCATTCAGTCGCCCCGAGCGACAGGGTGGCCTCCTTCAATTCCATCGGGATGGCCCTGAAAACCTCGATCAGGATGTTCAGCACGAATGGAATGATCATAATTGACAGGACAAAAGAGGCGGCCAGGATGCTATATCCCATGGTAGGGATGCCAAGCCATGGACCTAAGTGCCGTGAAATGAAGGGGACAATGACCAGGATTCCCCAGAGACCATATACGACCGAGGGTATTCCCGCCAGGATATCGATGGCCGGGTGCATGATGCGCAGGACAAACTTCCTGGTGTACTGGGTGACATAAATTGCAGTGAGCAGGCATACAGGCGCCGTGATGAGCATTGCGACCAGGGTCACCCATACCGAACCTACGATAAAGGGATAAAAACCGAATTTGCCCGCCGATGGGCGCCAAACCTTCGAAAAGATAAGGTCGTATAGGGAATTTCCCTGCAGGAGAAGGATCGACTTCAGGTATAGTCCGAGGAAAAGAAGAAAGGGTAAAAATGCAACCACCAACAGGCTGATGATCATCCATGTGTAATTGATGACATGGCGCTGTTCACGGTTGAAAACGTACATTTCAGTTTAGCTTTTGCAGTTCGGTGGTGATCTGGTCGGGCCTCACGACAACATACCCTGCCTCGTTCACATATTTCTGTCCATCGGAAAGTATCCATTTCAGGAAGGCGAGTACCAGTTTGCTTTTGGGCTTCCCCCCCGAAACCAGGTAGAGATCGCGGGCGGGAGGTGAGGGGTATTTCCCGTCGTTGATGGCTTTCATTACCTCGTCGAGCGTCCCGTAGAAATTCTCATCCGGGTCTATTTTCCCGTTTTCATTGAGATCGATGGGGATTATGGCAATGCCCGGGTAGATTTTGCGGGTTTGCATTTCGTATACAAATCCAAGGTTGTTGTACCCGATGCCGTCAACATCTTTCCGAACGGCGTCGGCAACACCCGGATCCCCGTTAACACCCAGTCCGAGGATATCTTCCTGCTTTTTATTATTGAGATATTTGGCCCACATGTCGGCTGCTCCACACGCATCCGACCGGGTAAAGACATGCAGTTCAGCCTTGGAAGGCGTAAGTGCAGCCTCACCCCATGTTTTAACCTTACCGCTGATAAAAATATCATAAAATTTCTGCCTGGTCAGCCCCCTGGTCTTGAGTTCGGCCATCACGGGATTTCCGCTGTTGATGGTCGGCAGCACGGCATCTTTGGCAATGGCGATCCACCACGCCCCACTGGCCTGTTCCTCAGGACTCACCGCTTTGGAATACATCCCAAGTTCAACCATGTGCGTTAGGGCATCGGTCATTCCTTTTCCGGCCCCTCCCGCCGACACGTTGACCGTTACATTGGGGTGCAGTTTCTGGTATACTTCAGCCCATTTCACCACGAGCGGATAGAGTGCGAAGGCGCCTGAAATGGAAATCTTCCCGCGCAGGGTGTCGCTGCCTGCAGCTCCACTGCCCTGCCCTGCATGATTGCATGACGACATCATGGCGGGAAAAACAATGCACAACATAAGGGTAACAGGCAGATAGTTCTTTGTTTTCATCGTTGGCAGGTTTTAACAAAGGTAAAGTTAAATCTTACCGGATTTGCAGAAGGACAAATTGAAAAAACTGAAATATTTCAGTTAATAAAGTGACTGATGATGTCTTCAACACGGATTCCCTCAGCTTCCGCTTTATAGTTGCGGACGATCCGGTGACGCAGCACCGAAGTGGCCACAGCTTTTACATCCTCGATGTCGGGAGAATATTTGCCGTTCAGCACGGCATGGCATTTGGCCCCCAGGATGAGGTATTGCGAGGCCCTCGGGCCTGCACCCCAGGTAAGGTATTCGTTTGCCCACGACTTTTCATTCCCCGGCTTTGGACGGGTCAGTGTTACCAGGTTCACGGCAAAATGGAAGACATTGTCGGGGACCGGGATTTTCCGGATGAGATTCTGGAAATAGAGGATTTCTTCGGCATTGATCACCACCGACGGTGTAACCGATTTTTCGGTGGTGGTTGCCTTCACGATCCTGATCTCCTCTTCAAAAGAGGGGTAATCGAGCCATATGTTGAACATAAACCGGTCGAGCTGGGCTTCGGGCAGCGGGTAGGTTCCTTCCTGTTCGATGGGGTTCTGGGTAGCCAGGACAAAGAAAGGCTCCTCGAGGTGATAGGATGTTCCGGCAACGGTTACCGCCTTTTCCTGCATGGCTTCAAGCAGGGCCGATTGGGTCTTCGGCGGGGTACGGTTGATTTCATCAGCCAGGATAATGTTGGCAAATACGGGTCCTTTGATAAACCTGAAATGGCGGTTCTCGTCAAGTATCTCGGTGCCTATGATGTCGGAAGGCATGAGGTCGGGGGTAAACTGGATCCGGTGATAACTAAGGCCCAGCGCCTTTGACAGGGTATTGACCATCAGCGTTTTTGCCAATCCGGGAACCCCGACCAGCAGGCAATGTCCCTTGCAGAAAATAGCAATAAGCAGGTTTTTAACCACCTCATCCTGTCCAACGATAACCTTTGAAATTTCTGATTTTAAAAGGGCATACTTGTTAACAAGGGCATCAACTGCTTGAACATCTGATGAAAATTGCATGATTTTTCTGTTTAGTTTTTAATCCACTTGCGCTGAAAGGTACAATTGCGGTAATCTCCGTAAATGGCGACATAGGTTGATTTCATTTTATTGGTGATCCAGTCGTCAACCATCCTCGCCTTTTTCTTCTCCAGGGCCAGTTCCTGTATCCTGGCGTAATCATCTTCCAGGTTGGCCTTATGCGGGTTTGACCGCGATTTGAGATAATAAATCCGGTAGTCCTGTTTTCCACGATCTGTTGTCGGAACAGGTGCCGACAAATCGCCGACTTTGAGTTTATCAATGACAAAGAAAATCTTGGCGTCAACCTGGCTGGCTTCAAATTTGCTGTTGCCTGAAACGGGATTGACCATAAGCCCGCCGCTGTTCTTTCCGGGATCATCCGAGAACCTGGCAACCGCCTGTTCGTAGGTGATCTTTTTCTTTGCAATAAGGTTTGCGACACTGTCAAGGAGAATCTTCGCCTTGCTGAGGTTCACAGGGGAGACTTTCGGCTGCAGCAGGATATGCCTCACGTTGATGTATTCGCCTCTGCGTTCGATCATCTGGATCAAATGGTACCCGTCCTCGGTTTCAACGATGTCGGAAACCTCCCCCGGTTTAAGCTTAAAGGCGGCAGCCTCAAATTCGGGCCGCATCTCGCCGCGTTTGAACATGCCAAGTTCCCCTCCCTGTTTGGACGAGCCGGGGTCTTCAGAATAGAGCACTGCAAGGGTGCTGAAGTCATCCCCCTTTGCAAACCGTTCCCTGAAACCCTTCAGTTTATCCTTGACCACCTGCTTCTCAGCGTCTCCGATTTCGGGCTGCTTCACGATCATCCCGATCTCAAGTTCGGAATTGATCAACGGAATGCTGTCCTTGGGAAGCTTCCTGAAAAACGCCTTGACTTCTGCAGGTGTGATGGCGGCATCCTTGGTAATCTTCTGCTGTTCCTGTTCGGTGATCATGGTCTCCTTGATCACATCCCGCAATTCATTTTTTATCTCGAGCAGCGACTTCCCGAAATGTTCCTCCAACCGCTCCGGGGTTCCGGCCTGGGAAATGAAGTAACGCATCCTGCGGTCCATTTCAAGCTCGACCTGCGTATCGGTAACCTTGATGCTGTCGACCTGCCCCTGGTGCAACAGCAGTTTCTGTAAAAGCAGGTTCTCAAAAATCCCGCACTTTACCTTTGGTGCGGTGCCGGCAATGCTCCCCTGGCTTCGCAACTGGATATACTGGTTTTCAACGTCTGATCTCAGGAGGACATTACCGCCCACGACGGCAACGATGCCATCGACCACCGAGTCGTTCTGTGACCAACCATACTCCGGCAAACCCGAGAGAGTTGTTACAGCTATCAATATCAGAAAGAAGCGCTGGATTTTCATTGGATATTTTTTCGGGCAACTTGCCCATTAATAAATCTCAAAAACATTTTTCTTTTGCGCGTTTGCATAAATATAATCCTGCATCCGGCTGATCAGTTCTAACTTGCGCTTGTTCAGGATGATGTCGCGAATCCTCTGCTTTTCAAAACTTAACGGCGAAACACTTTCCTTGATCTTGAAGTCGTTGAACCGCACAAGGTAGAGATAGAGGGAATCCTGGTATTCAAGGTCCCTGTGATTTTTCAAAAAGTCCTCCTGGTTGTATGTTTTAATGGGAATCTGTTTCAACAGGTCATTAAACAACAACCAGTTGTGATTGTCGAGGAAATAGTCGGCCGCCTGCTTTCCGCAGAGTTCCGCAAGTTTGTTCTTGTCTTCCGGGTCGTCGGAGCCCAGGAGTTTCTTAATCTGCCTTGAATAGGTCGATTTCTGCGACAGTTTAACATACTGGATCTGAACGATGTTGTCCTTAAGCAGGAAGTTCTGCTGGTTCGCATCATAATAACTTTGTATCTCCTCGTCGGTGATCAGGGTATCGAGATTTTGCCGCACCAGGGCGTTTTCGTATTCGTAAATGGTGAGTGAATTCTTATAATTCTCAAGCTGTTTCTCGAAATCCAGCTGGGAACTGGTCAGGTTTTTCTGCGCCTGCTGAAGCACAAGCCGCTGCCTGATCCAGTTTTCAATGAAACTTCGTGTGATTGCAATGCTGTCTTTGGGCAGTGTGCCTGATGTCACAATCCCCTTTGCATCCGATTCGTAAAGGTAATCGTCATAAACCCTGGCCAGTACCCGCTCGCTTTTTTTTTTGAAAAAGGTCGTACAGGAGGTAGCCAGGATTAACAGGAAGATCAGTGTTTTGTTCAATGGATGCTATTTTATTTTGGCAAGGACATCCCGCTTGACATCAACCGGGTATTTGGCCCTCAAAGAAAGTATCCATTCCTTTTCGAGGAAATTCTGGTAATCGGCAGTTATCAGTCCCCGGGCTTCATGGAGTTCCTTAACTTCGGGTTTTAAGACCTTCCTTACATTCACCATCACCGTGGTTCCACCGGTTTTTATGTCGCCCGTGAGACCCGGAACCCAGGCAATCGAATCGATCAGCTTGTTTTCCTTTTTGCTGAATTTGGCCGATTCAATGGTCAGGGCCTTGAGTGTATCACTGTTAACCTCTTTCAGCAGGTCGGTGTCGGAAAGTTTGGAAATGATAAAATTCCTCACCTTCTGAACCATTTTAGGATCCTTTACTGTATAAATGCTTGCATCAAGGCGGGTATCCCACATATAGCTGCTTTTGTTTTTCTGGTAGAACTGGTTCAGCCCCACGGTATCTTTCACCGCTTTTGACCACACCTTCTGATCCGTAAGGTCAAAAAGGAGGATGCCATCGCGGTATTCTGTCATCAGGGCTTTAAATTCGGGGTATTTCTGTTCAAGCTGTGAATTTTCCCATTTCAGCAGGCCATCATCAATGAAATCGGCATATTGCCTGTTCACGTAAAATTCGATGTTCTGCTTATCCTGTTTGCGCTCGGTCGACACGAGGTAATCGGCGAAATCCTTCTGGAGGTAAGCCATGTTGCCGATCTTGCAGATCATTTTGGCCAGGTCTTTTGCCTGGATGGACTGCCATTTGCCAAAGAAGATGCTGTCGGTGACCACTTTGTAGAAATCTTTAAGCGCATCCTGGTTTTCGGTTACAGGATATTCCTTCCTGATCCGGGCAAGCACCACCTGGCGGGTCTGGTTGCCCCGGCTGTCCTTCATGACCTTCTGCTTCAACTCTGCCTTTTCCTCGTCGAGCGTTTTGGAAACCCTTTTCTCCACAAGCCTGACAATGTGCCAGCCGTAGGGTGTCAGGATCGGGCTTGTATAATCGCCGGGGTTATTCAGCGAATAGATGGCCTCCACGAATTCGGGGACCATGCGGTTCACTCCGAAGGCGGGCAGAATGCCACCCTTTGCGGCAGAACCCTTATCTTCGGAAAAGGCCTTGACCAATTCTTCGAATGGACGACCGCCTTTGAGCAGCTGGTATACAGAGTCTATGTGCTTGTGAATGCGGGCAGAATCCTCTTTGCCCGCATTTTTCGGGATGCTCATGAAAATATGGGCCACGGTAACCTTCCCGAGGGCGGGACGCCTGTCGGTCACCTTGATCAGGTGAAAGCCATACTCGGTATGGACCGGCATCGAGACTTTCCCGGTCGGGGTTTGCCAGGCCCCGTTTTCAAACGGGTAAACCATGTCAAATGCAGCAAAAAAACCAAGATCTCCCCGGTTGCCCTTCAGGAAGGGGTGCTGCTGGTTTGCTTCACGATCCTTAGCTGAAGGGTCTTCTGAAAATTCGCTGGCAAGCGCTTCGAATGATTCGCCCTTCATCAGGCGGTCACGCACCGCCATCGCCTTGTTATAGGCAACAAGGGTATCTTCGGGCGTCGGTTCCGGCTTCAGCCTGAAGAAAATATGACTTGCGCGCAGATCGGTCTTTTCGCGTTCGTATGCCTCCTGGATCAGGTGGTCGAGCGTGGCTTCATCCGTAAAATAGGGTTTCGCAAGCTGGTCACGATATCCATTGAGTTCATTGCGGAAGGATGCGACCGTATCGAGCCCGAGCTCTTCCGCCTGTTTGACTTTTAGTTTGAAATTGATGAACAGGTCAAGGTATTCATCCAGGGATTTTTTATCAACGGATTCACCCTTGACATTGTTTTTCTGATAGATGTTCATAAAATCGCCGACATACACCGGTTTCCCGGCGATGGTCATCAGCACTTCGTCATTGCGTACCTGGGCAGTGACGGCAAAAGTGGAAACAAGAACAAAAAACGGTAACAAAAGTTTCAATTTCAAGCTGTTCATTGGTTGATGATATTAGTTTGACAATTAGACTAACGTAGGGAATGCTATTTAATTTTTAATGCGTAATTTTTTAATTCTTTAACGGCTGTAATTCGGTGCTTCACTGATGATGGTAACATCGTGGGGATGGCTTTCGGCAACGCCGGCGGCAGTAATCTTGATGAATTTCGCCTGCTGCAGGCTGCTGATCGTCGGGGAACCTGTATAGCCCATTCCCGCCTTCAGCCCGCCCACCATCTGGTAGATCACCTCCGAAAGTGAACCCTTGTAGGGCACTCTCCCGACAATCCCTTCGGGGACCAGTTTTTTGATGTCATCCTCAACATCCTGGAAATAACGGTCTTTGGAGCCGTGCTGCATGGCTTCGATAGAGCCCATTCCACGGTAAGTCTTGAATTTACGGCCTTCGAAAATGATGGTCTCGCCAGGAGACTCATCCACCCCGGCGAAGAGTGAGCCGGCCATGATGGTGTGGGCTCCTGCCGCCAGTGCCTTGACGATATCGCCGGTATAACGGATGCCGCCGTCGGCAATAGCCGGAATGCCACTTCCCTTGAGGGCCATGGTAACATCATGTATGGCTGACAACTGGGGGACGCCGATCCCGGCGATGATCCGCGTGGTACAAATGGAACCGGGACCGATCCCGATCTTCACCCCGTCGACCCCGAGTTTGGCAAGGTCGATGGCGGCCTCCGCGGTGCCGATGTTCCCGACGATCACATCGACATCGGGAAAACTGCTTTTAACCCTTCTTGCCATTTCCATCACGCCCTTTGAATGACCGTGGGCGGTATCGATGACGATGGCGTCGACATTTTCACGGACCAGCGCTGCCACCCGGTCGAGGGTGTCGGCGGTGACACCAACCCCGGCGGCGACACGCAGCCTGCCCAGGCTGTCCTTGCAGGCGTTGGGGCGGGCCTTTACCTTCAGGATGTCCTTGTAGGTGATCAGCCCGATCAGTTTGTTCTGTTTATCAACAACGGGGAGTTTTTCAATTTTATGCTGTTGCAGGATGGCCTCAGCCTGCTCAAAGTCGGTGAATTCACTGATGGTGATCACTTTTTTGGTCATGACCTCCGTTACTGGCCGCATGTGATCGCGCTCAAACCGCAGATCGCGGTTGGTCACAATGCCGACGAGTTCATTGTTGGCATTGGTAACGGGGATCCCGCCGATGCTGAATTCCTTCATCATCGCCAGGGCATCGCCTACCAGGGCGTTTTCCATCAGCGTGACCGGCTGGAGGATCATCCCGTTCTCCGCGCGTTTTACTTTCCTGACCTGAAGCGCCTGTGCCTCGATTGACATGTTTTTATGAAGGACGCCGATTCCACCCTCCTGCGCCATGGCAATGGCCATGCGCGATTCGGTCACCGTGTCCATGGCGGCCGAAACGATCGGGATGTTCAGTTTGATATTCCTGGAAAAAAGGGTGGTGGTTTCAACTTCCCGCGGCAGAACCTCTGAGTAGGCTGGAACGAGGAGCACATCATCATATGTCAACCCCTCACCCCTGAATTTATCTGAATTTAGGAACATATGTACGTTATTAAGCGTGCAAATGTACGAAATATTATAATTTAAAATGATTATACCATAACCATGTTTCCTGATAAACTTTAACGGTGCCGGGCATTGTGAAAAAACGGAACCCGTCATCCGGGATGCAACCGGTTGGCGGGTTCGGCAATGACCGGGAAGAAGAGGTCCGCGTAGGATCAGGGATATAATTCCTTATGACATTCGGTACAGAAATAGTTCTTCCATTTGTCCTTGATATCAATGGGATGCTGAAATTCCAGGATGTTGTCAACGGTTGAGTACTGCATTTTCCCGGTCGGGCCCTGTGCGATGATGGTGTGACACATGTTGCAGTCCTTCGGGATCACCTTCCCCTTGTCGCTTTTGTGGCGGTCGGAATGGCATCGGAAACAGCCGTCCGATTCAAGATGCCCGATATGGTTCAGGTATTTGTTGGAGGAGGCACGCATGTATGGGAAAACATTCAGGGAGAAAGCATTTTCAATCCCGGCGATCGCCTTGTCGATCAGCGGTTTCTGCGATTGGTAAATCGACGGGTACCCGGTCTTGTAAAAATTATTGATGCTGTCGCGGATGTAGGTAAAAGCAGAATCCTTGTTGCTAAAGGTCCCCTTCAGCACATTCATGGCGATTTTCTTGATAAACGGGAGTTCCTTGGGAATATCGCCGTTGATCAGTCCTTCGTCAACATAAACAACCGGCGACTTGTATGCATGCGAAGGACGGTTGTGGCAGTCCATACAGTCCATGATGCGGTGCGGCAGGGTATCGATTGCTTTTTTATCGAGCACATTGTCGGTATCCTGGAAAATCTGGACATCCCCGGTCTTCAGATTGGTGAATTTAACCCAGGGGATCGATTCACGGTCCTTCGCCGAGGCGATGTATTCGATGCGTATGTCGGAATTAATGTGCCAGTGAATCCCCTCTTTGAGGCCAAGCGGGCTGTAATTCGGGCCGATCCTCATCAGCATCGAATAGTTGAACTCCGTGTTCAGGGAGTCGGTCAGGTATATGCGCTGGCTGCGGAGTTTGCGTGCATAGAATTTCTGCGGCCAGTGACAGCGTTCGCAGGTTTCGCGGGCAGGACGCAAATTATGAATAGGCGTTTCGATGGGCTGTGAATATTTATGGAAAATGACCGAATAGACCTGGTACAAACCCGACAACTTCGATTTGACATACCAACCGGCGCCCTCGCCCACATGGCATTCAACACAGGCAACGCGGGCATGGGGAGAATGGAGGTAGGTGACATATTCGGGCTCCATCACCTTGTGACAGAGTTTGCCGCAAAATTCGACAGATTCGGTGTAATTGAAGGCCTCGTAACTGCCCATGGCTGAAACGATCAGGAAAAGGAAGGTGAAGATCGATATCATCACAAGCTTCTGGCGTTGCCGCGGCACATTCATGTCGAGTACCGGCCAGCGCTGGCTGGGATCATGGGTCTTTTTCCGGTTGATCATCATCCCGATCGGGATCATCAGCAGGCCGATGACCATGATACCGGGCAGGATGATATAGGTGAAGATCCCGTTGTATGGATTCTGGTGCTCGGTGAGCAAAGCCTGGATAAATAACACAACAATAAGAATCAGGCTGTTGATCGCAAAGATAAACCCGGTGATGCTGACCCAGTTTGAAACGGATTTTGGTAATTTCATGTCAGTTTTTTAATTTAGAATGTTTCTATATAATGTGCTGTAAATGAGACGATAAAATTAATACAATTTCTCAGAAATAAAAATCCGGCGGGATTTTTGTGAAAAAATAAACATCGCCGGCCTTCCCAAAGAATGGCTGCACCTGGCTGGGTTCCTCCTATCGGTGCCTGACATCCGGCTGGTACATAGAACAGGGAAATTGCATAAAATCAGTTGTAACCGACGGCAGTGAGCCGGTTTCCACCGATGTATCAGGCATTCCGGCAGGGTCATGTTTTCTCTGGATCGTGACCGGGGAATCAACCGTGGTGAAGAAGGTAGTGGTGATGCATTGAGTGACGAGTGACGAGTGACGAATACAAGAGACTTTTTTAGGTAGCAAACCAATCTATTTTTTATTTTTACGGGCCAATCTGATGCCGCTTCATGAAAAATTTTGTTGTGTTTATTGTCGTTTGCCAGTTTTGCTGCCAGGTGGGGGCACAGGTTATCCCCGACCAGTCGATGCTGATGTCGCATGCTCCTCCCACATTCAAGGCATTGTTTAAAACAACCAAAGGCAGTTTTACCATTGAAGTGGTACGGAAATGGTCTCCGCTGGCTGCCGACCGCCTGTACCAGCTGATTGAGACCGGCTTTTATACGGGAAATTCCCTGTTCAGGGTTCAGAAGGGATACGTGGTCCAGTTCGGGATCAGCAATGTGAAGGAGGTCAACTTTTTCTGGGATAAAAGACCGGTTTACGACGAGGATGTGGCCCACAGTAACCTGAAAGGAACCATTTCCTACGCCCGTGACGGGATGACCACCCGGACCACGCAGCTGTTCATCAACCTGAAGGACAACTTCAAACTCGATACGGTCAATGACAATGGTTTGCGGGGATTCCCTCCCGTGGCCAGGATCATTTCAGGGTTTGAGGTCATTGAATCCCTGTATGGCGGCTATGGTTTTGAACCGGCAAACTTCCAGGATTCGGTCATGATCCACGGCAACGGTTACCTGAAGGTGAAATTCCCTGAGCTTGATTATATCCTTGAAGCGAGGGTCATCGCGGAGTGACCGCCGGTGATGCATATTCAGTGTTGACAGTGATGAAACCGGGATAGATGATTTCAACCCCGGCCACAGTCAGCCTTGGTTTTAGCTTTATTTTAAACCGCGTCGGTTTGCTCCCGGCCCCTGCCAGGTTCATGCAGAAATTGAGCAGGGCCTCCCCGGGCTTGCCCTTCAGCGCCTGCTTCAGGTCAATGCCGACCTCCACCGGGACCAGCTGTGTGCTGTTAGCCGGGATTGAAAAGGGTTGGTCGAGTATCCCTGTAGTCATCTGGTTGTCATCGATGAAAAGCACCCATTCGAGGCGGTTCAGCCCGGCATCACGATTATTGGGATTATGCACCTCCACGTTGACCCTCATCGACAGCGGGAGTACCGGGCTGGCCAGGGCTCCCATGATGCGGGCGACATCACCGAGGTTCATATCGGAAACCGACCTGATCTGGTCGAACCTGATGCCGGCCAGGTCAACCTGTTCCACGCTGAATATCCTGAAATCACATTTCGAAAGGGCGGATACCTGTTTCGCCTGCCGGGTAACATCACATCCCGTATCTGCGAGGCCCAGTAAAATGCATATGATTATGCCGGTAGATATTTTTATGGTTCCGGTCATGAGAGGATTGTTGAATCAGTAAAAATCCTAATATTCATTCCAGCTCTTGATCTCCATGTCCCCGGGTTTCATTTTACAAAAGGCCATGATAAAGGCGGCCGCAAGGTTCGGGTTGGTGATCAGCGGGATATTGAAATCAACTGCCGACCTGCGGATGGAATAATCATTGTCAAGTTCGTGTTTCGACAGGTTCTTCGGGATGTTCACCACCAGGTCGAGCTTCCTGTTCCTAAGGTATTCCAGCACGTTCGGGTCCGCATCCTCATCGGGCCAGTGCAGAACGGTGGACGGAATCGCATTGGCCTTTAGAAACTCCGCAGTGCCCGGGGTTGCAAAAATGGAATAGTTGTTTTCGTGCAACTGGCGGCAGCATTCGAGCAAGATGGTTTTCGATTTGGTGGGGCCGGAAGAGATCATGATGTTCTTCATCGGGATCCGGTAGCCGACCGACAGCATGGCCTTGAGAATCGCCTCGTAGAAAGAGTCGCCGATGCATCCCACTTCGCCGGTGGAGGCCATGTCAACCCCGAGCACCGGGTCGGCCTTCTGCAACCTTGAAAATGAAAATTGCGGCGCCTTGATGCCGATATAATCGATGTCGAACATCGATTTGTCGGGGGTGGTGACCGGCAGGTCCAGCATCACGCGCGTGGCAATATCAATAAAGTTGATTTTGAGCACCTTCGAAACAAAAGGAAAACTCCGCGATGCGCGCAGGTTGCATTCAATCACCTTGATGTCGTTGTCGCGCGCCAGGAACTGGATGTTGAAGGGACCCGAGATATTGAGCGACCGGGAAATTTCGCGCGCGATGCGTTTGATCTTCCTGATCGTTTCCACGTAAATTTTCTGGGGAGGAAAGACAATGGTCGCATCCCCTGAGTGAACTCCCGCAAATTCAACATGTTCCGAGATTGCATAGGCCACAATTTCGCCCATACGGGCAACGGCGTCTACCTCGATCTCCTTTGCCTCCTGGATGAATTCCGAAACCACCACGGGATGCTCCTTCGAGACATTGGCGGCAAGAGTAAGAAAAAACTCCAGCTCGGTTTTGTTGGAAACCACATTCATGGCTGCTCCCGAAAGCACGTATGACGGACGGATGAGCAGGGGAAACCCGACCTGTTCAGCAAAACCATAGATTTCATCCATGTTGCTAAGCTCCTTCCAACGGGGCTGGTCGATACCCAGCTGATCGAGCATCGAAGAAAACTTGTGCCGGTCCTCCGCATTATCGATTGAAACCGGCGAGGTGCCAAGGATCGGTACATGTTGGTCGTAAAGCCTCATGGCCAGGTTGTTGGGAATCTGTCCGCCCATGGAGACCACCACCCCCCTGGGATTTTCAAGTTCGACGATATCCATGACCCTTTCGAAAGAGAGTTCATCGAAATAAAGCCGGTCGCAGATGTCGTAATCGGTGCTGACGGTTTCGGGGTTGTAATTGATCATGACCGACCGGAAACCGGCTGATTTTACCGTGTTCAGGGTGTTCACGCTGCACCAGTCGAATTCAACGGAGCTGCCGATCCGGTATGCCCCGGAGCCGAGCACGATCACCGACATCCGGTCATCGTGAAAGCCGACATCATGCTCAATACCGGCATAGGTCAGGTAGAGGTAGTTGGTCTGAGCCGGGTATTCTGCGGCAAGGGTGTCGATATTTTTCACATATGGAATGATCCCCAGGCTTTTCCGGTATTCCCTGACCAGCAGCATGTCGTGCCCGATTTCACCTTTTTCATGTTTACCGACCAGCCTGGCAAGCTGGAAATCGGAGAATCCCTGGCGTTTTGCCTCCAATAGCAACCCGGCCGGGATGGAGGTTACATCGTCGATGGCGGAAAGCAGCTGGCCTGTGTTAAAGACATTCTTCAACCGGTAAAGGAACCATTTGTCAATGCGCGTGAGTTCCCAGATCCGGTCGATTGAATAGCCGGCCGCAAGAGCCTGTGCAATGACAAAGATGCGCGTGTCGGTGGGGTTGCCAAGCGCCTCCTCGATGTTTTCAACCAGGAGTTCCTTGTTGCCGATGAAACCGTGCATCCCCTGCCCGATCATCCGCAATCCCTTCTGTATCGCCTCTTCGAAGGTGCGCCCGATCGCCATGATCTCGCCGACACTTTTCATGCTTGAGCCGATCTGCTTGGAGACGCCCGTGAACTTGCTGAGGTCCCATCGCGGGATCTTGCAAACGATATAATCGAGCGATGGTTCAAAACAGGCGGTTGTCACTTTGGTCACCGAATTTTTCAATTCGTGGAGGCCGTAACCGAGCCCCAGCTTCGCCGCAACGAACGCAAGCGGGTAGCCGGTCGCCTTGGAAGCCAGGGCCGACGACCTCGACAGCCGGGCGTTGACTTCGATGATCCGGTAATCCTCCGAATCGGGGTTCAGGGCATACTGGATGTTGCATTCGCCGATGATCCCCAGGTGGCGGATGACCTTCAGCGAAATTTCCCTCAGTTTGTAATATTCAACGTTTGTAAGGGTTTGCGACGGCGCCACCACGATGCTTTCGCCGGTATGGATCCCCAGCGGGTCGAAATTTTCCATGTTGCAAACGGTGATGCAGTTGTCATACTGGTCGCGTACCACTTCATATTCAATCTCCTTCCAGCCTTTCAGCGATTCCTCCACGAGGATCTGTTCCGAATATGAAAAGGCTGTCGCAGCAAGTACTTCGAGTTCCTTTTCGTTGGCGCAAAACCCGCTGCCCTGCCCGCCAAGGGTAAAAGCTGCCCTGAGGATCAGCGGAAAGCCGATCTCCCGGGCCGCCTCTTTGGCAGCCTCCAGGTTGGTCACTGCAACGCTTTTCGGGGTACGGGCATGGATCCCGTGGAGCATCCTGGCAAAGAGATCACGGTCCTCGGTGAGGATGATGGTCTCGACGGGAGTTCCCAGCACCCTGACGTTGTATTTTTCAAGAATCCCAGCCCTGTAAAGAGCCACGCCGCAGTTGAGGGCAGTTTGCCCGCCAAAGGCAAGCAAAATACCGTCGGGGCGCTCCTTCTCAATTACTTTTTCGACAAACTGGGGTGTGACCGGCAGGAAATAGACCGTATCGGCCACCTCTTCGGATGTCTGGATGGTGGCAATGTTGGGATTGATCAGGATGGTTGAGATTCCCTCCTCCTTCAAGGCCTTCAGCGCCTGCGACCCGGAATAATCGAATTCCCCCGCCTCACCGATCTTGAGTGCCCCCGAGCCCAGGACGAGTACCCTGCTAACCTTGTTTATCATGCTGTTCAGGATTTGGTTTTTCTGACCATGTTCATAAAATCATCGAACAGGAACCGTGTATCCGTGGGACCGCCCGAAGCTTCAGGATGGAATTGTGTTGAAAAAAAAGGTTTCGTCCTGTGCCGTATGCCTTCGTTGGTCTGATCGTTGAGATTCACGAAAAAGGGCTCCCAGTCGTTGCCCAGTGTATGGTCATCCACGGCAAACCCGTGGTTCTGGGAGGTGATGAAGGCACGGTTTGTTCCGACCCTGAGCACCGGCTGGTTATATCCCCGGTGACCATATTTGAGTTTGTAGGTGGTTGCTCCGCCAGCCATGGAGAGCAGCTGGTTCCCGAGGCATATCCCGAAAATAGGCCGCTCCTGCCCGATGGCAAGTTTGAGGTTTGCTACTGTTTTTGCGCATTGCTGCGGATCGCCCGGGCCGTTTGAAACCACCAGCCCGTCATACTCGTCGGTAGAAAAGTCATGATCCCATGGCACCCGGATCACGGTTGCGCCCAAGTCCCGAAGACAGCGGATGATATTGTTTTTCACGCCGCAGTCAACCAGCATGATCCGAAGGTCACCGCCGGGGTAAACTGTTTTCTCTTTTATGCTGACCTGCGCCACCAGGTTGTCAAGGTTCGGATCATAAAAACCGGTCTCCCCCGGATCTGCCTGGACGATTTTTCCAAGCATGGTGCCCCGTTCACGCAGAACCTTTGTCACCGCCCGCGTATCGATGCCGCATATGCCCGGCACATCATGCACCTTCAGCCAGTCGGAAAGACTTTCCAGCGCGTTCCAGTGACTGTATTCGGTGGAATAGCTGGCCACGACAAGCCCCGAGATATGAACATGGTCCGACTCGAAATAACGGGAAAGCTGCTCCCCGATCACCCTGCCGGGCACCCCGTAATTCCCGATCAGCGGGTAGGTCAGGACCAGTATCTGCCCCTTATAGGAGGGATCGGTGAGGCTTTCGGGATAGCCGGTCATGGCAGTGTTAAAAACCACCTCCCCGGCCACGGCCCTTTCGGCACCGAAGGACTGCCCGCTGAACCGGGTGCCGTCATCCAATATCAGTTGCGCCATCTGTGCAGATTTAACTTGATTTCAAAGCTGCAAAATTACGACAAACAGTGCCTGGCTATCCGCCCGGCGTCGTCAAGTTATAACAAGTTATTAAATACCGAATTCACAGAATGGATCTTCCGGGGAACCCGTGGCCCGGGGGCAGGGTTTACAGCGTGACCAGGATAAACTTTGTTTCAAAAGGTTTGAAATAGATCCTCACCGGGTGATATCGCACAGGGCTATCGGCTGGGACCGGCCATAAGGGTCTTACCATTTCCCCGAGCACATTGACCTCCGATACCCATTTTGGACGGGTCCCCATCTCAAGCGTAAGGGAGGAGGAGGCCACGTCGGAAACCGCAAGGGAATCGATGGTGCCTGAACACTCCCTCAGCTGGAGTATGATCCCCTTCCCATCGGCGGAAGGAAAGGAGGCAACCAGGATGAGGTTCCTGCCCGTCACGGGATAAAACGTTTCCGGCCTCAGAAGGCTATCCCTGGTTACCGTCGCGGGAAATACCCGGGAAGGGATGGGAATCCTGTTCTCCATGCCAAACCGGGCGGCGGTTCTGCCCCACGGATCAGCCCCGGAGGTCAGCTGGTAATTCCATTTCAGTTCCCCCTCCTGGCTGGCAAGGAAGTTGGTGGTCCAGTAATTGTTCAACACCCACGAATAGAGATAGCCGGAGGCTGGATAAACGGCCGCTCCCTTTCCGGGGGCGGTATTTATCGCCGAGGGATCCGGCGATCTGTAAAATTTACCGAGATTGATATCACCAAGCTGCACCAGCGGGATTTCAGGGGAGACGAAAACGATCTGCCCGCTGTCGCTCCTGAGGGAAACAAAATTCTGGATCCCGTTCCAGTCGGTCGCTGAGCCCCCGATCTGTTCCTTCCCCGCCACCATGGGTCCACCGGATACCTCAACAATGTGGTGGGAGGCGTTGAGTTTTAATGGAAAGGCCACATAGACCCCTTCCGGGTCGGTCACTGAATTTTTGATCATGGAATAACAGAATTCTACCTTCTTTTCAAGGTTGTACAGCCTGATCTCGCATCGGACTCCCGGTTCCGCCGCACACCCTTCAAGGCGCCCTGTAAGAACGATGCTGTTCCACAGCGGTCCTTCCGAAAGATTGTTGACATGAAGCCTATCCCAGCTTTTCCGTGTATATTCGTCCAGTTTATATTGTTCAAGCTGGCCCCGGTTTCTGCCGAGCCGTTCATAAATAACCTCCCCCATCCCGTATGGAGCGCCATGATCGATCAGTTCCCGGTGCCATTCCTTATCAAAAAACCCGGTTATTTTCCCTGTTTTCATGTCCATCTCAAGCCGGTAATAATTGTTTTCCAGGACCCCTGCGAAAGGTTTGTCTGCGCGGCCCGCAGCCGGTTCCGAGGAAACCAGTACCCGGCAACTCAGATAACCCAGAGGCGGTAAGTCCTGCACGTGCAGCATCCAGTAGGTTCCCTCTTCGCGAGTTGCCACAGGCTGGCTGCTGACTTCACGGTTATAACTGTCAAGGATCCTGAATTTCCGGTCTGCGGGCAGGATCTGGTGGTCCATGTACACAAGTGCGTTCCCCGAGCGGGACCAGTTCAGCGTATTGAAGACCGTTACGACCGGCACGCCCGATTTCGGCAGTTGCGGTTGAATCCTTCCCATGATCTCTTCACGGAGAATGTGGTTCTTCTTGACAGCGCTCCAAACGAAGGATTCCTTCTCTCTAAGCTGCACCACGCTGTTTTCGCACAACGGGTCGGTAATGCTTTCGGCTGCACCAAAGGTATGTTCATCATAAAAGGCCAGGTCGTCGGTAATCTCCTGCCTGAGCTCCATGACGTGTTCATTCAGCGGGACGCGCATGATGGCTGCCATGGTCATCAGTCCCTGGTTGGCAAGGAAGTCGGCATGCGCCGACCTGGCATGGGCGGTCTGAATGGCTGCCGACCCGAAACCGTCCATCCACCAGTCGGGCCATGCCCCCCGGATGACAGGGAGTTCGGTGGAATGTTCGGATTTTATTTTTTTCAGAAATTCAGAAATGGTTGCAAGGCGAAGCTTCGGCCAGGCATATGCCTGGTTCCACTGCTCCACCAGTTTGCAGGCCGTTGTGGATGGCGGGGAATTATCGGTAAGGTACCCGCTGAACTGAATCGCATACTGGTCGTAGGGATAACCTTTCGTGGTGATGTCCTGCAAATGCCTGAAGAGGGCCTTCCCGAATGTTTCGGGTGCGCTGAGGATTCCGAGGCTGTTGCCCCACATGTAATGTTCGGGCCGGTTCACCAGGATGCGGTTGCCCGACGGGGACTCCCACCAGAAGGTGGTCGGCTTGTCGAAGGGTTTGAGTGCCCTGGAGTCATTCTGTCCCATGTTCAGATATTCAATACCGGATCCCGAAAGGTAATCCACCAGGCACCAGGGAACCCCATTGATGTCATCCTGCATGGCAGTCTTTACCGGGAACCCCGCATTTCTGAACTCCCTGATGGGCTGCAGCGTAGCGGCGATGGTCGCCTCGTCGGCCAGGTCGGATGAATTGAGAAACAGGCCCGTAAGTTCAATCCTTCCTTCGGCAACACGCCTTTTCAGCCGTTCAACCTGCGCAGGGGGACGTGTTTTCAGGTATTCCCTCACCGCCCAGGAGGTTTCGCAGGTCCAGCGGAAACGGGCATCATCGGGCAATGAATCGGTCTGATCGCAGAAATCCAGGGCATAATCGATGTACCGAAGGTGGTCGGGCAGGATTTCGGTTTGGGGGCGGGTGTAGCCGATGTCGGTATGCGCATGTTCGACAAGATAAATGGTGAAATGGCGAAATGGCGAAATGGTAAAATCCTTCTTAAAGGGCCTTTGTCCTGCAATATGGATCATGGCAACATGCTCCCCTTCTTGCGTCGCTTCCGGCAGTAAAAGTTTCACCTCGTTGAAACCGGTCTCCAGTATAAATCCTGCCGACGGTCCTCCGGTGATGGCAATGTTGCCTTTTACAGGGTTCCCCAAGTGAATAAAACGAAACAAAACCGGGATGAAATTTGTCTCTTTCCCCTTGACAAGAGCAGGTTCCTGGGTTATCTCCAGCGATTCTTCAACCCCTGACTCAAAAGTCATATACCATGAACGGCTCTCCATCGATTCGCCCACAACGCGTATCAGTTGCGGCTGCCCCGGCCTGGTTGCCCTGGCGGGGAGATGCAGGATCGCGTATCCCATCGGGTCGCCGTATTTGTCGATCAAGGTGGTCCTGAAAAGCAAGGAGGCGCCATTTACTCCATCCACCCGCCAGGGTTTCTTATCCGTTGCCAGGGGGTTGGCGAAGGTCAGGCAATATTGCCCGTTTACATACAACCTGAAGGAGTGGCTGTCGGTGTTGGCATCGATGCCGAACATCCACACAAAATCGGCCCATTTCCCGGCGTAGTCTTTCGGGATGGATTCTGTTTCCCATTCGATGTACTGGACCGAGTCGATCGACCGGAGCAGGAGGGAACTGCTAACGTCCGGCTGCGGGGAGTGATACTGGAATCCGCCTCCCTTTAAGGATTTCGCGTAACCTTTGAAAAACCGGATGGGAATTTCGGCCTGTGCCGCCAGGAAAACAGGCAGGAAGACCAATGCAACCAGGATGATTTTGCGCATGGCTAATGGGGTTGATTGAAAAAATCAATTAGGTCAGGGCATCAGTTGAAAAACAGCCATTCCTTCGGGAGCACCTGCCTGGGGCGTGCCTGGCTTTTAAACAAGACGACCAGGTTGTCGCTGCCGGTCCGGTCAAAATAGGAAACCCTGATCTTATGGTATCCTTTGGCAAGGGCGATGGTGCCTGATTTTTCCGCCAGTCCGTGCAGCCCGTCGTTGTCGACCACCGGTTTGTCGTCAATGTAGAGCCTGCTGCCGTCGTCGGAGTTCGTGTAAAAGAAATAGACGCTTGTTTCGGGCAACAGCACAAAGCCACTGTATACAAAACTGAACAGGTCATCCTGGTTCCTCGGGGTGAAGACAAAATCGGGGACGATTCCCTCGGCTACAGGCGTCAGCCTGTTGTAATCGGGAAGACTGTCCCATGCGCCTTCATAATACCGGTAACGCAGCCCGGGATATAAAACCCCTTCAGGGTCCGTGGCCCTGATGGGATCAGCCTTCCTGAATTCCCGGGAAACCGTTCCGCTGACGGGCTTTCCATCCCTGAAACAACGTGTGCTGAAGGTGGTTGTAGCCTTAATCCTCACCGGTTGCGTATAAAGCAGGGAATTAACGGTTGGTTCGGAACTGCCCGTATTGTACCTGATCTCGACATTGTCGCGGCTGGAGGTGATGGCGAAGGTTATCGAATCGGCAAAGGATTCAAAATCGGTTGCAAAGACCGGAGGGTCCGTCTGGTCCAGTTTGCCAGACAACGCAAGGCAGATGACACTGTTGATGGTATCGGGCGCAACCTTCGGCAGCGAGATCACAAGGGCGTCATTGTCACGGTCGACCTTCAGGAGGACATGCAGCGGATCCGCCAGCAGGTATGCTTTATCAGGTGTGTTCAGCAGCCCTGAGAGTTTCAGAACCCCATTGGCCGGCCAGTCAAAGACATGCAGGTACAGGATGGTCCGGTCGCCTGATATCTTCCGGGTACACCGGCCCCAGGCAAGTTGGCTGAACGGGCTTGCCTGCGTACCGTATACAGATTCCCCGTTCACCTTCATCCACCTGCCGACCGCCGCCAGCCGTTCAATACTTTCTCCGGGGATGAGACCTTCGGAGGTCGGCCCGACATTCAACAGGTAATTTCCCCCTTTGGAGGCTATATCAGTCAGCATCCGTATGATTTCTTTCGCCGGCTTGAAGTTTTTATCCGCCCTGTTATAACCCCAGTGATCGTTCATGGTCATGCAGGTTTCCCAGTCCACGCCAGGCAGTCCGGTGGCCGGGATCTGCTGTTCGGGCGTCCCGAAGTCACCACCGAAGGCGCCCTCTTTGGTGAGACCTTCCATGTCGAGCCGTCCAGCACCCACCCGGTTGTTGATCAGGATGTTGGGTTGGAGGCTTTTCACGTAATTATAGATCTCCTTTCCGTGCTTTTCATTCCAGGTGCTTTCCCATTCACCGTCGAACCACAGTACGCTGATGTCGCCGTAATTCGTCAGCAGTTCCTTGAGTTCCTCTTTCATATAGACCAGGTACCGGTCAAAATCGGCACCTTCTTTCGTACGATCCTTTTCCCATTCCCGCCTTGGCAGGTAATCGGGATGGTGCCAGTCCATTATCGAATAGTACAAGCAGAACTTCAAACCGTATTTTTTACAGGCGGCTGCGAGGTTTTTCATCGGGTCGCGTCTGAAGGGTGTGTTCATGATATTGAAATCGGTCTGTTTCGTGTCGAACATGCAGAATCCGTCATGATGTTTCGAGGTAATGACGATGTATTTCATTCCCGCGTCACGCGCCATTTTTACCCATGCATCAGCATCGAATTTAACGGGGTTGAACCTGGTCCTGAACTGGTCGTAATCATCGAGGGGAATTTCAGCCGAATTCCTGATCCATTCACCGTAACCGGTTTTCCCGTTCCACTCGCCTGCCGGAACCGAATAAATCCCCCAGTGGATAAACATACCGAACCGGGCATCCTGCCACCAGGCCATACGGGAGGAGGGCTCCTGGACAGCAGCTGTTTCTACGGGCGTTGATTTTGTATTCTTCTGTTTCGACTGGGCCCGGAGACCTTGCAAACCGGCTGAGAAAAGGCAAAGACAGAGGAGAAAAAGACGGAGTTTCATAATGCGATGGTTTTGGGGGAATGGGGAGAAAGAAATTTACGAGTGACGAATGACGAGTGATGGATTATAGAGTGCGAATTACGGATTTTTTTGCCATTCTGCAAATCAAAATTCAAAATTCCGCGAGGAAAAGGGAAACATAATGTAATTCCGGCCGTTCAGGCCAGGGTTGTCAGCGGACCAGCATGAGGGACCCCCGGTTGCTGATTTTCGCTTTTTTATTGTCTTCGTAATATATCGCCCAGGTATAGACGCCTGCGGGGCATGCACCGCCCAACATGGTCCCGTCCCATGAATCGAGGATGTCGTGGGATGAAAAAACAAGTTGTCCCCAGCGGTTGAATATCTGCAGGTTGAACTGCGATATATTCTCAGGCGGAAGCCCGACGATCCGGAACCTGTCATTGTGTCCGTCGCCGTTGGGTGTAAAGGCATTGGGGATATACGGGATCACATAAACCGTTACCTCATCTGAATATTCCTGGCCGCTGCATATGGTACAGCGGACCGTGTAAGTGGTGGTTTCAAGCGGCGTAACCACGAAACTCTGCTGGCCTGAAAGAAATTCGGCCCCCCGGTACCAGTTGTACGTAATTTTATCTCCCGGCGTCAATGACTCAAGCCGGTAGGGAATGGCGGTTACGCTGTAAGTATCGGATGAGGTGGGAACATACCGCCAGCTCTCCGTCGTGGCACTCCACGTCGTTGAATTCCGGTTCATGTTGGGAATGGTGTCGCAATAGTAACCGGTTTCATCCTGCAATCCGAGGGTGCATTTATTATCCCACGCTGGGCAAACGGGTTTGTTGAAAATGTTGTTTTCGATGGTGTCGCCCTCTTTCAGCACGATCTGGAAAGTTGCAAGGGCGCTCGGGCAGTTGTACATCGGACACTGGCACCACATGACCACCAGTTTCCTGTTCGGTGCCTGGCCCAGGGTCTGGTAAAAAATATAGGGGCTCCCTGCCCCGATCGGGTTATAGTCCTCCATGGCCCCGAGGATGCAGTTTTTCGGACTGGTTGGTGCAGCGCTTGGCAGCCTGATATTTTTTGTCGCTCCCCAAAATGGCTGATGCGTGAAACTGATCCATCCATTCTCCCCGATTGAAAACTGCGTATATTTTTTTCCGTAAAAAGTAAAGGAAAAACCAATCTCGAAAGGCCCTTCAACCCGGTTGTCCATGGTGTTCACCCCCTTTGCGAGCAGCCCGAATGTTGCATTGAGGGTGACCGGGACCCCGGGATTGACGGTATCACCGGTGCCTGCAGAAAGCTGGGAGAATGAGCAGGCGGGTGAGAGGAGGAGGAAGGAGAGGAAGATGAATGACAAATGACGAGTGACGAGTGACAAGTTACAAGTGACGAGTGACGAGTGACGGGGGATGTCCAATCCGGGTCGGGGTTCACAGGGGATGCTATGCAGAAATATTTTCATCAATCTATCCAATCTGTTTAACAGCGCCACCATTTCGAATTCCGGTTTGTGGTTTTGGG
The DNA here is from genome assembly GCA_903845055.1 of uncultured Bacteroidales bacterium. GTDB lineage: Bacteria > Bacteroidota > Bacteroidia > Bacteroidales > FEN-979 > CAIVAT01. The sequence continues at coordinate 36,939 of CAIMWF010000048.1, read as the reverse complement.
TTTTGAAATTCCGGTTTTGAGTTTCCTTTTGACTTTTCCGAGCAAATATCCTGATTTTAACTGAAATAATTTTACTTTTGTTCCTCCGAACGACCTTAATTAATTCAACGATATTTAATCTCCAAAATTTTAACCTGTTATGAAAAAAGATACTTCGATTTTCAAGGTCATCAAGGATGAATTGCATCGTCAGACCAGCGGTCTGGAACTGATCGCTTCGGAAAATTTTGTCAGCGACCAGGTGCTCAAGGCCATGGGATCCTGCCTCACCAACAAATATGCCGAGGGCTATCCGGGCAAACGCTACTATGGCGGATGTCAGAATGTTGATATCTCCGAACAACTTGCCATCGACCGGGCAAAGGATCTGTTCAACGCCGATTACGCCAATGTCCAGCCGCATTCGGGTGCCCAGGCCAACATGGCCGTTTTGCTGACCTGCCTGAAACCGGGCGACACCTTCATGGGGCTCGACCTGGCACACGGCGGCCACCTTTCGCATGGTTCGCCGGTGAATTCTTCAGGGATCCTTTATAAAGCAGTTGCTTACCAGGTTGAACAGGAATCGGGAGTGATCGATTACGATAAAATGGAAGAAAAGGCGCTGACCATCAGGCCAAAACTTATCATCGCCGGTGCCTCCGCCTATTCGCGCGACTGGGATTACCGTCGCATGAGGAGCATTGCCGACAAGATCGGCGCCCTGCTCATGGCCGATATCGCCCACCCCGCCGGACTTATTGCACGGGGCCTGCTGAATGATCCAATACCCCATTGCCACGTTGTGACCACTACCACCCACAAAACATTGCGCGGCCCGCGCGGGGGCATGATCCTGATGGGCAAGGATTTCGAAAACCCGTGGAAACTCACCACGCCGAAGGGCGAGATCAAAATGATGTCGCAGCTCCTCGATTCGGCGGTTTTTCCCGGCGTCCAGGGCGGTCCGCTCGAACATGTAATCGCCGCGAAAGCCGTTTCGTTCTTTGAAGCCCTGTCTGACGAATACATGGAATATGTCATCCAGGTCCGCAAGAATGCCGCAGCCATGGCAAAAGCTTTCATTGACAAAGGATACCATGTGATCTCGGGCGGAACCGACAACCACCTTATGCTGATCGACCTCCGGACCAAATTCCCGTCGATTACCGGCAAACAGGTCGAAAATACCCTCGTGAAGGCCGACATTACCGTGAACAAAAACATGGTTCCGTTCGACAGCCGGTCGCCCTTCCAGACCTCCGGTCTCCGGGTAGGCACACCCGCCATCACCACCCGCGGATTAAAGGAAAAACATATGCTGCAGATCGTTTCACTCATAGATGAAGTGATCGGTGATATTGAAAATGAATCGAAAATCCTGATGGTCGGAAAAAAGGTCAACGAAATGATGGCTGAATTCCCGCTCTTTGCCTATTAAGAAATGAATGCAGGAATGCAAGAATAGGTAAATAAAAAAAGATATGGTAAGACTTGTAAAATTTTCATTTTTCCATATTCCTGTATTCCTGCATTCGGGTATTCTGCATTCCATTATTTAAAATAAACCTGTTCCCTTATGAAAACGCTGTACCTTGTCCGTCATGCCAAAGCCTCCTGGGAAGAGCCCGGGGTGTCGGATGCTGATCGTCCGCTGATCCCTAAAGGGGTGAAGAAAACCGGGCTGATCGTGGATTACCTGCTGAAGCGCGAAACAACCATCGACCTGATGATCTCCAGTCCGGCCGTGCGCGCCATCGAAACAGCAAGGATCATGGCGACAGGGCTTTTTTACCCGTTGAACAAGATCAAAACCGACCGCAAGATCTATGACGGTTATTACGACCGTATCCTGGATATCATTTACGGCACCGCCAACGATGTGAATTCCCTGATGATCTTCGGCCACAACCCGACGATCACCAACCTGGCCAACCTGTTCCTCCACCCCGGGATCGAAAGCATGCCGACCTCCTGCGTGGTATGCCTGTCGTTTAATACTGACATGTGGGAAGACATCCCGGCAAACGAGGCGATCCAGGAGTTTGTTATCTCACCTAAGATGCTGAAATAGTTATGGCAACCACAGTAAAAACCCCCATTCTTAACCGCGACCTGAACTGGCTGTACTTCAACGGACGGGTTCTACAGGAGGCAGCTGACGCGCGCAATCCGCTTCTTGAACGTTTAAAATTCCTCGGGATTTTTTCAAACAACCGCGATGAGTTTTTCAGGGTGAGGGTAGCGACGCTGAACCGGATGCTTCGGGTGGAACAATTCCATTATGATACACCTATCAACCCCAAAAAGGCGCTGAAAGAAATCGGCGCCCTGGTGCAAACACAGGAGCGGGAATTCATGCAGGTCTACAGCCATATCGTCAAAGACCTCCGCACCCAGAATATTTTCATTGTAAACGAAACCCAGCTCAGCGAAACGCAGGGGCACTTCATACGCAAATATTTCCAGGAGCAGGTGCGGGTTGGGCTTTTCCCGATCATGATCAGCAGTCTGCGCGACATTTCCTCCCTGCGTGACAAATCGATTTACCTGGCTGTGACCATCGGCCGCAAGGACAAGGCCCTCAAGGATGATTACGCACTCATCGAACTGCCTACCAAGACCATCTCACGGTTCCTCATCCTTCCCACCGAAGGTGAAAAGCGTTACATCATCCTGCTCGACGACATCATCCGGTACTGTCTTTCGGAGATCTTCTCGATTTTCGGCTACGATACCTTTTCCGCCTATACCGTCAAGATCACGCGCGACGCGGAGATTGACATCGACACCGATGTATCGAAGAGTTTTCTCGAGGTGATGACCGAGAGCCTCAAGCAGCGCAAGCGCGGCATCCCGGTCAGGTTTGTATACGACAATTCGATCCCCGAGGATCTTCTGAAAATCATCACAAGGCGCCTGGAGATCACCAAGGACGACCCCATCAGGGGAGGCGGCAGGTATCATAACTTCAAGGATTTCATGGGCTTCCCGAACCTCGGTCACAGGGAACTGGAGTATGAACCGCTGGTGCCGCTGAAGCACAAGGACCTGCCCTTCAACCGCAGCATCCTCGCCTCCATCCGGGAGAAGGACATCATGCTGCATTACCCGTACCAGTCGTTCCAGTATATCATCGACCTGCTGCGCGAAGCCTCCATCGATCCGAAGGTGCGATCCATCAAGATGACGATTTACCGCGCTGCAAAAAACTCGGGGGTCATAAATGCGTTGATCAATGCTGCGCGGAACGGCAAGTTCGTCACTGTTTTCATGGAACTGCAGGCCAGGTTCGACGAAGAGGCCAACATTTTCTGGACCGAACGGCTGCGCGAAGAGGGGGTGAAGGTGATCCACAGCATCCCCGGGTTCAAGGTACATTCCAAACTGATCCTGATACGCAGGAAAGAAAACAACAATAATTTCTTCTACGCTTTCATCGGCACGGGGAATTTTAACGAGGTTACGGCAAAGATATATTCCGATGTGAGCCTTCTCACTGCAAACCAGGATATCTGCACCGATGTGGTCAACGCATTCCATCTCATCGAAGAGAGCTACCGCCCCTTCAAATTCAAATCGCTCATTGTCGCCCCGGTGAACATGCGCAATTACTGGATCAAGATGCTGCAGCATGAAATGGCCCAGGCAAAATTGGGAAAGGAGGCCTGGGTGATCATCAAACTGAACAGTCTGGTCGACGCCACCATGGTCAAAAAGCTTTACAAGGCCAGCCAGGCAGGGGTTAAAATCAAACTGATCATCCGCGGCATCTGCACCCTGATCCCGGGGATACCGGGTTTGAGCGACAACATCGACGCGATCAGCATCGTCGACCGTTTTCTTGAGCACGCAAGGATCCTGGTATTCTGCAATGGCGGCGACCCGAAGTATTACATCACCTCCGCCGACTGGATGGTCAGGAATTTCGACAACCGGATTGAAGTGGCGACACCTATCCTCGACCCTGGCATCAAAGAGATGATCCAAAAAATTCTTGAAATTCAATTGGCCGACAATGTCAAGGCCAGGGTCATTACCGAGGGGGAACAAAACCAGTACAAGAAAACCGACGGCCCGCCCATCCGGTCGCAGGAGGAAACCTACCGGTTCCTGAAGGAACAGCTGGAGGAGGATGAGAAGAAGAAAGTAGCGAGGTAGCGAGGTAGCGAAATGGCGAAATCGTAATTTATCATTGTAATTGGTAATTATTAGTGTCAGTCCTGAGAATTATTTTCCGTATCCTGTTCAACAAATACCTGGTGACAACCGTGGCGTTTGTGGTGTGGATGGTATTTTTTGACAGCAACAGCCTGCTGACGCGGAACAAACTGCAGGAGAAGCTTGACCGGCTGAATGTTGAAAAGCAGTTTTACATCCAGGAGATCAGGAAAGATTCAACCCTGACCCAGCAACTGCTGAGCGACAGCAGCCAGCTTGAAAAATATGCGCGGGAGCATTACCTGATGAAAAAAAACGGGGAGGACCTCTTCCTGGTCATTGACACTACTGCGGATCAACATCGATAAGAATCCGTACCTGCCCGAACTGCTGCTCCTTCCTGAAATTTTCGATTACCTCCGCCATTTTTGCCTTCATGGCAGCTGATGAGACATCCCGCTCAATTTTGAACATGATGTTTTTGATATAATAGTTCATGATCCTGGCAACCATCGGGAATTCGGGGCCCAGGATACGGCTCCCGAATGTTTTCCGGAGTGCAGCGGCCATCTCCCCGGCAGCACGGCTGAGCAGGTCGGGATCCTTGTGCTTCATGCGCAGGAGGACAAGCCTCACATAGGGAGGGTACTTGAACTTCTGCCTTTCCGCCATCTGTTGTCTGTACATGGCAACATAGTCATTCTTCACCACATCCCGGATTACCTGGTTGTCGGGGTTGCTGGTCTGAATGATCACCCTGCCCTGGTTGTTCCTGCGCCCCGACCTGCCACTGACCTGGGCCATCAGCTGGAAGCTACGTTCGGCGGCCCTGAAATCGGGGTAACTGAGCATGTTGTCGGCATTCAGGATGCACACCAGGCTTACGTTGTCGAAATCCAGTCCTTTGGTAACCATCTGTGTCCCGACCAGGATGTCTATTTTCCGGGCCTCGAAATCCCCGATGATCTGCCTGAGCGAATGCTTGCTGCGGGTGGTATCAAGATCCATCCGGGTGATGCGGGCTTTGGGAAAGATCAGCCCCAGTTCCTCCTCCACCTTTTCGGTGCCGAATCCTTTCATTATAATCCGGATGCCATTGCATTCGGGGCATTTATCCGGGATCCGCGTCACATAACCGCAGTAATGACAACGCAGCTGGTTGCTTTTCTTATGATAGACAAGGGTGACATCACAGTTTTTGCAGCTTGGCATCCAGTGGCAGGTTTCACATTCCAGCCTCAGCGAAAATCCGCGCCGGTTCTGAAAAAGAATCGCCTGCTGACCATGCCCGAGCGCCGTTGCTAGCTGTTCCAGCAATATCGTTGAAAAATGGCTCTTCATGTTGCCCTGGCGCAGGGCCTCCTTGATATTCACCACCTGGATGACCGGCATCTGCATGTTGGCATACCGTTCGGACAACCCTACCAGCCCGTACTTTCCATGGAGCGCGTTGTGATAACTTTCAACCGATGGGGTGGCTGATCCGAGCACCGTTTTCGCCCCGTGCAGGTGGGCAAGATATATGGCAGCGTCGCGCCCGTTGTAGCGCGGGGCGGGATCAACCTGCTTGAAGGAGGAATCGTGTTCCTCATCGACGACCACGAGCCCGAGATTTGAAAATGGCAGCAGAACCGCCGAACGGGCACCCAGGATGATATCGTAACGATTGCGGACCTCTCCGCCGGGCAAATCTTTTTCAAGCACCGAATTCCAGATCTCCACCCGTTCCTGCACATTGAACCTGGAGTGATAAACCCCCACCCTGTTCCCGAAATATTTCCTGAGCCTTGAGATGATCTGCGTTGTAAGGGCAATTTCGGGAAGGAGCAGCAGTACCTGTTTTCCCTGGTCGATGACATCGCGGATCAGTTTGATGTATAGCTCGGTCTTGCCGCTTGAGGTAACCCCGTGCAGAAGAGCCACATCCGTGGTTTTGAATGCAGCCCTGAGCAGGTCGAGCGCCTCCTGCTGCCCGGGAGTCAGTTCGATCTGCTCGGTGGAGGATACCGCTTCCTCGCCTTCCATCCGGCTGACGATCTTCTCCGATTTCTCAAAAATGCCCTTTGCGACAAGCGCGTCAAGCTGCGCGGCCGTTCCCTTTGACTGCAGCAGCAATTCCTTTCTGCTGACATCCGCCGGTTCTTCGAACCCGAAATTGGACAGCCTGACGAAGGTCATCAGGATCTCAAGCTGCCGTCCTGCTTTTTTTTCCAGCCGGTCGAACAGTGTCTTCATCCCGGTTTCATCTGAATATTCCGGCGTCAGCACGATGAAGGTTTCGCATCTGGGGCGATAGGGATCATTCAGTTCCTCCTCGGGTACAACGAACCCCTTTTCAATCAGGTTTTTGATGACCGGGATGATTTTCTGCAGGTCGAGAATTTTAGAGACCTCTGAAACCGCGATGGTTTTGCGGTTGTGCAATGCCTCCACGAGCAGCAATTCCTTTTCGTTCAACCCAGAAAAATCAGACGGAAGCAAAGGATTGAGGGCGACTTTCGATTCGCTGGCCAGTTTGAAAGCCGAAGGCAGGGCTGCATTCATCACCTCACCGGGAAAGCACAGGTAATACCCTGCGATCCAGTCCCAGAAAGCACGCTGAACAGGTGTAACAATGGGATTTTCATCAAGAACCGACAGGAGGTATTTTGGCGAACGGTCGGCAGGCGGGGTTTCGTGCACCCTGTCAACAAGGGCAGTGTAAATTTTGCGTGAGCCGAACTGCACCACTACGCGCACTCCGGGCTGAACCTGGTCGTTGAGTTCGAAAGGAACACGGTAGGTGAAAGTTCCACCTACCGGCAGAGGCAACAATACATCGGCAAACCTGGTGACCCGTTCCAAAGAAAGTTGTTTTATTGCTTACAGGGCAAGGATGCGCGACATTTCGAGCATATCCTTGTTGATATCCTTGGTGTGCTTGATGGCCTTTTCAAATGGGGTGAAAACCACATCCTTGTCAACGATACCGGCCATTTCGCCGCGATGTCCCTCCAGCAATCCCTTCACTGCCAGGAAACCGAGCGAGCTTGCCAGCACACGGTCGAAGGCACTCGGAGAACCTCCGCGCTGGATGTGACCAAGGATCGTAACCCGTGCATCCATTTCGGGAAGTTTTTCCTTAACCTTTGCAGCCACGGCATAGGCGCCACCTGCGTCATCGCCTTCGGCCACGATGACAATGCCCGACGTTTTGCTGCGGCGCCAGTCGTGTTTCAGAAGCCTGGCTAGGTTGTCGATATAGGTGGTCGTTTCGGGCACAAGGATGAATTCAGCGCCGCAGGCGATCCCGCTGCGAAGCGCGATAAAGCCGGCGTCGCGGCCCATCACCTCGATGAAAAAGAGCCGCTCATGCGAGTTCGCGGTGTCGCGGATCTTGTCGGCCGCTTCCACAACGGTATTGATGGCCGTGTCGTAGCCAATGGTGGCATCGGTGCCGTATAGATCGTTGTCGATGGTTCCGGGCAACCCGATGACCGGGAAATTGAACTCCTTGTCGAAAATGGAGGCGCCGGTAAAGGTACCGTTCCCCCCGATGGCGACCAGGGCGTCGATCTTGTGCTCCCTGAGGTTGTTGTATGCCTGCAACCTCCCCGGGTATTCCATGAAACGCTTGCTCCTGGCGGTCTTCAGGATGGTTCCCCCGCGCTGGATGATGTTGGAGACCGAACTGCTGGTCATCGGCTCAATCTGGTTGTCGATCATCCCGTCGTACCCCCTCGAAATTCCATAAACATCCAGCCCGCAATAGATTGCCGTGCGAACCACCGCCCTGATGGCGGCATTCATTCCCGGGGAATCGCCTCCGGAAGTCATTACCCCGATACTTGTAATCCTGTTCATGATATATATTTTAGAATTTTATCCGACACGTCACAGGCCACCCTGTATTAAAAAAAAAAACGTTCACCCTTTCACCTTGTCACCCTTTCACCTTGTCACCTTGTCACCCTGTCACCTTGTCACCTTGTCACCTTGTCACCCTTTCCCCTTGTCACCATTTCACCCTTATAACCCACCTGCAAAATTACAAAACTTCCGAAAACCCCTTCTTCCCGGCAAACATATCGAACTTGAGAAACCTGCATTCCAGGGGGCCGTTGTTGACCGGGATCCTTCGCGAAGGCCTCAGCCCGATGAACTTTACCGATTCAAGGTCGGAAGAGATCAGCCAGGCGGTGAACCCGGCATATTTCCTTTTAAGGGTGTCGCCGATCATTTTATAAAATGCGAGGGAATCTTCAATTTTCAAACGTTCATCATAGGGCGGGTTGGAGATGATGAACCCCTTTTCAAATGGAGGTTCGGAATCCTCAAAGGAACACACCCTGAGGAAAATGTCGTTGGTAAGGCCCGTGAACTGCAGGTTTTCAGTGGCCGAACAGATGGCTTGTTCCGCCCTGTCGGTTCCAAAAAAGTCAAGCCTCAGATCCGTTTTAAGTGCCTGGCAGCCGGTTTTTACCTTTTCCCATAGATCTGCATCGAAATCGCGCCATTTCATGAAGCCCCACAATTCGCGGAAAAACCCGGCAGGGATGTTCTTCGCAACCATGGCCGCTTCGATGAGGAGGGTTCCCGACCCGCACATCGGGTCGTACAAGGGTATCGAGGGGTCCCATTCCGAAAGTTTGACAAGCCCGGCGGCCAGCACTTCGTTGATGGGGGCAGGACCGGTACTTCGCCGGTAACCACGGCGGTGCAGCGACTGACCCGACGAATCGAGGGCTACCGTACACGCATCCTTGAAAAGGTGAACGTTGATCTTCAGGTCGGGATTTTCCAGATCGACCGATGGACGGCTGCCAAGTTTTTCGCGGAGCCGGTCAACGATGGCATCCTTCGACCGCTGGGCCACGAACTGCGAATTGGTAAAGACCGTATAGGAGATCACTGCATCGATGGAGATGGAATTTTCGGCACTGATATAGTTTTCCCAGGGAAATTCATAAATCTGTTCGTACAGGTCCTTTTGTTCCAGGATCTCGAAATGGAACAGTGGTTTCAGTATTCTCAGGGCGGTCCTGCAGGTATAATTGACGCGGTACAACAGTTCCGTATCGGCAGAAAAAGATACCGCACGGTTCAGTTTCATAATATCACCGGCTCCCATCGAATCAAGCTCCCGGGCGAGAACATCTTCAAGCCCCGCAATGGTCTTTGCGATTAAGGGAAATGTCATTTTATTTTCTGCCAATTTTTCCGGAAAGTTACGACAATTTTAAATTCATATCTTTGAAAAAAGATTGCCGCATGAACCGACGCACCCGCTATATCCTGATTCTTTGGCTGATTACCATCTCCTCCTGCTTTTCACAGGAACAATTTTTTGTATCCGGAAGGGTGATCGACGGCAAGACGAAAGAGTCGCTTGCATTTGTCAATATTGTCATCAACAACAGCAATACCGGAGGCACTACCGACATCGACGGGAAATTCAGCCTCAGGTCGCTGCGACCGGTTCAAACCCTCACCATGTCGTATGTCGGCTATGAGCCAAGGGTGGTTCCCATCGGGGGCCGCACGCACGACCTGCTCATCCAGATGACCTCCCGGGAGATTGACCTGCAGGAGGTCGAGATCCTCCCCGGTGTAAACCCGGCCCACCGGATCATCAGGAATGTCATCGACAACCGGGATATCAACGACCCCGAAAAGATCAGCACCTTTTCCTACACGGCCTACGACAAAACAGTACTTACAGCCGACAAGGACACCACCCTCAGGGGAGATTTCGCAATCCTTGCCGACACCTCCGCATTCGAACTTCCGAAAGAAATGGGGGCCGGTTTTACCGTCAAAAGAGATTCGATAAAACTTGATTCAGCAAGGATCGATTCGGCAAACAAAATGCTGGAAAAAATGATCAGCACCCAGTATTTTTTCCTGATGGAGAATGTCACCAAACGAAAATTCATGGCCCCCGACAAGAATTACAACAAGGTAATCGCCACCAAGATGTCGGGATTCAAAGACCCGATCATGGTTTTCCTCTCCACCCAGATCCAGTCGTTTTCTTTTTACAAGCCATTCATCTCCATCATGATGAAAGATTATGTCAACCCCATCGGCAACGGGAGTCTCAGCAAATATTTCTTCAAGATCGAAGACACCACCTATTCGGGAAACGACAGCGTTTTCATCATCTCGTTCAGGCCCCGTAAAGGAACTAATTTCGACGGGATGAAGGGGGTCATCGCCATCAGTACGCACAACTGGGGGATCCAGTATGTCAACGCGGAACCCAGCCAGAGTTCCGGTGGGACGAAGATCAGGATTCACCAGTTATACGAACTGGTCGACGGGAAGCAGTGGTTCCCGGTCCAGCTCAATACCGATGTGGCGTTCAACAACCTGATGATCGGGAAGTACAAGATGGTGGGGAGCGGTCACAGCTATATCCGCGACATCGTGCTGAACCCTGAACTGGTGAGACGCGAATTCAACCACCTGGATGTTGAGGTCGACAAAGATGCTACCAGCCGCAGCGAACCTTTCTGGAACCAGTACCGCACCGACAGCCTAACCCGCAAGGACCGCCAGACTTACAAAGTGATCGACAGCATTGGGAAGGCACAGAATTTCGATAAGATGGCCCGAAATTTCCAGACCATAATGACCGGCAGGATACCCTGGGGGGTGATTGATATCGACCTGAACCGCATTGTGAACTACAACACTTACGAAGGACTCGTCCTGGGCGCAGGCATTCACACGAACGACCGCGTTTCGGACTGGTTTAAAATCGGCGGGTTTTACCAGTATGCGTTCGGAATCTCGACCTCGAAATACGGAGGTGATGTCAGTTTGCTGGCCAGCCGCCGCCATGACCTCACCCTGGCAGCATCCTATTATTACGACCTTGTTGAATCGGGCGGTGTAAGTTTTCCACACGATCCGGAATCCATCCTCTCAGGGAATTTCAGGCAACTGCTGCTGAAAAAACTGGACCGTGTTGAAAGTTTCAATTTTTCACTGGGATTCAGGGCGTTTAAATACATGCTGTTCAACGCCGGGATATCGCGCGACTTTAAAACCACCACGACCTGCGACCTTGCCACTTACCTAGGGAATGTGGTGTTGCGTGAGAACCAGTTCATTTTCACCGGACTTACCGCCGGGTTTAAATGGGCCTACCGTGAAAAATTCATCCAGACGATCCGGAACAAGATCTCCCTCGGAACCAAATACCCGGTGGTTTGGATCCAGTACACACGTGGGGTTAAGGGATTCCTGGGCGGTGATTTCAATTACGACCGGTTCGACGTGAAGATCCGGAAGACCTTCAATATCAAATATCTCGGAAAACTAACCGTGCAACTCAACGGGGGTTATGTTGACCAGCCGATCCCTGTGTGCAACCTCTATTATGCCCCTGCCGGTTACCGGGAATTCACCCTTTTCGCCCCCAACAGTTTTGGCACGATGCGCAGCAATGAATTCCTGTCGAGCAAATACGGATCCGTCTATCTCTACCACGATTTCGGCTACCTTCTTTTCAAAGGAAAAAAATGGTTCCACCCGGAATTTGCCCTGTCGCAGAACATCGGTTTCGGCTGGCTTGATCACCAGGAACGCTACAAAGAAAACACAATCAATCCGAAGGAGATGAAGCTGGGCTATTACGAGTCGGGCCTGCTGATCAACAACCTCGTCAACCTGAAAATCTATACCATCGGTATCGGCGCCTTTTACCGCTGGGGCCCATACTCCCTGAACAATACTGCCGACAATTTTGCCTATAAACTTTCGGTGATATTCCCGTTTTAAGGTAGCGAGGTAGCGAAATACAAAATAAATAAATGGTGGAAGTGAAAAATTTAAGTACAAAAATATTGCATTCTGCTAATTCTCACATTTTCAAATCCCCAAATTTTCACATTCGTTTTTTTTTCGTTATTTAGACCGCATAGAAATTTCAAACCGGCAGGTGAAGGTTTAATTATTTATTTACATTTGTACATATAATTTCCGCCAAGAATCTGATTATGGAAGAAAATAACACCACGAATTTCTCTAATGAAGACGAAAAATCAAAGGGTTCCACGCGCCGGAATTTTTTGAAGAACCTGGGTCTTGCCGGGGTCGGAGTGGCCACCGGGGCCGCCGCGCTCTATTCGGGACATATTTTCGAGGCAAAGAAAGAGGCGACGGGCGAAAGCAAGGTCCTGCTCACACAGGACGGGAAACTTGTTTCCGTTGACTCGCTGGAGATCAAATCGCACATTAAAACCGGCGAAGAACTGCGCGAATCGCAGGGCCGTGAAGGCATCCCCGGCCGCAGGTGGGTCATGGTGACCGACCTTTCACATTGCCGCAATGCCAGGAAATGTATTAACGCATGCCAGGACGCGCACCAGCTGCGCCCCGAGCAATACCATATGAACACCCTGCAGATGCAGGACGCACCCAATACTGCGCCCTACAACATGCCCAAGAACTGCCAGCATTGCGACAACCCGCCCTGCGTTGCTGTTTGCCCGGTGGACGCCACTTTCAAACGCCCCGACGGCATCGTGCTCATTGAGAATGACCGTTGCATCGGATGTCGTTTCTGCATGGCCGCCTGTCCCTATTCAGCCCGTATCTTCAACTGGATCGAACCTAAGGATGCCGCAAGTCACCAGGGCCAGGACTACAATGTTGAGCTGAACGTTCCCCAGAAACTCGGTACCATTTCAAAATGTCTCTTCAGCGCCGACCGGCTGCGCGAAGGCAAACTGCCCTATTGTGTAGAAGCCTGCCCCAACGGGGTTTACTATTTCGGCGATGAGAATGAGGATGCCGTAACGAACGGCACCACCAAGGAAACAGTCAGGCTGAGCAAGCTCCTCCGCGACAATGGCGGTTACCAGCTGATGCCCGAACTGGGGACCAGGCCAAGGGTTTATTATCTCCCCCCCAAGAATCGTTTGTTCCCGTTTGAAGAAGCCAAAGATGCAACCCCTGAAAAAGTTTAATGACCATGGATGACAATAAACTGACCTTTGAAAAAATTACGGCCGATCTTACCCACCATATCAGGATCAACAAGGGATTCGTTATCTGGATGGGTTTCCTCACCGTTTCACTCCTGGCCTGCCTCTTTGCCTATTCACTCCAGTTGCGCACCGGGCTGGGCGTGGCGGGAATCCGTGATTATGTCACCTGGGGTCTATACCTCAGCAACTTTGTCTTTTTTGTGGCTGCCAGCCTCATCGGGATGCTGGTCAGTGCAGTCCTCGGCCTGATCGGTATGAAATGGATCACACCCATCACCAGGATCGCCGAAACCATCGCCGTCGCATTCGCCGCTGTTGCCGGACTGGTCATCGTTTCCGATATGGGACGCCCCGAACGCCTCGCCTATGTTTTTATCTATGGCCGTCCCCAGTCACCGATCCTCTGGGATGTAACCGTGATTGTCACCTATTTCGTGCTGAGCCTGATGCTGCTGTATCTGCCGCTCATCGCCGACATGGCCATCATCCACAACAGCAAAGTTGCCATTCCCTCCTGGCTAAGGAGCATTTACAAGCGTTTTTCACTGAATTTTACCGATAGCCCCGAACAGAACAGGATCATCAACCGCTCCATCCGGGTCCTGCTGATCCTGCTGGTGCCTGCCGCGCTTTCCATCCACACGGTCACCTCCTGGCTTTTCGCCGTGACCTCGCGGGCGGGCTGGGACAGCTCCATCTTCGGGCCCTACTTTGTTTCCGGGGCCTTTGTCGCGGGTTCAGCTGCGGTGATCATCGCCATGTTCTTCTTCCGGAAGAATTACAAACTGGAAAACTATCTCACCGACCTTCATTTCAACAACATGGGCAAGGTGCTGGCAACCGTGTCGCTGGTATATCTCTATTTCAATATCAACGAATACCTGGTACCCGGATATAAACTGAAACGTGCCGACGCCGTGCATCTGCAGGAACTTCTGGCTGGCAGGGACGCCCTCCTTTTTTGGATGGTCCAGATCGGGGGACTTGTTATCCCCATCCTTTTCCTGCTTTTCCGGCGTTTCCGTAAACCGGTGCCGGTGCTGGTCATCTCCATCGCGGTACTCATCGCTGCATGGTTCAAGCGCTACCTGATCGTCATCCCCACCCAGGAACACCCATTCCTGCCCATCCAGCATGTGCCGCAAAACTTTGTCCATTACTCGCCCACACTGATCGAATCGATGATTACCATCGCACCATTCATCCTGGTACTCATTATCATCACCCTGATCTCCAAATTCTTCCCGGTGATCCCGCTGCATGAAACAGCCGTTGAAAAGGGGGCGGAGCATATCAGGTTTGAATGAAAAGCAATGCAAACAATGCAAACAATGCAGACAGTGCAGGGAATGCAAAAAAGAAAATATTTCAGGAACAGTTATAAGCCAGGGACTATGGGTTTTAAAAAACAGGTTTTTCTTCTTTTGTTGCTCTCCGTTGTGACCGGTACCAGGGTTTCTGCCCAGACCTGGGTGGTTCCCGACGATCAGAAAGCGGTGGTTGCACCTATGAAATTCACCCCCGACATGCAGAAACAGGGTGAGCAGGTCTACCTTAAGAACTGCCAGTCTTGTCACGGGCTTCCCGGGAAGGACAACTGGGCGAAACTCACCCCCCCGCCGGGCGACCTTGCCAAGGAAAAAGCCCAGAAACAAACCGACGGGGAGATATTTTACCGTATCACCACGGGTAAAATCCCGATGCCTGAATTCCGGAACATCATTCCCGAGGACGATCGCTGGGCCGTCATCGCCTTCCTGCGTTCCTTCAATCCGAAATATGTGCAGCCCGCCCCGAAGGCACTGGCTGCCTTTACCGGCAGGAGTGTAACCCTGGAAATGCAATACAGCGACCCGATGAAAAAAATCGTCGTGACCGCGCATGAAAAGCTGAAAGACAACAGTAACGTTCCCGCCGCCGGTATCGAGGTACTCCTTTCTGTAAAGCGCTATTTCGGCAGTTTGCAGGTGGGCGAAATGAGAACCACCAACGCCCGTGGCGAGGCAACCTTTGAATTCCCTGCCGACCTGCCCGGGAACAATACCGGCAACGTCGACCTGACGGCCCGCGTCAATGACCCGAAAAGCCAGATGAAAACCACACCGGCGACCGGTACCTTCGCCATCGGGGTTCCGACCGACCGCCCCGGGCTCACCGAAACACGCGCATGGTGGTCGACACGCGGCAATGCACCCATATGGCTGCTGCTCACCTATACGCTCTCGGTGATCATCGTCTGGGGAATCATCATTTATATCGTTTCGTCGATCCTGAAGATTAAAAAGCTAAGTACACACGGTTAATTTGAAGATTTGGGGATTTGAAAATTATTGAGAGGAACATGCCGGTTCATTGTAATTGCCTATTGCCTATTACCTGATGCCTCTTATATGATGCCTGTAATGATTGATTTTTTCACCAATACGTTCACGGACAAATGAAGCACCTCAGCACCATCGGAAGATTCCTGTTCGCCCTGCCATTCGGCATCCTGGGACTCAATCACTTTTTCATGTATAATTATTATGTCGGCATGGTGAGTTCCTTCATCCCCGGCGGAGGTTTTACAGTCATCATTACCGGCCTCGCACTCATCGCCGCATGCACTGCCATCATCCTAAAAAGATTCATCAGCCTTGCATGCCTGCTGCTCGCCCTGCTGCTGCTGATCTTCATCTGTACCATCCACATCCCCGGGCTGTTCGAACCAGTCAAGGCAAACACAGCCCTGATCGAACTGCTTAAGGATACGGCTCTCATGGGTGGTGCGCTGATGATCGCGGCGATGTACAAGGAAGATACGACGAGTGACGAATGACCAATGACGAGTGACGAGTGAGGAGTGACGAGTGGGAATATGCTGTAAATGGGTGCAATAAGTAAATTATGAAAAAGAATGTTTTTGGAAGCGGGCTGTTGATGATGGTTTTTGCCATGTGGTTTTCCATGCCGGTTTTCAGCCAGACCGGGCAGGCCGATGAACCAGGGGTGGTGCAGCATCTCGACACCATTATTCCGTCAACGATCACCTTCAACAACGAACAGGGAGAGCCAGTTCAGCTCAAGTCGGTCATTCACAAACCGACCATCCTGGCATTGGTTTACTACGACTGCATGGGTGTTTGCCCTACCTTGCTTGCAGGGGTATCAGAAGCCATCGAAAAAATGGGTCTTGAACTCGGCAAAGATTTCCAGGTAGTCACCGTTAGCTTCAACAACGAGGATACCCCGGCGAAATCGGTGGATAAGAAGAAGAATTTCCTGCGCGATCACAGCAGACCTCATGCCGCAGACTGGAAGTATTTCACCGGCGACAGCGCGAACATCTATGCCCTCACCAATGCCGTCGGTTTCATTTTCCAGCGCAACGGCAACGATTTTATGCACCCGGCTTGCATCATCATCCTGAGCCCGGAGGGGAAGGTCACCCGTTACCTGTACGGCACCTCTTTCCTGCCTTTTGATGTAAAAATGGCCATAATCGAAGCCCAGAAGGGTCAATCACGGCCAACGATCAACCGGGTCCTGGAATATTGTTTCAGCTACGATCCCGAAGGAAGGAGATACACCCTGCAGGTGACAAAAATTTCAGCAACCGTCATCATATTCTTTGCTGCCCTGTTGTTTATTATTCTGATGGTCCGGTCTTCCCGGAAAAAAACGAAAACACAAAATTAATCCTATGACTGAAGAAAAGACTCATCACCCTGAGCCAAGTTACCTCGTCAATACCGGTAAATACAAAGGCCTGATGTCATGGCTTACCTCGACGGATCACAAAAGGATCGGCATCATGTACATGTATGCCATGATGGTATTCTTTATTGTCGGCGTCCTGCTGGGCGAAATCATGCGGCTTGAACTTTTCAGGCCCGGCCAGCAATTCTACGGACCGCAAACCTACAACGGCCTGTTCACCATCCATGGCATCATCATGATCTTTACCGTGGTCATTCCCGGTCTTGCCGCAGTGTTCGGAAATTTTTCAATGCCCATCATGATCGGGGCAAAAGATGTGGCATTTCCCCGGCTTAACCTCTTCTCCTTTTACCTGTACATCCTTGGCGCCGGCATTGCCCTTACCTCCCAATTCCTGGGAAACGGTCCGCCCGACACTGGCTGGACGTTTTATGCCCCTTACAGCATCCAGACACATACCAATGTGGTTGCCGCCGTTTTCGGTGCCTTTGTGCTCGGTTTTTCTTCCATCCTCACGGGTCTCAACTTTATCGTGACCATGCACAGGATGCGCGCCCCGGGGATGACCTTTTTCAAAATGCCCCTTTTCCCATGGTCGCTTTACGCAACCGCCTGGATCCAGGTGCTTGCCACCCCCATCGTCGGAATCACCCTGCTGATGGTCGTTGCGGAACGCTGGTTCCGGATCGGCTTTTTTGATCCATCGCTTGGCGGCGACCCTGTACTTTACCAGCATCTCTTCTGGATCTATTCCCATCCGGCCGTTTACATCATGATCCTCCCGGCCATGGGGGTCATCACCGAGATCATTCCGACCTTCGCCCAGCGAAAGGTATTCGGGTACAAAGCCATCGCCGTGTCGAGTCTTGCCATCGCCCTCGTTGGGTATTTCGTATGGGCCCACCACATGTATACCTCCGGGATGAGCCCGACCGCACGCTGGATTTTTTCGCTGCTGACCTTCCTGGTTGCCGTACCAAGCGCCATCAAGGTGTTTAACTGGGTAACCACCATGTACAGGGGTTCCATCGACTTAAAGCCGCCCTTCCTGTTTGCCCTGGGCTTCATCTTCCTGTTTATGATCGGGGGGATGACCGGGCTCACCCTGGGCGCGCTTGCAACCAACGTGCATGTGCATGATACTGCTTACGTGGTCGCGCATTTCCATTATATAGTTTTCGGGGGTGTCGGGTTCGCCTTCTTTGCGGCGATTCATTACTGGTACCCTAAAATGTTCGGGCGCATGTACAATTTTAAACGTGCCAACTGGGCCTTCGGTTTCCTGTTCATCGGTTTCAACCTCCTCTATTTCCCCCAGTTCATCATCGGGATCCAGGGGATGCCTCGCAGGTATTTCGACTATCTTCCCCAGTTTACGCTTGGGATGCAACTCTCCTTCTTTGGCGGCATTCTCCTGCTCATCGGGATCATCCTGATGCTGACCAACCTTTTCAGCAAAAAAGGCGCCAAAGCACCCGACAATCCATGGGGCGGCCGGACCTATGAATGGACCATCCCCTCTCCTCCCCCGCTGGAAAACTTTGAGGTCATGCCCGTCATGGGACCGGATGAGACGCCTTATGATTATAAATAGCGAGGTAGCGAGGTAGTGAGGCAGCGAAATAAAAAATCTGAAATCTGAAATCTAAATTCGTAAATAAACATATGGAACATCGCGACGACATGGGTGCAAAACTGGGCATGTGGGTTTTCATCTTTACGGAGATCCTGCTCTTTGGCGGGTTATTTTTAGTTTACGCAGTGATGAGGGGTCGTTATTCCGCCGATTTTCATTCGGCAGCCCATCACCTGAACGCCTTTATCGGAACCATCAACACGCTGGTGCTGCTGGTCAGCAGCGCAACGGTCGCCATGTCGATCACCGCCGTTCAGAAGGGCGACAAAAGGCTTGCTGTGGTCCTGCTCTTTCTCACGCTGGTTTGTGCTGCTGTTTTCATGGTCAATAAATATTTTGAATGGGGCCACAAATTCCAGATCGGCCTCTACCCGGGCTCCGACCTGATGCTCACCATGAACCACGGGCAGGTGATGTTCTTCAGCCTTTACTTTTTCATGACAGGGCTGCATATGTTCCATCTCGTTGTCGGGGGGATCATCCTGACCATCGCCATGATCAAGGTAAACCGGGGCACCATCAACAGCACCCGGTACGTATTGCTCGAGAACGGGGGGCTCTACTGGCACCTGGTCGATTTGATCTGGATATTCCTGTTCCCGTTGTTGTACCTCATTACATAGTCAGGTAGCGAGGTAGCGAGGTAGCGAAATAGCGAAAAAAAGTAATTATTAATTTTTAATTTTTAATTGACATGTCGACCGAAACTGTACATATAACCCCATACCGTACTTACGCTTGGGTCCTGATCGCCCTGCTTACCTTCACATTCCTGACCATTACGGTTACGTGGATCGATCTGTCGGCGCTCACGGTCTTTGTAGCCCTCACCATTGCAACGATAAAGGCCGGCGTGGTGCTGACCTACTTCATGCATCTGAAGTTCGAATCATCGCTTTTCCGGGTCTTTGTGATCATGGTGCTGGCCATCTACGTGCTTGTCATCCTGTTCACGCTTTCTGATTACCTGTTCAGGTAGATGGCGCGGGTGGAAATAAACGGCTTGCTACAGGATGAACATACGAATATGTTAACGGGAAAAATTGTACTGGTTATCTGAAGTTTGAGCGCAATTTTTAATTTTTAATTAGTAATTCAACAATATGGGTGCTTCTAATTTTGTCGAAGGTGTAGATCTGGCTTTCAAGATCATTATTGGAATAAGTCTGTTTTTCCTGGTCGGGATCACCACGGTGATGCTCTGGTTCGTATTCAGGTACAGCAGGAAACGACATCCGGTCGCAGAACAGATGAAGGACAATAACCTTCTTGAAATCACATGGATCACCATTCCGCTGATCCTGGTACTGCTGATGTTCTATTTTGGATACGTGGCTTTCAGCCCGCAGCGTGTTGTTCCAAAGGGGGCCCTGCCCATCACGGTGATCGCCAAAATGTGGGTGTGGAATTTTGAATACGAGGGCGGTAAACAATCTCCCGTGCTGGTGGTTCCACTGAAAAAGGCGATCCTGCTGAACCTGCATTCCGAAGATGTGATCCACAGCCTCTACATCCCGGCATTCCGGATCAAGGAAGATGTGGTCCCGGGAAAGAACAACTACATGTGGTTCATCCCCGAACAGCTTGGCGAATATGACATCCTGTGCACCGTCTATTGCGGGTTGCGCCATTCGTACATGGAAACCAAGGCAAAGGTGGTTACGGAAGCCGAATACCAGGCATGGCTCAGCGCCCTGCCCGGCAAATCGAACGATCCCGAAGGGCTTGTCATCCTGCGGAAAAATGCCTGTACGGGTTGTCATTCCATCGACGGAACCAAAATCGTAAGCACTTCCTTCAGGGGCCTGTACGGAAAAACGGAGAAGGTGATGACCAATGGCTCCGAACGTTCGGTAACCGTGGATGATGTCTACATCAAATCCTCGGTTTATGAGCCCGACAAGGATGTGGTGGTGGGTTTTCAGAAAGGGATCATGCAGACCTACAAGGGCAAAGTTTCGGATGATGACCTGGCGAAAATCATCGATTACCTTAAATCCATCAAATAATTCCGGCCGATAACCGGTGAATTAACGACCTGACCTTTGCAAACCTCCTATACACGGGTACTGATTGTACTTACCCGTTTCCCCGTTTCGCTCGCAGTTACCTTTACCGCCTTTGCGGCGATGGTTATCAGCAAGGGTGAAGCGGACCTGTCCATGCTGCTGCCGGTTGCCGGCATCTTCCTGCTGGCATCGGGGGCCTCCGCATTCAACCAGTACCAGGAATGGCCCTTTGACGAGCGCATGGAACGCACCCGCAGGCGCCCGCTGCCCTCGCGACGCATCAGCACGCAGGAGGCGTTGAGGATCGCCTCGCTCTGCATCATTGGCGGATTGATCATCCTTCTCTATTATTCAACAGGCACCTGTTTTGCCCTTGGGATCGTGAACCTCATCTGGTACAACGGCGTTTACACCTGGCTGAAGCGTAAGACCGCCTTTGCGGTGGTTCCCGGCGCACTCACCGGGGCCATCCCTGTCCTGATGGGCTGGACCGCAGCCGGGGGCCTCCTGAACGACCCCAGGGTCCTCTTCCTGGCCTTTTTCCTCTTTGTCTGGCAGATGCCCCATTTCTGGCTGCTCACCCTCAAATATGGCAGCCAGTACCGCCAGGCAGGCTTCCCCGGACTGACCGACTTCCTGGATGAACGCCAGGTACGGGTGGTTATCATGACCTGGATGGTTGCCTCGTCGGCTACATCGGGGATGTTTGTTTACTTTGGGATTCTCCACCTCCGGCAATTGGGGTTCGGCATCATTGCTGTCAACCTTGCCCTGCTGCTGGTCATGGCCTGGCAGTTGTTCCTCACCTCCACCCTGCGCTACAGGCTAATCTTTATTGCCGGCAACCTGTTCATGCTGCTGGTCATGCTTGCGCTGATCATTGACAGGCTGGTCTGATCATATGCTAAATATGCTTCATGGCATTTTAAATATGCTGAATATTAACATGTCCAAAACCATTTCCAGTATCCATGAATGAACTTTATAAGAATAATAAACTTTTCTTCCTGGTCATTCTCACTGCCGCATTGGGTTTCCTTACCTGGTATTTTTCAAACATCGTCGTCTTTATCATTGTCGCAGGGGTGGTTTCCATTGTGGGGTCGCCTATGGTGGAACTGCTCGACCGGATCAGGATCGGGCGCTACTCATTTCCGCATTCTTTGAGTGTCATCATAACCCTGCTGCTGGTCCTGGCCATCTTCTTCGGCCTGTTCAGCCTCTTCATCCCGCTGGTGATCAACGAAGCGGCATTGATCAGCAACATCGACGGAAAACAGGTCATGGCCTATTACCACGATGAGATCGCCAGGTCGCAGTCGATGTTCATCCATTACGGAATCCTGCCCCGAGGCGCCACCTTTGAATCGGAGGCGAAGAAGGCTATCCTGAAATTCATCGATTTCGGCATGTTCTCCAATGTGCTCACCTCCATCATCTCGGTGACAGGCACCTTTTTTTTTAATCTCTTTTCCATCGCATTCCTCTCCTTCTTTTTCCTGCTCGACCAGAAAATGCTGCCCCGTTTCATCCTGATGCTTACCCCCGAAAAACATGTTGAAAAGACCCGGAATGTCATGGTTAAAAGTAAAAAGCTGCTCTCGCGGTATTTCATCGGGCTTATCATACAGATCCTGCTGAACATACTCACATACTCGGTGGCGCTCTACATAGCGGGTGTGCAAAACCCGCTCGTGATCGGTTTCTTTACCGGCATCATCATCATCATTCCATACCTTGGAGGGATTATCTCCATGATCATGGGGGTGATCCTCGGGGTTACCGGTGTGATAAGCGCCGGGGAATATGCCATGATCGTGCCCATCATCATCCGGATCATCATCGCTATGTTCATTGTCCAAACCATCGACAACAACGTGTTCGCCCCGCTTATCCAGGGAAAAAGCGTCAAGGCCCATCCTGTGGAGATTTTCATCGTCGTCATTGCCGCAGCCAGCATTGGCGGTATTGCAGGAATGATCGTTGCGGTGCCGGCATACGGTTTCATTAAAATCGTTGCAAATGAATATTTAAGCAATTTCAAGGTCTTTCAAAAATTATCAGAAAAACATTAACTTTACAATGTTATTGAAAGGAGACCAACATGGCAAAATCAGGTTCAAAAATCATGCTTGCTGCCGTTTTCGGACTGGCGGCCGGAATCGGTGTGGGATTGCTCATCGCCCCGGCCAAGGGGTCAAAAACCCGTAAACGATTGAAAAAAAGGCTACTAAGCCTGGCCGATATCATGCAGGATGACCTTTCGGAAAAAATAAATGCCTTTAAAACAGCCTTTGGTGATGAAGAAACGGGAGAGCCGGATGTACTGGCACCTTCCGGTGGAAATGAGGAGGATGCATAATGGAACCGGGAAGAATTTCAGACAATTTTTCGTCGCTGACCGAAAATGTCAAGGATTATGTCAACCTTCGGATTGACCTGGTAAAACTGATCCTCACCGAAAAGATAGCCAAACTGGCCACCTTTTTCCTGATCGCAATCATCTTCTTTATCCTGGCCATGTTCCTGCTGCTTTTTCTTTCCCTCGCCTTTGTATTCTGGTATGGGAACGACATCGGGCCGGCCTGGGTCGCAGCACTTTTTGTCACGGCTTTTTATGTTGTCGCCGGGGTCCTGGTCTACCTCCTGAGGCATGCCCTCTTTATCAATCCGCTGGTTGTCCAGTTAACTAAAATCCTGATGGAGGACAAAGATGAAAACCAGTAACCGATACACGATCAAGGCTGAAAAGATCCATTCGCTCAAGGACCTTGAACTTGAAAAGCAAAAGCTCCGGCTTGAAATTCTTAAGAAAGAACAGGATATCTCATCGGGTTACACCAACATCCTGCATGCGCTTTCCCCGCGGCACCTGGCAACCTCCGTGCTCAATGACTTTACCGCTTCCACCTCCATATTTACGCGGGCGGTGTCAATTGGAAAATCACTGATGGCCAAAAGAAAAAAAAGGAAAAACGAAAAGGCAAAGGGTCTGTCCCCGGAACAACCGTCCTGACCTGCCCATTCTCAAATCTTCACATTCTCAAATCCTCAAATCCTCAAATCCTCAAATCCTCAAATCCTCAAATCCGCACAGGTACCAATCAGTCCCCCTCCCGGATATTTTTCTCAAATTCTACCACGACTTCGCCTGCCTGCTTAAGATCGAGGTTTGAAACCACGATTTTCACCGAACCGGCACCTCCTCCGGCCGTGTACCAGGGAGCAAGGGTTCCTGTGTTCCCATCAATCAGGAATGACTCAATTTCAGCATTCTCCAGGAGGCTCCTTACCATTTCGGCATGCCAGATATTCCCTGAAAACACTACCACCGGTTCGATATCATCATTTGTATTCATAGGAAAATTTCTTTGTTGTTGTTCCTGCAATGATTGCCTCTCCTTTATTGTCTTACAAAAATCGTAAATCGTAAATCGTAAATCGTAAATTTACATTCTTTTTACCGATTTTATGAAAACCCTCATCCTTTTGGCGATCCTCCTTGTACTGGTTTCCTGTCCCGGCCCACTTTTCGCCCAGGCGGCCGCGGGCAGCGTCAGCGGGATCAATTTTGGTTCAAACGAAAAAACCGGGAGGTTCATACGGATCAGGGGGATGGACATGTACTGCGAAGTTTACGGCACCGGCACCCCGGTGCTGTTGATCCATGGCAATGGCGGTTCCATCGCCTCAATGAGAAGCCAGGCCCCGTTCTTTTTGAAACACCACAGGGTCATCGCTGCCGACAGCCGTTCACAGGGAAGATCGAAAGACGGGGCTGATTCGTTATCGTATGAAATGATGGCCGATGATTACGGCGCATTGCTCGATTCGCTGCATGCAGGCCCGGCCTTTGTGATCGGCTGGAGCGACGGGGGTATCATCGGGCTGCTGCTTGCCATCAGGCATCCCGGAAAGGTGAGGAAACTGGCGGCAACGGGTGCAAACATCCGCCCCGATTCCTCCGCCGTTCCCTTTTCTGATATACAGTCCATGATCAGCCAGGTGGAACAGCTAAAACTGGCCCCTTCCGATGCCACGACAAAAAATGTGATCAAACTGACCCGGCTGATGATCGACCAGCCCTATATCTCCCATGCTGCGCTGCAAACCATCCATTGCCCGGTACTGGTCATCGGCGGCGACCACGACATCATCAAACCTGAACACACGCTTGAGATCTTCCGCTCCATCCCCGGTGCGAAACTCTGGATCCTGCCCGGTTCAGGACATGACACCTGCATTAAGTTCAAAGATGATTTCAACGAACAGGTGGAGCGGTTCTTCCGGGAAAAATGAAAAAAGATTTGAGAATTTGAGAATTTGAGGATGTGGAAATTTGGGAATTCCATTGATTCTGACTGTATTGCCTATTGCCTTTTTACTATCTTTATCAACTTATAGTCTGTCCCATGATTTTTGAAGCCTGCGTTAATTCAGCCATTTCCGCCATCGAAGCCCAGAAGGGGGGTGCCGGCCGGGTGGAACTCTGTGAAAACCTCCACGACGGCGGAACGACCCCCAGTGCAGGGGCCATCCGTTTTGCCCGGAAACACCTGCACATCGGTTTGTTTGTTATGATAAGGCCCCGTGGCGGTGACTTTCTGTACACCCCCGGCGAGTTTGAAATCATGAAAGAGGACATCCGGGTGGCAAAGGACCTGGGTGCCGACGGTGTGGTATTCGGGATCCTGCTGCCCGGCGGGACAATCGACGTTGATCGTATGGGCCTGCTTGCTGCGCTTGCACGGCCAATGGGGATCACCTGCCACCGGGCCTTCGACATGACTGCAGATCCATTCATGGCCATGGAGGATCTCATCGCACTGGGCATAGACCGGATCCTCACTTCGGGGCAGCAGCCTTCGGCGCCCCAGGGCGAAAACCTCATCAGGGAACTCATCATGAAATCGGCAGGCCGTATCATCATCATGCCGGGCTGCGGTGTGAAGGAGCACACCATCGACCGGCTGATCGAAACTACGGGTGCACGTGAACTGCATATCCACCTCGAAAAACAGGAACCCAGTTTGATGCATTACAGGCAATCATCTGTTTATATGGGAATACCGGGTCATTCAGAATTTGAACATACGGTTACGGACCGGGAAAAAATTCAGAAGGTAACGGCAGCGCATCGTGAACCGCGACAGTAAAGGTCTTTCCACTGTTTTTCCATACCATGGTTCCATGCGGGAAATGATCCCCTTCCTGGAATAAATACAGTTCCCCACTTGATTTCGGTTTTTTTATCCTATATTTGTTCCTGTAATATCATTACAAGGACATAACCAAACTGGTTATGCCTGGTTTTACATGTTTCAATCCGGCATAAAATCAATATCATTAATCTAAAAAAAACAGCATGAAAAAAACAAATATTTTTCTTTCAATGATCTGCTTCGGCCTGTTGGCCGTGATAAGCGGCTGCGGTACAGGGAAACCCGAAAAGGTAACCGAAATCCCGGTTACAACCCAATCAAAGGAGGCCTTGAACTCGTTAAGGCAAGGACTGGCCCTTTCGGATCTTGGCGACTATCAAAAATCCAGGGGACTTTTCATAAAGGCAATCGAACAAGATCCGAAGCTCTCCATCGCCTACCTGTTCAAAGCTACAACGGACGTTTCGCCCAAAGAGGCTTCCGACGATGTGGAAAAGGCCAAAGCCGGCATTGAAGGCGCAAGTGAATGGGAAAAGCTGTATTGCGATTATACCGTCACCTTTTTCACCAGCGACTGGAACAAGCGGCTTGAGATCGCAAAAAAAATCGCGGCCGCTTATCCCGACGCCGCCAGGCCGCAGGTTGACCTGGGAAATACTTACCGCAGCGCAAATGATGTCGCCAACGAAAGAGCCTGTTTTACAAAAGCCGTTGAACTCGACCCGAAATGGGTTGGCGGGTATGTCGGACTTTTAAATTCATACCTCTTCAGCGAACCCAAGGACTTCAAAAAGGCGGAGGGGAATGCCCTGAAAATGGTAGAACTGGCACCCGCAAGCCCGGGTGCAGAGATTGCGCTGGGCGACTGTTACAGGGCCCAGAACAACCTGCAAAAAGCCAGGGATGCCTATTCAAAGGCCGTTGACCTTGATCCTGCAGCCCCGGAGGCCTATTACAAAAAAGGGCATGCCAATTCATTCCTTGGCAATCTCGAAGAAGCCAGGCAAAACTACTCCGACGGCTCGAAACATGACGAATCGATCGTGATGGGAGGACAGTTTATTGCCTACACCTATCTTTACGGCAACGATCCGAAGGGAGCTATGAATTCGCTCGAGGGGCAGTTGAAACAGATCGAGGCATCGGGTAACAAAGATGCAAAGACGATGTATGCCAAATCCACGTTTCTCCAGGATTATGCCGGCATCGCCCTTTTTACCGGGGATGTGGCCAAATTAAAAGAGATCATCGGGCAGTTGGAACCGATCTCATTGCAGATGGGTAACGATGTTGGCACCGATGCGGCAAAATTATCCCAGAAAGCCGGCATACTCCAGTGGAAAGCGCTCCTGGCTGCTTCTGAAGGAAACTTCAGCCTGGCCGGTTCCACTGCTGAAGAGATAAAATCAACGGTCGCTCCCATCAACGATCCCCTTAAACTCGACGGTTATGAGTTTGCCCTGGGTTACATCGCCCTGAAGCAAAAGAAGTTCCCTGAAGCCGTGGCACATTTTGAAAAAACACAACAGGTTCTCATTTCGAATAAATACTGGCTTGCTATGGCATACGATGCAGCCGGCAACAAGGACAGGGCAAAAAAACTTTTCAACGAAATTGCCGATTACAACTTTAACAGCGTTGACTTTGCCCTGGTGAGAAATGAAGTGAAGAAAAAAATGACGTCAAATTAACCAGTAACCGGACAAAAGAAATACCAATCATGGTTTGTCCGGAAGTGAAAAAGCCGGGGTGTTTCCCGGCTTTTTCCTTTTAGACGGGTGAAATCATCTCTGCGAACTTTGTGACGCCGGTCGTGGCCTTTTCGCGGAGGATGGTGAGGTTGTTCACATAATACCGCGGCTCCGCCTCCGGATCGACAAGGTATTTCTCGATCGCCGAAGGAACATACTGAAGCAGACCTGCTGCCGGGTATACCTGCAGGGAGGTGCCGACCACCAGGAAAATGTCCGCACTTTTTACAAGGGAGGTTGCAGATATGATATTCGGGACCGCCTCGCCAAACCAGACAATATGCGGGCGCAACTGGGATCCTTTTGCACACAGGTCGCCGCGCTTCAACTCCCAGCCGTCGAGCGTGGATACCAGTTCCTCGTCCACGGTCGACCTCACCTTCTTCAGTTCGCCGTGCAGGTGAAGCACGTGGGAAGACCCGGCCCGCTCGTGCAGATCGTCCACATTCTGGGTCACGATCGTTACATCAAAAAACTCCTCAAGCCGGGCGAGCGCACAATGAGCCGCGTTTGGCTCCACTTCGTACAACTGTTTCCTCCGCATGTTGTAAAAGTCGAGCACCAACTGCGGATCACGTTTCCATGCTTCCGGGGAGGCGACCTCCTCGATCCGGTAATTGTTCCAGAGCCCGTTCGCATCGCGGAAGGTGCTGATCCCGCTTTCCTGGCTGATGCCAGCACCCGAAAGGACTACAAGCTTTTTCATAGGATAGCGATAATATGATGAGACCGGCTATATTCACAAAGGTAATGAGGAATTTCTGAAAATTTCTTATTTTCGGGGAAACAATTCCGGCATGAAAAAATTTACAATTTCGCATTTTCGCATTTTCGCTACCTTGCTACCTCGCTACTTCGCTACCTTAACCATGCTCCTCCTTCTTGGCACCCCACTGTTATTCTGTTCCAGTGTCTTTTCACAAAACGCACCGCCTGCCGACTGGGAAAATCCACAGCTCACGGGTATCGGCAACGAAAGGCCTCATGCCTCTTACGTTCCTTACGACCGGGTGGCGGACGCACTGCAGGATGACCGGGCAGCCTCACCGTTTTTTGTCCTGCTCAATGGGACCTGGAAGTTCAACTGGTCGGAGAACCCGGACAAACGGCCGGTGAATTTTTGCAGCGATGCTTTTGACGTCAGCCAGTGGAAGGATATCCGGGTCCCCGTCACCATCGAGGTCGAGGGATATGGTTACCCGATTTATGTCAACCAGTCGTACGAGTTCGTGCACCTCATGAAACCCGATCCACCCAGGGTCCCCCATGATTATAACCCGGTAGGAACTTTCCGCCGCGACTTCGATGTTCCCGTCACCTGGAATGGGCGGGAGATCTTCGTGAGGTTCGAAGCCGTAAAATCGTTCTGTTATGTCTGGGTGAATGGCATCAGAGCCGGTATGGGAAAAGATGGAAAGACCCCGGTGGAATTCAACATTACAAAATATGTCCATCCCGGCAGGAACATCATCGGCATTGAAGTTTTCAGGTGGTCCGACGGCACCTACCTGGAGTGCCAGGACATGTGGCGCATGAGCGGCATCAACCGCGACGTGGTCCTCTATTCGACCCCGGGAACCCACATCCGTGACTTTTCGGTGACCGGCGACCTTTTCTCGGGCTACCGCCATGGCATGCTCCGCGTTGCAGCCATCATCCGGGGCGGCAGCAACCCGCCCGAAAATCTCGACCGCCCGTTCCTTCAGCCAACCTGCACCCTCGACCTGGCCCTCTACAAAACAAAAACCAGCAAGGAGCCCGAACTTACCGAATCCATCCGCTTTCAGCCCGGTGGAGGTTCTGAAGACACCCTCCTTTTTGCTAAATACCTCCCCGATCCGCTGAAATGGAGCGCCGAAACACCCAACCTCTACCACCTGGTGCTGACCCTGAAGGACAGCGACGGCAACATCCTTGAATCGACCGGCTGTCGCGTGGGGTTCAGGAGTTCGGAAGTGAAGGACGGGCAATTCCTGCTCAACGGGAAGCCCGTCCTGATCAAAGGGGTCAACCGGCATGAAACCGACCCGGTGACCGGGCACGTAATCTCGCGCGAGATGATGCTGAAGGATGTAAAGCTGATGAAGGAAGCCAACATCAATACCGTGCGGACCTGCCACTACCCCGACGATCCATACTGGTACGAACTGTGCGATGAATATGGCCTTTATGTGATCGATGAAGCCAATATTGAATCGCACGGGATGGGTTATAATCCTGACCGCACGCTCGGGAACAACCCGGTCTGGATGAAGGCCCACCTCGACCGGACCGAACGTCTCGTGGAACGCGACAAAAACCATCCCTGCGTCATCATCTGGTCGCTGGGAAACGAAGCGGGGAACGGGTGCAACTTCGAGGCTACCTACGACTGGATCAAACACCGCGAACACAGCCGCCCGGTATGGTACGAACGGGCCGAACAGGGGGCCAACACCGATATTTTCTGCCCCATGTACTGGAACCCGTCGGACCTCAAATGGTACGGTTACGCACGGCAGCTGCGCCCGCTCATCATGTGCGAGTATGCGCATGCCATGGGCAACAGCACCGGGAATTTCCAGGAATACTGGGATGTCATTGAGAAATACCCCCAGCTCCAGGGCGGCTGCATCTGGGACTGGGTTGACCAGGGGCTCTATGCGAAAGACGCGAAGGGAAAGGAATACTGGACTTTCGGCGGCGATTATGGCCCGAAAAACGTACCCAGCGACGGCAATTTCCAGTGCAACGGGATCATGTTCCCCGACCGGGTGCCGCATCCCGGTTACTGGGAAGTAAAAAAGGTTTACCAGTATGTGAAATTCACCCCGTCGAACCTGGAAAAAGGTATCTTCAGCATCCTCAACAAGTACGATTTTTATGATCTTTCCAATACCGAAATTTCCTGGGAAATGCTGAACGACGGAAAAGTCGTCCTTGCCGGCAAACTGCCACCGTTTACCCTTGGTCCCAAGGGGGTGAAGGAGATATCCATCCCGTTACCGGCACTTGATCCAACCGGGAAAAACGAATTTTTCCTGAACCTTTATCTGCGGACGACCGCACCCTGGGGACTTCTCCAACCCGGCCATATGCTCGCGTCTGAGCAGTTCCCTTTTCGTATCCCGGCCACGGTGACGCCGGCAGTGACCGGCAAGCCCGGCCTAAAACCAGCCGTAAAAGAGGGGGAATCTGATATTGAAGTGACCGGTGAACGGTTCTCCTTAAGATTTGATAAAAAAACAGGGACCCTCTCCTCCTGGAAATTCCAGGATGCAGAACTGATCGCCCGGGGGCCGCTTCCCAATTTCCGCAGGGCGCCAACCGACAACGATGTTGGTAACGGGCTTGCAAACCGCTGCAGGGTTTGGTTCGACGCCAGTGAACAACGGAAAGTGCAGTCGGTGGAAATGAAAAACATGGGCGATGCCGGCATCAATTTTAAAGTGGTGTACCTTTTCCCCGACTCGATTGCCATGGAGACCGTTGATTACCAGGTGAACGGCAACGGCACCCTTACCGTCACCGCTTCAATTGTCCCGACCAGGGAAAAACTGCCTGAAATGGTTCGGTTCGGCATGAACCTGCAGGTGAGTCCTGAATTCAATAAGGTGGAATGGTATGGCCGCGGTCCGTGGGAAAATTACCAGGACCGGAACAAAGCCTCGTTCGTGGGTCTTTACGGAAGCACCGTCGATCAACTCTTCACCCCGTATGTCCGCCCGCAGGAAAACGGCTACCGGACCGATGTCAGGTGGATGACCCTGGAAAACACCAAACACCTTGCCATCCGGTTTACCGGCATGCCTTTTTTTAGTTTCAGCGCATTGCCTTACACCTACGATGACATGAAGGGGTTCAAACAGGCCGGGAAACACCTCAACAGTCTTGAAAAAGAACCCTTCACCGACCTGAACATCGATTACCGGCAGGTGGGTGTAGGCGGCGACGACAGCTGGGGAGCAAGAACCCACGACGAATACACCATTCCGGCGGGAAAGTACAGCTATAGCTTTAGCATGGAACCAGTGATAATCGGGGAGGTAGCGAAATAGCGAGGTAGCGAGGTAGTGAAAATTTGTAATAGTATACCGTGGATGAGCGAATCATAATTTCGCCACCTCGCTACCTCACTACCTCGCTATTTTTTACGAGGAACCTGTTAAACAACAACAACCCGATAACGGTTGCAACCCCGATCATGCTGAATGTCAGCCATAAAAGCGACGGCTGGTTCATTTTTTCAACGAATTGTACGTACAGCGCTGCCCCCAGCACCCCTCCCACGCCGCTGCCGATAACGCCGTACATGAAGGACCATCCCTGGTAAAGTGCCTTTTTGTCATCGGGTGCGATGAGCCCCACATAGGCGATGAACTTCGGGTGGGCGATCATTTCTCCCAGGGTAAATATGAACATGGAGGCAAGGAATATCCACCCGCTGGGTGAAACCGCCAGCATCCCCATCCCGAGCGAGCCGAGGCAGATGCCAAAGATCATGGTCGGCAGGGCTTTCGTGTTGCGCACCAGGCTCGAAACAAGCAGCTGGAGCAGGATGATGGCCGCCGCGTTCATCACCGTAACGTGTTCGGCATCAAATTTCCATGTTGGATTTTCAACAAAAAGTGCAAGTACCGTGTTAACAAGGCTGTTGAACCCTGACATATCAACCTTTTCCTTGAGATACCACAACACCGAGTCGTATACCTGGAAATACATGATCCAGAATCCCGAATAGATCACGATCATGAGGATGAACCTGAAATCGCGCAATACAGTGATCATTTCGGCGAATACCAGTTTCATGGATTTTGCCGCCTGCAGCCTTGCTGGCTCCCTGTAAACGAAAAAATTGAGGATGAGCAGCCAACCGGTCCCGATGGCGGCCATGAAAAAGATGTAATGGTAAGAAACTGATATGAGCCAGGGCACCAGGATCAGCGGAAAAAGGAAAGCCCCCAGGTTGATCGACCAGTAATAGATCCCGAATCCGAGGGAGGAGTTTGATGCATCGGTCACCCGGGCAATGGTCCCGGATATCATTGGTTTAAAAAACCCGGCACCCAGTGCTACCAGGATCAGACTGCTGAAAACTGCGGCATAGGTGGTTGCAAAACCTGCAAACCAGTAACCGAGGCTCATGGTGAAAAAAGCAAAGACGAGCACTTTGCGATAGCCGAACCGGTCGCCGATCGCCCCTGATAAAATCGGGAGGAAATAAAGCAGCGGGGTGATGGTACTTTTGATCACACCGACGCTTTCCTTTGAAAATCCCAGTCCTCCTTCGCTTTTCGACAACACCAGGTAGACCGACAGCACCGACATCACGCCATAGTATGAACCACGTTCAAAAAATTCCATGGAGATGGCGGTCCAGAAATTGCCGGGAAAGGATAAGAAGCTTCCGGCGGGGGTCGTTTTTTTCATGTTCCGGTGGGTTGATTTCCTGCGAAAATACCGAAAAAAATCTTTGTATTTTTGACCGGTCGGCGGGCGGGCTCCTTTTGGGTTTCTCGGTTGGAAGATTGACGATGGTACCCTTTCCTGTTTAATTACGTTATTCCAGTGTAAGATATTAACAATGAGTAATCTTCAGAATATTGTCAGCCAGTTTAATATCGAAGGCAGGTTTAAATCGGCCCTGCCGTTCGGATCGGGCCATATCAACGATACCTACCTGATAACCACCTCGCCCGATGATGCACGCGATTATGTGCTGCAGCGCATCAACCATGCCATTTTCAGGAATGTGCCCGAACTGATCAGCAACATTGTAAAGGTGACCCGGCACCTGAAGCAGCGTTTGCTGTGCAAAGATGCCGACCTTGATTGGTTTCATGTAATCGCGATGATACAGACCCGTTCAGGAGAATATTTCCTGCACGACCCCCTGGGCAATTACTGGCGGATGTATGACTTCGTGCCTGGTTCGAGGAGCTACGATGTTGTTGAGAACCGTGAACTTTCGTGTGAAGCGGGGAGGGCATTCGGCATTTTTCATCACCTCACCTCCGACATGAACGCCGGCAGTCTTTTCGAGACACTCCCCGACTTTCACCACATTGGTTCCCGTCTGGAGGCTTTCCGCGGGAAGGTCCGGACTGATCCGGCAGGAAGGGTTGCCGGGGTTGCCGGGGAGATCGCATTCGCAGAATTGCGGGCAGAAGAGATGCATGCCATCCTCCGGCTGGCGCAGCAGGGCCGGATCCCGCTGCGGGTAACACACAACGATACAAAATTCAACAACGTGCTGTTCAACACCGACAACAGGGCGATTGCCGTGGTCGACCTCGATACCGTCATGCCGGGGTACCTGCTGTACGATTTCGGCGATGCCATCCGGACGGGAGCCAACACAGGCGCCGAGGATGAAGCCGACCTGTCGAAGGTGCAGATCGACCTGGGGCTTTTTGAAGCATATGCCAGCGGCTACCTTGAAATTACCGGTGATTTCCTGACACGGGAAGAGTTCGATCATCTGGCTTTTTCGGCAAAATACATGACCTACCTCATCGGGCTGCGTTTCCTGACCGATCATATCGACGGGGATCGCTATTTCAAGACTGCCTTCCCGGGCCATAACCTGCAGCGGGCCAGGACCCAGTTCAGGCTCCTCGAAACGATGGAACGCGACTTCGGGACGATGCAGGAGATCATCAGGTCGATAAGAATTTGAATTACAAATCAGTACCCAATTTTAAAGGATTCTGGTTCATTTACCCGGGGTTCCCGGCAAATATTGAATTCTATCGATTTTATTAGTTATTTTGCATAAAATTTATAAACACCCTGTTATGTCCCGTTTTCTCCTTTCATGTTTGTTCGTGCTGGCAGTTTTTACCCTGCCTGCAGGAAAACCATCCGTCGCTCCAACCCTCCCGGTCGTGCCGAAACCTGTTTCGGTGAAGTCCAGGCCAGGTACCTTCAGGATCAGCGATCAAACGGTCCTGGCTGTTCCGGCAGGAGATAAGGAAATAGCACGCATCGCCGGTCTTCTTGCAGACCAGGTAACGGTGGCCGGAGGGCCCAGACTGGCCATCAGGACGGTGGCCCCGGGTGAAAAGAACATTCACGCCATCTCCCTTTCCCTTGCAAAAGGAACCGTAAAATCAAATGCGGAAGGGTATACGCTAAAAGTCACTCCCGAACTGGTCCGCATCGTCGGAGAAACCGGCGCCGGACTCTTTTACGGGGTTCAGACCCTGCTGCAGCTCATGCCGGCCGAGATTTGCCAAACGGCTTCCCCCGCAACCTTTAAATCGATGGAGATCACCTGCGCGGAGATCAGCGACCACCCACGGTATCCGTACCGCGGCATGCACCTGGATGTTTCGCGCCATTTCTTTCCCAAAGAGTTCGTGAAAAAATACATCGACCTCATTGCCATGTATAAAATGAACAGGTTCCATTGGCACCTGACCGACGACAACGGGTGGCGGATCGAAATTAAGAAATACCCGAAACTCATGGAGACAGCCGCCTGGCATGTTGACCATGAGAATCTGCCCTGGAATGAACGTCCGCCGCAACAGCCCGGGGAAAAGGCAACATACGGCGGCTATTACACCCAGGATGACATCAGGGAGATCGTTCAGTATGCCGCCGACCGGTATGTGACCATCGTCCCCGAAATTGAGATGCCGGCCCATTCAGCGGAGGTGCTTGCAGCCTATCCGCAATTTTCCTGCAAAGGGGGACCGTTTACCGTACCCACCGGCAGCTACTGGCCCAACCTCGACATCCTTTGCGCTGGAAATGATTCGGTGTTCACTTTCATGGAAGATGTGCTGACCGAAGTGATGGCCCTCTTCCCTTCGCAATACATCCACATTGGGGGCGACGAGGCCGATAAAACCAACTGGAAAACATGCCCGAAATGCCAGGCGCGGATCAAAGCGGAAGGCCTGAAAGATGAAACGGAACTCCAGAGTTATTTTATCAAGCGGATCGAAAAATTCATCGTATCGAAAAATCATAAGATCATCGGCTGGGATGAGATCCTCGACGGGGGGATCGCTCCCGAGGCCACGGTGATGTCGTGGCGCGGTGTGGAGGGAGGCATCACGGCCGCCAGGCTCGGACATGATGCCATCATGACACCCGGGTCGCATTGCTATTTTGACCATTACCAGGCGAACCCCGCCACCGAGCCCAAGGCCATCGGGGGATTTACCACCCTGAAAAAGGTCTACTCTTATGAGCCCACTCCCGCGGAACTAACCAGGGAGCAGGCTAAGCACATCCTGGGCGCCCAGGGCAACGTATGGACAGAGTTCATTCAGACTCCCTCGCACGTTGAATACATGGCGGTTCCCCGGATGATCGCCCTGTCGGAGGTGGTATGGTCGGTCAAAAGTTCCCGCAACTGGAACGATTTTCAGCACCGGATGAAAAACCAGTTCAAACGGTTAAAATATATGAATGTCAACTACTGCAAGGGATCCTTTAAAGTGGATGTAAGCACGACTGCCGATCAAAAAACGAACGCAGTCAAACTGGTGCTCGAGTCGGAACAGCCCGACCTTCTGATTTATTATACCCTCGACGGGAACGATGTAACCGCCAAATCACCTGTTTACTCCACACCTGTGGAGATTACCAAAAACGGCATCGTCAAGGCCGGACTGTTCGCTGATGGCGAACTGAAGGAAAAAACCACGGAGATGCCCCTGATATTCCATATGGCAATCGGGAAACCGGCGAAATACCTGACACCATACTCTTACCGGTATACTGCCGGTGGTGACGGGGCCCTGACCGACGGGTTGCGCGGCACCATCGACCATCACGATGGGTTGTGGCAGGGATTCCTCGGGAACAACCTGGATGTTGTTATCGACCTGGGCGAGGAAAAGCTGGTCAACTCGGTGCAGATGAATTTTTTAAACAACCAGAAAAGTTGGATTTTCCTCCCCGAAGTGGTTGAATACTCCCTGTCCTCCGACGGAAAAAAGTACCATTCCTTTAACGAGGTGCTGAACAGAATCCCTCCCAAAGAGGACCAGGTATTCATTCAGCCTTTCAATTTCCAGTTCATGATAAGGACCAAGGCAAGGTATGTTCACATCACCGCCAAAAATCCCGGTAAATGTCCTGCCTGGCATGAGGGAGCCGGTGAGCCCTGCTGGATTTTCACGGATGAGATCGTGGTCTTCTGATCAAACGGTCATGATATCTTTTTCCTTGATGTCGAAAAGTTTGTCAACTTTTGCGATGTATTCATCGGTAAGTTTCTGGATATCAATTTCAAGTTTTTCAACTTCATCCTCAGGAACACCGTCTTTTTTTAACTTTTTGGCCGTTTCATTGGCGATCCGGCGGATGTTGCGAATGCTTACCTTGCCATTTTCCGCTTCGGCCTTGGCCTTTTTCACAAGGTCGCGCCGGCGTTCCTCGGTGAGGGGAGGCACCGTTATCCGGAGAATTTCACCTTCATTTTTTGGGTTGAAACCCAGGTTGGCTGCCTGGATGGCTTTGTCGATGAGTCCGAGAACGCTTTTATCCCATGGCTGAACAATGATCTGGCGTGCATCGGGTGTGCTGATGTTGGCGGTCTGGTCAATGGGGGTGCTTACCCCGTAG
>CAIMWF010000047.1 GCA_903845055.1 uncultured Bacteroidales bacterium | reverse complement strand
CATCCGGGAACTGGTCGATGGCGGAGTTTATCCCGAAAACTTATGGGGCTGATCCAATTTTAGCCCCGGAGAAGCGTTATCAAATTAATTGCCTACTTTTGTCAATCGGCAAAAAATAAAAAATATGAACAGATTAAGACACATCATGACCGGAATCAGCGCCCTCGCTGTATTGTTTCTTTTACTCGCCCCGGCTCC
This sequence comes from uncultured Bacteroidales bacterium, assembly GCA_903845055.1. Classification (GTDB taxonomy): domain Bacteria; phylum Bacteroidota; class Bacteroidia; order Bacteroidales; family FEN-979; genus CAIVAT01. The sequence continues at coordinate 23,365 of CAIMWF010000047.1, read as the reverse complement.
CGGTCACGCGCAGGTCGTGAATGCTTCCACAAAGAAGCGGATCAGCATCGGCGTCGGCCTGTTTACCGATATATGGATGAATACCCCGGCCGGGATGAAGACCCGTACCATCAACCAGGGAGTCAACGTTTTCGGCACTTACAATATGCCCATGGGTAAAAGCAACTTCAGTTTTGCCATCGGGGTGGGTATCTCCATCCATAACCTTTACTGGAATTATTATTTCAAGGATAGGGGAGGTGATACCGTGCAATTTTCCAAGGTTCCCTCGGATGTAAGCTACAAACGCAGCAAAATTACGATGCCCTATCTGGAAATACCCATCGAGTTCAGGTATAAGTCAAAAAGCAAGGTTGCCATGGGCATTGGTTTCAAAGTGGGATATATGGTTTACGGTCATTCCAAATGGGTCGGGTCCGATTATATCTGGAAAACCACCAACACCCTCAAAGCCTCTTTCAAGGATATCAAGGATATCGAAAAATTTGCCTACGGTCCCACCCTCAGGGTCGGGTACAAATGGATTCACCTGAATGCCTATTATTCACTGGCCAATATTTTCACCAAGGGAACAGGGATTGACATGTACCCGATCTCTGTCGGTTTCCTGCTGCTTCCCTTCTGATCAGAGCAGGATCAGCAGCAAAGACATTACAGCAGCTCCCATGACAAAGCCGGAATAGATTTCGGCGGGGTCGTGGGAGTTTGATTTTAGCCTGGCAAAGCCGACCACCCCTGCTACCAGGATCCCGGCAAGGATCTCCGGCGTGAAATTGATCCCGAATTTGAGCGACAACCCCGCGAAGAGTCCTGTGAAACTGCCTGCGGCGATCATGTGGAGGCTGATTTTCCTGTAAAAGTTGATGATCAGCGAAAGGATCGCCAGCAGCGTGGCCCCCAGCATGTAAAAATTGAAGACAGCCGAAAAATGGGCCCCTTTCAGCAGGAAATAGGTGATATAGTAAAATACGGCCACCGACAGGATCGGGTAGATCCGTTCCTCTTTGCTGACAAGAAAAAAAGAGGAGACCAGTTCATAGCGGTAAAGGAACCAGGTAAGGGCCACCGGGATGACGAAGGTAATCATCAGGACAACCCCGGTGAGGATCGTTTTATGGAGCAGCGGGATCGACGCGGTCCCGAAAGTTTCAAGGTTCATCAGCAATACCAGGACATAGGCAGGGAAGAGCAAAGGATGAAAAAGGTATGATATTACCCTGGCGATTTTTGTTTCCATCGTGCGGAGGGGTTAAAGTTCTTTTCTGAGCCTGGCTACCGGGACATTCAACTGCTTGCGGTATTTGGCGATGGTACGGCGGGCAATCTGGTAACCCTGTTCTTTCAGCAGGTCGACCAGTTCGTCGTCGGTGAGGGGTTTCGATTTGTTTTCAGCTTCGATGATGTCGGAGAGGATTTTTTTAATCTCGCGGGTCGAGATCTCCTCGCCCTCGGTATTGAGCATCGATTCGCTGAAGAAGCTTTTCAGCAGGAGGGTCCCGAAGGGCGTTTGAACGTATTTGCTGTTTGCCACGCGCGAAACCGTTGAAATATCAAGGGAAACAATGGTGGCAATATCCTTCAGGATCATGGGCCGGAGGCGTATGTCGTCGCCGGTGAGAAAATACTCGTACTGGTAATCCATGATGGCCTTCATGGTAACGTAGAGCGTTTCCTGCCGCTGCTTGATGGCGTCGATGAATCCCCTTGCGGCATCCAGTTTTTGCCGGATAAATACCAGTGCGTCCTTTTCGGCTGTTTTCCTTTTGGCGCCGCCATACTCGTGCAACATGCCGATATAATCGCGGTTCAGCGAGAGTTCGGGGGTGTTGCGTGAATTGAGGGAGAGTTCGAGAATGCCGTCGTTGTTGGTGATGATGAAATCGGGAATGATGTACTGGCTGTCGCGCGAGACCTCCGAAATGGTGATCCCCGGCTTGGGGTTCAGCCCCTGGATCTCGGTGATGGCCTCGCGGAGTTCCTCTTCCGAAATGTTGGCCTTCTGCAGGATCTTGTCGTAATGCTTTTTGCTGAACTCGTCGAAATAATACCGGATGATGATTGCGGCAAGGTCGGTGGTGTAGGTGCGGTCGGGCTTGTGGTTCAGCTGGATCAGCAGGCATTCCTGCAGCGAGCGGGCGGCAATCCCGGCCGGTTCGAAGGTCTGAACCACCTTGAGAACTTCGATGATCTCCTCCTGGGTGGCCTCGATGGCCTGGTTGAAGGCAAGATCGTCGCCCAGCGCCGGGATCTCGCGGCAAAGGTAACCTGCTTCATCCAGGTTCCCGATGATGGTGGCGGCGATGATGTACTGCTTGTCGGTGAACTTGTGCAAACCGATCTGGCTGATCAGGTAATCCTGGAAACTCACACCCGAGATCACCGGGATTTCGCGGGTCACATCGTCGGGGCTCTTGTTATCGGCGACAAGGCGGTATTCGGGGATTTCATCCTCATCCACATAGTCTTCAAAAGAAAATTCATCATCGGCCGATGAGGCCGGTTCCTTGTCCTGGAATTCGTCCTCGTCGGAGTCGATGGAATCAACAAGGGAATCCTCCTCCATCTGGTCAACCTCGTCCTCATCCCTGGTCACCTCTTCGAGGGCGGGATTCTCCTCTATCTCCTGCTTGATGCGCTGGTCGAGGGAAAGAATGGGTTCCTGCAACAAACGCATCACCAGCACCTGCTGGGGTGAGAGTTTCTGGATTAACCGCTGTTGTAATTTCTGGTTTAACATCGGTGACAAATATAGCAATTAATCGCAAAGGCAAATTTTCATCATCGGTGAAAAAAACACTTCGATCGTTAAAAACCCTTGTCCCGTCTAATTTCTCAGCGGGGCGACCCTAAATTGAATAATTTCGCAAAAATCAACGAAAGCCATGGAAGCGATTCCCGTCCTGCGTTCAAAACCCTATACCCTATGGATCCATATCCTGGTGTGGGTTGCTTTCCTGCTGGTCCCGCTGCTCTTTATCGAATCGGCGACCGGGAGGGAGCGTTTCATGATCATGGGATGGTTCCTCGAAATCCTCATGGCCGCCTATTTTTATTACAATTACCTGTGGCTGATCCCCCGGTTCCTGCTGCGGAAGAAGCTGCTGGAATACTTTTTCATGCTGCTGGCCGGGTTGCTGGTCATCAGCGCGTTCAATCTCATCTTCATCCTCTCCGTGGCCCCGATGGTCGAGCACCATCACCCGTTCAGCTTCTGGAGAACCGCCCTGTTCCCGGTATACCCGGCCATCATGGCCTTTGCCCTGAGCGGCACCATCCGCATCACCATGGAATGGTTCAACAACGAACGTCAGAAAAAGGAGATGGAGGCTGAAAAACTATCTTCGGAACTGGCCTTTCTTAAATCGCAGGTCAACCCTCATTTCCTGTTCAACATCCTGAACAACATCTGTTCGCTGGCGCGGAAGAAATCGGATGAAACGGAAAATGCCATCATCAAGCTTTCGCAGATCATGCGCTACATGCTGCAGGATTCAAAAGACGAACGGGTAAGCCTCGGCATGGAGGTTGAATATCTTCAGAGTTACATTGAGCTGCAACGGTTGCGACTACCCGGGAAGGTGAAAATCGAATTCACCACCGAAGGACGCCCCGACATGGTTTCGATCGCACCGCTGCTGCTGATCCCGTTTGTTGAAAATGCCTTCAAGCACGGGGTAAGCTACCAGGACAGTTCGGAGATCCGGATCCACCTCGCCGTCGGCGACCGCTCCCTTTCATTCCGGGTATCGAACATCATCGCCAGGCAGAAGGATGAGGTGGTTGAACAGGGATCGGGAATCGGACTTAAAAATGTCACCCGCAGGCTTGAACTGCTTTATCCTGATAAATATACACTGAACATTCATGACGACGGGAACCAATACCAGGCCGTCCTGAATATAAACTTTTAACCATGATACGCTGCATTGCCATCGATGATGAAATGCTTGCCCTCGATCTGATCGAGGACAATATCCGGAAGGTTCCGTTTCTTGAACTGGTAAAGACATGCCGGAGCGCCATGGAGGCCATGGAGGTTTTACGCAGCCAGCAGGTCGACCTGATCTTCCTCGACATCCAGATGCCCGACATCTCGGGGATCCAGTTGCTGAAGAGCCTGCATAACAAACCGCTCGTGATCTTCACCACCGCCTTTTCAACCTATGCCAAGGAGGGATTCGATCTCGACGTGATCGATTACCTGCTGAAGCCATACTCCTTCGAACGATTCCTGAAGGCGGTGAACAAGGTGCAGGAGTATATGGACCTCCACGACAAGGCCATCGCCCAGCCTTCGGGCAAAGAGGCCGTGTCATCGCCGAATTTCCTTTTCGTCAAGGCCGATTACAAACTGTACAAGATAAACCTCAGCGATATCCTTTACATAGAAGGGCTGAAGGATTATGTGAAGATCTACGTCACCGAAAAACCGATTGTTACACAAATGAGCATGAAGACCCTGGAGGAGAAGCTTCCCCAGCGCGATTTTATCCGGGTGCACCGCTCCTTTATCGTGGCCTTCAGCAAGATCGACTTCATCCAGAAACACATGCTGACCATCAGGAACAAGGAGATACCGATCAGCGAGCATTACCGCGATCAGCTTTTCAACATCATCAACCATGACAACCCGGCAGAATAGTCACCTTAACGCTCCCGCAGGAACGGGGGGAGATGAGGTCAATGCAATAAATTTTCAACCAATGAAACGAAACAGTTGGCTTATTATCATCCTGTTGTCCATTACAGGCTATTCAAATGCCCAGACAAAGTTCTGGACCTTCCAGCAATGCCTCGATACGGCCATACAGCGAAACATTTCGGTAAACCAGTCGCGCATGACCAACGAACTGAACAAGATCAGCCTCGAAGAAAACAAGGCCGGGCGCTACCCGAGTGTTAGCGCCAGCGCGAACGGGGGGCTCAGCATCGGGAAGAATGTAAATCCCACCACCAACACCTATGTCACCGAAAGCTATTATTCCTCGAATTTCGGGGTCAGCGGCAGTTATAACCTGTTTAACGGGTTGCAGACCTCCAACAGCATCCGCCAGAGCCGGTTGTCGGTACAGGCAGGACAATACGACATCGAAAAGGCCAAGAACGATGTGATGCTGAACATCACCACGGGATATCTCCAGGTCCTTTTCGCACGCGAAATCCTGGCGGCTGCCAAAAGCCAGGAGGATGCAACCGCCGCACAGGTGGACCGGACGGAAAAAATGGTGAATGCAGGCAAGTCGCCTGAGAGCGACCTCCTTCAGATCAAATCGCAGCTGGCAACCGACAACCTGTCGGTGATCACCGACCAGAACAACCTCGATCTTGCCAAGGTCACCCTCATGCAGCTGATGGACATTCCCATCACCGATAATTTTGATATCGTCGTGCCAGTCATGGACGACCCGGTAAATGCACTGATGCAAACCAACGAGGACATCTACCAGAAGTCGCTCACGCTCCTGCCCCAGATTATGGGTGCTTCGGTGAGGACGGCTGTTTCGGAGACCTCGATGAAGATTGCCGAGGGTGCCCGCTGGCCGCGGCTGAGCCTTGGCGCCAACACCAACACCAACTACGCTTCGAGCCGGAAGAAGGGAACCAGTGTAAATCCCGAAGGATACCCGTTTTACCAGCAGGTCTGGGACAACATCGGGCAATCCTTTTCCATGGGACTGTCCATCCCCATCTACAGCAACCGCCAGATAAAAAGCGGCATCGAAATGTCGAAAGTGAACGTTGAGATCGCCAAACTCAATGAACAGAATACGAAAAACGTGGTACGCAAAAGCATTGAACAGTCCTATTCTGACCTTCGGGCAGCCATGAAGAAATACGAGGCCACCAAACAGCAGCTGGCAGCGGTGGAGTCGGTATACAAAAACGCGGAAAAAAAGTTTACCGTCGGGGTGATGAGCGCCACCGACTTCCTGATCCAGAAGAACAATTTCACGCAATCGCAATCGGGGCTGATCCAGTCAAAATATGATTTTATCTTCAAGACCAAGATTCTTGATTTTTACCAGGGGAAAACCATTAAATTTTAGTGACGAATGACGAATGACGAGTTAAGTTTGAAATAACCAGTTTATATTATGAAAAAGAGGTATTGGATTATCGGGATTATCGTGGTTGTGATTGCAGCGGTAGCTGCCTATTTACTGTTCGGGAAACAGAAGAAAACAGCCATCGAATGGAGAACCGCCAAGATTGAAAAGGGCGATATCCAGATTACGGTCAGGGCCAGCGGGACCCTCAGCGCCGATACGACGGTGCAGGTCGGGACCCAGGTGTCGGGAATTATCAACAAGATCAATGTTGACTTCAACTCAGTAGTTAAAAAAGGGCAGGTGATCGCCATCCTCGACACCACCTTCCTGGCGCAGGCCGTTGACGATGCCAGGGCCACACTCAAACGTGCCCAGATCTCTGTGAACCAGTCGAAGCGTGACTTTGACCGTACCAAGGTGCTTTTTGATCAGAAGGTGCTGGCACAGGCCGATTATGACCTGTCGCTTTCGACCTACGAAACGGCCGTGACCAACGCCTCTTCCGCCCAGGCAGCACTGAACCGCGCGAAGATCAACCTGCAGTATTCAACCATCATTGCTCCCATCTCGGGGGTAGTGGTTTCGAGGGCGGTGGATGTTGGCCAGACGGTTGCGGCCAGCTTCAGTACGCCGACGCTCTTTACCATCGCCAACGACCTGACCAAAATGCAGGTACAGGCCAACATCGACGAAGGAGATATCGGGAAGATCACGGTCGGGCTCGACGTGAAATTTACAGTGGATGCCTACCCCGAACTGACCTTCAACGGAACGGTCCGCCAGGTAAGGCTCCTGCCCGTGGTATCGCAGAATGTGGTCAATTATACAGTAATCATCGATGTGCCGAACCCCGACCTTAAGCTGCTACCCGGTATGACTGCCAACATCACCGTGCTGGTGAAGGAGGTGAAGGATGTGATCAAAGTGCCGGCCACGGCGCTTCGTTTCAACCCTCCCCAGGAGTTCATCGACGAAATGATTAAAAACCTGCCCGATTCGATCAGGAAAAAACGTGAACAATGGGCCAAAGCTTCGGCCTCCGGTGGTTCAGGCGGGATGTCAGGCGGGATGCCGGGCGGGATGCCGGGCGGGATGCCGGGTGGCATGCGCAGCGACAGGCCCAGGCGATCGGATTTCGGCACCATATGGGTCAAGGAGGGAACGACGATCAAGGCCCATCGCGTGCATACCGGGGTGAACGACGGGCTCAATGTTGAGATCACCGGGAAGATCAATGTCGGGGATGAGGTTGTTTTGGGGTCGAACGCCCCGCCGACTGCACAGACCACTCAGCAACAACAGCCACAGAATCCTTTTGCACCTCAGATGCCAAGGGGAGCCGGCGGCAGGGGAGGACGATAATATGAAAGAGACGATCATTTCCGTTAAAAGCCTGGTGAAGATTTACACCATGGGCGATGTCGAGGTTCATGCCCTGCGGGGCGTCAATGTCGACATCAGGCAGGGCGATTTCGTGGCCATCATGGGCAAAAGCGGGTCGGGAAAATCGACCTTCATGAATATACTGGGCTGCCTGGATGTCCCAACCCGCGGGCAGTATATGCTCGACGGGGTCGACGTGAGCAGCCTTACAAAGGACCAGCTGGCAAACCTGCGAAACCGTAAGATCGGGTTCGTGTTCCAGTCGTTCAACCTGCTGTCGCGTACCACGGCCATCGAAAACGTTGAACTTCCCCTGCTCTACAATAAAAAAATCTCATCGAAGGAGATGCTTGAGCGTTCGCTCAATGCGCTGGAAGCCGTCGGACTTTCCGACCGCGGTCACCACTTTCCAAACCAGCTATCGGGGGGCGAACAGCAGCGCGTGGCCATCGCACGGTCGCTTGTCAACGACCCGGTAGTGATCCTGGCCGATGAACCGACCGGCAACCTCGATACGCGTACCAGCCTGGAGGTGATGGCCATCTTCCAGAAGCTGAACCGGAAGGGGATCACCGTGGTCATCGTGACCCATGAGCCTGACATTGCTGCCTTTACAAGCAGGAACATCACCTTCAGGGATGGAAGGATCATCCGGGCGATCGATGTGGAAAGTCCAAGGATCGCCAGTGAAGAACTTTTAACGATGCCGGTAACAGTGGAGGATGAAGTATGAAAGTGAAAAACCTGCTTAAAGCGGCCCTTCGGTCACTGGCCAAGAATAAAATGAGAACCTTCCTCACCATGCTCGGGATCATCATAGGGGTGGCCTCGGTCATCGCCATGCTGGCCATCGGTGAGGGGTCGAAACAAAGCATCCAGGCGCAGATCTCCACGCTGGGGACCAATGTGCTGATGATTTTCCCGCAGGCCAGCTCGACCGGCGGCGTGCGCATGGAGGCCGGGTCGTCGCAGAAGATGACCCTCGAAGATGTAACCGCCATTGTGGAACGCTGCCCTTCGGTGGCTTTCATCACTCCCCAGGTGCGTACCAGCGGCCAGCTGGTTGCCGGTACTCAGAACTGGAGGACCTCGGTCTACGGGGTTTACCCGAATTACTTCGACATCCGTAACCTGAAACTGGTGAGCGGCACGATGTATACCATGACCGACGACCGTAGTGCCACCAAGGTGTGCATTGTAGGTCAGACCGTCGTGACCAACCTCTTCGGCGCCGGGGCCGACCCGATCGGGAGTTATATCAGGATCAACAAAATTCCCTTCAAGATCATCGGGATAACCGAAAAAAAAGGGCAGAACGCTTTCGGGCAGGACCAGGATGACATGGTCATCGCCCCTTTCTCCACCGTCCAGAAGCGCATGCTGGCCGTGACCTATATCCAGAACATGCTGGCGTCGGCGGTATCGGAACCGCTGATCCCGACGGCGTCGCAGGAAATCACGGATGTGCTGAAGGCCAAGCATCACCTGGGTCAGTCGGAGGATGCCGATTTCACCATCCGAACTCAGACCGACATTGCCAGTGCCGCTACTGCAACTTCGGGCATCCTCACCATCCTGCTTGCAACCATTGCCAGCATTTCACTGCTGGTGGGCGGGATCGGGATCATGAACATCATGCTTGTTTCGGTGACCGAGCGCACCCGGGAGATCGGGATCCGCATGAGCGTCGGGGCCCGGGGCAGGGATGTACTGCTCCAGTTCCTGATCGAAGCACTCCTGATCAGCCTGCTCGGGGGATTTATCGGGGTAACCATCGGCGTGCTTGTTTCGCAGCTGATTGCCCACATCCTCAGCTGGCCGGTGACCATCACCGTTCAGTCAATCCTGATGTCGTTCGTCTTTTCTTCGGCTATCGGCATCTTCTTTGGCTGGTACCCGGCACGGAAGGCAGCAGGGTTGAACCCGATCGATGCACTCAGGTATGAGTAAAAAGGTAGCGAGGTAGCGAAATGGCGAAAAAGATGCCGGTGACGCTGACAATACCGGTATGTTAGTGCTTCAGGTTTGCGTTCAGGTAGGATTTGCTTTTTTCCATTAAAGTTTCAAATGCATCCCATGTATAGGTATGGGCCTGGCCCGGGAGCAGCAACAATTGCACGCTGGCATTCCTGCTCCTCAGCACGCTGTCGAGTTTAACCGATTGTGAAACAGGTACGATGCTGTCGAGGGTGCCATGAATGAGAAAGGTCGGAGGGCTTGCGATGCCGGCCCATCTCACCGGGCTTGCAAGGCCCCACGTAGAGGTAATGGAATCTCCCTCCATCAGTTTTAGTTCTCCGAACATCCAGGGTACGGCCCAGAGCCGGGGATCCTGTACATCCGTCGGACCGGCCAGCGAGATCACTGCGGAAACCGACCGCGCCCGGTCGATCGAATATGAATAGAGGAGTGCCAGGTGGCCGCCGGCGCTGTAACCGAAAAGGCCCACCTGGCCGTTGCCGATGCCCCATCCGGCAGCATGCTGTGAAACACAGGCGATCATGGAATCGATGTCCTCCAGCATAAGGGGATAGTGCACCGAATCGCTTGCAAGCCGGTAGTTCATGGAGATTGCTGCAAATCCGTCGTCTGAAAATCTTTTTGCGTAGGAATCCACGTACTCCTTTTCACCCGAGATCCAACCTCCTCCGTGGATCACGATGACCATGGCCGTCTGCCGGCTGCGGCCAGCAGGGAGAAAGAGGTCATAGGTCTGTTGCGGAAGGTGCCCGTAAGCCAGGTCGTGTATCTCCCGGTACGACGAATCCGCTGCATTTATGACAGTTTCTGCCTTGTGTGTGCAGGAAGGTGCCGCAAAAATGCACAACAACAGGCCAAGGACGGGGAATATGTTAAGGACCGTTTTAGGTTTCATGCCGGGGTGCTGGTTTGGATCGGTTCTGCAAACTTACCAAACCTTCGCGACATAGGGCTACGCTTTATACACATCTCTTTTTAAAATGGATTTTGGAATGGCTGATGGAATATCTACTTATCAAACAGCACTAAATTTATTTTTTTTGATTTTAGTTTGTATCTTCTTATGCCATTTTTAAGTACCGTAACATTAAAATTAAGCAACAGCCCGGTCTTTTTTTGTGCAAACTTCATATAGGTCAATATTTGAGCTTCATGAACAGGGCAAAAGTTCTCAACTGTTTTTAATTCAATGATCACAAGGTCCTCCACCAGGATATCGATCCTATAACCACATTCCAAATGAATTTCCTTATAAATCACTGGTACGGGTTTCGGTCGTTCAGCTTTTAATCCGATACTGGATAATTCATATGCCAGACACTCTTCATATGCTGATTCCGATAGCCCGGGGCCCAGGTGTCTATGTACCTCGATCGCACAACCAATAATTTTCTCAGTGATCTTATTGATTTCCATTATTACATTTTTTATCTCTGTGATTCTCCCTGCATCTCCGTGGAACTCCGTGTAATTATTTGTTACACAGAGAGACACGAAGTCCACACGGAGAAACACAGAGTGGTAAGCACCAGATTATTTAATCATGAGGAATATTGCAATCCTTTATTTCGGTTTAATCGGAAAAACAGGAAAAGGTAATCAACCTGTCAGCATTTTATTTTGGCAGGGAAAGATGTGTATAAAGATTAGCCGACATAGGGAAAGGCAAAAGGTTAAAAGTAGTAATTTACCGGTGGACGCTTATGAACCGGCCGGCCAGGGGATCAGAAACGCTCCGTGGTGTCCGTGCCTGGCATGCAATCAGAAGGGCAGGAGCTTTCCCGTACCTGTAATATGTTCGGTTACACTGGGTGGATTGCCGGTGTAGTAAACATTCCCCACCGAATTAATCCAGGCTTCAACATAATGGTTGGCATTCACATAGCAGTCGTTGGAGCCGCGGTTGGTCACAAAGGTGTAGCCGGTTTGAAGCTGCTTCAGCTGCACCAGCCCGTAATCGCCCGAATAAACCGAACTGACCTGGCATATGCCACGCAGGGTGATGGTGGCCGTGCCCATGTGCAGGATGAAAAAGCCGTTGACGACATTCACATCGAGGTCGAGTACACCACACCCGCCCCATATGTCGAGTTTGAGGTACCCGGAGTTGATCGTATTCGTGGTGGAGACGTTGCCTGAGCTGTTGTAGTAAATTTTCACGAGGTTCTTCACCGTGGCATAGACGTTCAGCGGCTTGCTGTAACTCCTCACCCAGTTGCAGGTATTGTTGTTCCTGATGATCAGTTCGCGGTTTTTCACCGTGGTGCTGATTCCTCCGAAGAGGTTTTTTCCCGATTCAACCTCCACGCGGCTGAAGGTGTCCTGTGTAAGTACCAGGTTCATGTTGTCGGCAAGGTCGATGCTGTCGAATTCGCCAACCTCCCGTCGCTGCCGGGACACGGTACCCGAGTCGGATAGGCATACACCGCCGTTCTTTCCGCAACCTGGCAGCAGGGCCAGCCCGGTGAGCAATGAACCAACACAGAGGATTAATTTCAGACGAACCATGTTCATGCGGGTCTTGATGAATTCAGTAGTGCAAATTTACCTGATTATGGGAAACAATCCGAAACAGGTTCCGGGGTTTCTTCCGTTGCACCTCTTTAATTCTTCCTTTGTCCGCTGCGCGGGTTAAACACAGAGATACAGAGTAGGGTCAGAGAACACTGAGTTTAACGTAACCCCTTTAAAGAAATTTCTTTGAGTCCTCTGAATTTTTCTCCGTGCCTCTGTGGTTGATATTGCCTTTTCGCAGGTAACTCCCGTTTCGAACCGGGTTGGACCCCTCTATTTTCGCCGATGGTATTCATGGATCATAAACGACTCATATATCTTCACCTCCCGGGTCTGAACGAATGATTTCCCGAGGGCGGCGCCGATGCTGTTGTCCGGGTCGGCAATGCTCGCCCACTCCTCGAAATATATTACGGAACCGGCACCTTCCAGCAACCTGGTGCCGATCATGGAGGCATTGCTGACGGGATATATCCGATCAGCATTCAAACGCGTGTTCATGGCATGATAATCCATGAAAACAGCCGGATCATAATGATAGGCAAACCCGTACCCGAGCCACGGGGGGCAGATGATGACCAGTGCACTGCCCGACTTCAGGGTACGGATGGTGGCCACCGCCTCCCTGAACCTTCTCTTGTTGTCGGTGTTCGGGTTAAAGGTGAACAGCATCACCGCCACGGCACAGGCCGGGATGAGCAGCCCCGCCCATTCCGACCGGCTGAGCCTGTCGGCCGAAACCCCGGCGAGCAGGTAAAAACCGATGGAGATAAACACTGTGTAACGGTCGAGAAACACCGGGATCAGGAACGAAACCAGGAACATCCCGAGGTACGGAACAAAAAACCAGGTGTAAACTGACCGGGTGTACCAGCCGGCGGGGATTTTATCCCTTAGCCGCCTGACGATGTCATAACCGGTCCCTGTAGCCACCAGTATCAGGAGTATTACGGCTGGTACCGGTTCGTTGCAATACCTCCGGACCATGGTGTAGAGGTCGCTGATCACCGGTTTTCCCACCCAGGTGCCCCTGTGGGTGGCGGCCCCGAACCGGCCGAGCATCAGCGGGAGATAGGGCAGGTAGAGCAGCAGCGTGACGCCCAGCGAAACAGCAAACCATTTCAGCCCCCTCTTCCCGGATCCGGGGATTGCAAGCATCATCAGCAGTTCGGTGAAGATGACCACCGCCCCGAAAAAATGGGCGTAAAGCAGCAGGGAATTGACGACAGCGAGGAGGACAACCTTTGCACGGCTTTGTTTTTCGTGCTGCGCGAACAGGAGATACACCGATACGACGGTAAGCAACGTGAAAAGCGAGTAAACCCGCGCTTCATGGGCAAAAACCAGGTTGAAGTTCGAGAAGGTGAAAAGCAGCGATGCAACGATGGCAGCGCGCATGGAGAAGAACCTCTTCCCGGTGAGGTAGATGAAAACGGCTGTGAGCGAGCTGAAGACCATCGGCAGGAATCTCACCGAAACCGCCCCGATCCCGAAAAGCCTGATCCAGTAATCAAGGATCAGGAAGAACAGCGGAGGGTTGTTCTCGGTACGGAGCATGGCAAAAATCTCCGGGAGGCTCCCCTGTGCGTGAAAAATGGTGAACGGCTCATCCATGGCGATGTCCCTCGTTCCCAGGAACCAGCTCTTCACCACGATGTTCAGCAGGAAGAGCCCGGCAGCCGGGAGCATGTTCACCAAAGCCTGGGTACGGGAAAGATTTTCTGAAGGATACCCGGATTCCATTGTAAGCCGCGTTGAATTAGAAACGTGGTAAAGGTATGCTTTTTCACCTTTTCGGATAAAATGGCTTAAAAAAAACCCGGGGATGAAACGCAACCGCGACAGATCATGGCCTGGATCAGAACCTGTTAACACCGGCCTGTTTATAAATACCCGGCGGTTTTTCCTTTATTCCCGGGCAAATGTCCTTTCTTTGCACCATTCGTGGAAAACCTTTTCATTCTCATACCGGTCGTCCTCTCCTTTTTCATCCTGGTGATGCCTACAGGAACCCGGTATTACTATACCCTGTCGGTAACGGTGCTGACCATCGTCCTGACCGCCCTGCCGGCTGCACAGGTGCTGATGAACCCGGGCAGCATCCCAATCCTCTTTCACCTCCCCGGGCCATCCGGGTCGGTCACCTTCACCATCGACAACCTCAGCGCCTTTTTCGTGCTGGTCACCAATTTCACGGTGCTTACCGGGCTGCTGTACGCAAAGGGATACCTCCTGTCATACCGCCGCACCAAAACACCCGCCCAGTTCGCCCTCCATTATTTCAGCTATGTGTGGCTCCATTTTTCGATGCTGTGCGTCCTTATGGTTCACGATGGCACCGTCTTCCTGGTTTGCTGGGAGCTCATGGCCGTCTCCTCTTTCATGCTGATCCTGTTCGAAGCCGAGAAACGTACCACCCTGAAAACAGCGGTCAATTACCTGGTGCAGATGCATATCGGGCTGGTATTGCTGGTCATTGCCTTCCTGGTCGTCGAAGCGGGTACAGGGCAGTTCGGTTTTGACGGGCTGACGGCCTACTTTTCCGGGCACCCGAATGCGCCGGTTTTCCTGCTTTTCTTTGCCGGTTTTGCCGTCAAGGCAGGATTCATCCCCTTTCATACCTGGCTTCCCGAGGCGCACCCGGCGGCTCCCTCGCATGTGTCGGGGGTGATGTCGGGGGTGATGATCAAAATGGGCATCTTCGGGATTGTCCGCGTTTTAACCTATGTTCAGTCGGATGCCTACCTGATCGGGATCATCATCATGATCACCGCCAGCCTCACCGGGTTGTACGGGATCATAATGTCGGTCATCCAGTCGGACCTGAAGCGGCTCCTGGCCTATTCGACCATCGAGAATGTCGGGATCATCGGCATGGGCATCGGGCTCGGAGCGATGGGCATGGGGCTTCACCAGCCCGCCCTGGTCCTCCTAGGATTCGGCGGCGGACTGATGCACGTGCTGAACCATTCGCTGTTCAAATCGCTCCTGTTCTATGGCGCGGGATCGGTTTACAAAACCACCCACACCCGCAACATTGCCCAGCTGGGCGGGCTGATCCACCGGATGCCGCGAACCGCCGGGCTGTTCCTCTTCGGTTCGGTGGCCATCTGCGCCCTGCCGCCCCTCAACGGCTTTATTTCGGAGATCCTCATCTATTACGGGCTCTTCACAGGGCTGCATTCGGCATCGGTTTTCCAGTCGCTCTCGATGCTGATGGTCATCCTGGCCCTCGCGCTCATCGGCGGCCTCGCCGTTTTCGGCTTTTCAAAGGCATTTGGGCTCACCTTCCTCGGGACCACGCGGTCGAAGATCCACTTTGAAGAAAATGCGGTGACCCCGGGGATGCTCTTCCCCAAACTGCTCATCGCAATGGTCATCCTGCTCATCGGGCTTGCCCCCGTTTTGTTTTTGTCGCCCCTGCTCGTGATGATCGGCGACCAGTTTCACGTTTCCCCGCAGCCCTTCATGGCTCCCCTTTTCCAGGCGCTTTCGAAGATCAGCCTGGTCGGGATCATCCTGCTCCTCCTCACCGCCGCCCTGCTGGCCCTGCGCAGCCTGGTCGTAAAACCCGCCACCACCGTGTACGGCCCCACCTGGGGATGCGGTTACACGGCCGCCACCCCGAGGATTCAATACACCCCGGATTCCTACGCGGGGAATTTCACCGAACTGGCCAACCCGCTCCTGCATACCCGGACGGAGTACCGGCCGATCGCCGAAGAGGACATCTTTCCGGCGAAACGTTCCTTCATCATCCGTACGGCCGATATTTTCGGAACCGCCACCCGGAAGATCCTCGATTTCCTCATGCTGGCCCTGAAGAAGATCGCAAGGCTGCAGACGGGGAACATACAGCACTACGTCCTGTATGCGTTTGTCTTCATGCTCATCATTTTTGTGTTGCTTTACCTGAAAATCTTATGACCGGATCCCTGCTTGCCGCCATAACCGCACTCTTTTTCCCGGGAATCATCCTCCGGGTGAAAAGCATTGCAAGCGGGCGCAAGGGACCGGGGATCATGCAGCCCTGGAGGAACATCCTGGTCCAGCTGCAAAAAGGAAGTGTGATAAGCACCACCACCAGTTACGTTTTCAGGCTGGCACCGGTCATCTACCTGTCGACCATCCTCTGCGCCATCCTGCTGCTGCCCTTTCCCGGCACCCCCTCTTTCTTCGGGTTTGAAGGGGATTTTGTATTGTTCGCCTACCTGCTGGCCCTCGGGAAGTTCCTTTTCATCCTGGGGGCGCTCGATACCGGTAGCAGCTTCGAAGGGATGGGGGCCAACCGTGAAGCCCTCTATTCCATGCTCGCCGAACCGGCCTTTTTCATCCTCTTCGGCACCCTGGCCCTGCTTACCGGCCATACCTCCATGCAGCAGATATTCGATTCGTTCCAGTTCGCAGGACACAGCTCCTTCATCCTCGGGTTCATCGCCGTTTACCTGCTGGTGCAGATCGCCATGATCGAGAACAGCCGGATGCCGGTCGACGACCCGAAGACCCACCTTGAACTCACCATGATCCACGAGGTAATGATCCTCGACCACAGCGGGTTCGACCTGGCCCTGGTCAACATCGGCACCGCCCTGAAATTTGCCATGTACGGACTGCTCATCACCAACTTCCTGGTGCCCGCCAACCCCGGCAGGATCATCGCCGGCGGGGAGAACCTGCTCACCAGTCATGAATTGCCGGTAATCACCGGGAGCAGCCCCTCCTGGATGGTGCTCGTGCAGGTGGGGGTGTTTTTCATGATCCAGGTGTTGTTCGCCTCCCTCATCGGCCTGATGGAATCCTTCAGGGCCCGCAAAAAACTTGCCCGGAACCCGCAATTCATCGTAACGCTGAGTTCCATTGCGCTGGTCGCCTTTATCCTCGTATTGTTGATCACCTATAAAATGATCAGTTGACATGAACATCCTGGTTGTCATCGTTTTTGCGATTACCCTGATCTACTTCAGCATGACGGAGCGTTTCCGCATCTATGCCGGGCTGATCGGCTTCCAGGGGGTGCTGCTGTTTGTCCTGTCGTTCCTCGAACTGAACGCGATCACCCTGGCAACGCTGCTTTTTGTGGCCCTCGAAACGCTGGTTTTCAAGGTGATTGTGGTGCCGTTCCTGCTGTTCCGGGTCATCGAGAAGACCGGGGAGGCCCGCGTTCACGAAAAGGCCCTGCCGGGGTTTTATTCGCTGCTGTTCGTCACCCTCGGACTGCTGCTCAGCATCGTGGTCTCCTTTTCGCTGAACACCACGCCGGGGAACATGATATACTTCATAGTGGCGTTTTTTGCCGTTTACACCGGACTGTTCATGATCATCTCGCACAAGAAGATATTTTCGCACCTGGTGGGTTTCCTCGTGATCGAGAATGCCGTGCTGCTGCTTTCGCTGGCCATCGGCAGCGAGATGCCCATGCTGATCAACATCGGGATACTGCTCGACATTTTTGTGAGCGTGCTCATCCTCGGGATCTTCGTGATGCGGCTGAAACAACGGGCCACCGATCTGACGATGCTGAGGGATGATTAGAGGTAGCGAAATAGCGAGGTAGCGAAATAGTATTTAAACAAATAAATGGCTGAAACGGGGTACATACTGGTGGGTTTTTTCGTGGTTTCGCTGCTGGCCGGGACGGTGACCGGGCTGGTGCACCATAAGGCGCTGGCGAGGGGCATCACGGTTTTTTATGTGGCCGTCCACATCGCTTTTTCAGGTTACGCGTGGCTTCACCTTGGTGAAACGGTGCTTGATTATTTCACCTTCGACCCGCTGGGGGTGCTGCTCTTGTCCATCCTCTCCATACTCACCATCACCACGGTTTACCATGGCTTTATATACGTAAAGGACGCCAGGCCGAGGGTCTTCGCCATCTACCACGGTGCGCTGATCGCCCTGGTGGCCTCCATGTCGGGGGCCTACCTCGCCAACGGCATGACCACGGTGTGGATCTTCGTGGAAGCAACCACCCTGGCCGTCGCCGCGCTGATCTACCACGACCGCACCCAGATGGCCCTCGAAGCCACCTGGAAATATGTCTTCGTCTGTTCGGTGGGGATCGCCCTGGCCTACCTGGGCATCCTCTTCCTCGGTTTTACCGTGCACGACGCCCGGCTGCTGCACCTCTCGTTCGGCAGCATCACCGAGATCGCCCGGATGGCCAACCCGCTCTACCTGAAGATCGCCTTTATCTTCGTCCTGGTGGGCTACAGCACCAAGATGGGGCTGTTCCCGATGCACACGGTCACCGTGGATGCCCATACGGTGTCGCCTCCCCCCATCAGCGCCTTCATCTCCACCACCCTGATGAATGTGGGCTTCCTCGCGATCTTCCGGATCTATGCCCTGTTCTCGGCCACCACCATCCTGCCCTTCATGAACCACGTCCTGATCCTGTCGGGAATCCTGTCACTCCTGGTTTCGGCAGGCTACATGCTCAAGGCCAAACACAACAAGCGCATGCTCGCATACTCGAGCCTCGAGAACATGGGGATCGTGGCCATCGCGCTCGGTGTCGGCGGTATCGGCTATTATGCCGCCATCCTGCACATCGTGCTCCATTCCTTTACAAAGGCGGGTCTTTTCTACCAGATGGGACAATCGTACAAGGTGATGGGGACCTATAAACTCGACGAATCGGGCAACTACATGGCCCTCTACCCGGCCGGCGCCACCGCGCTGCTGCTGGGGTTCCTCTGCATCACCGCGATCCCGCCTTCGGGGATGTTCATCTCCGAACTGTACCTGATGAAGGCGATGGTGTGGTCGCACAATTACCTGCTGCTGGGAGCCACCTCGCTGCTGCTGTGCTTCGTTTTGTACGCCCTGCTCACCCGGGTGCTTCACATCGTCTATTCGCAGCCGCGTGAAAAACCGCTGCACGATCACATCCGCGTCAACCCCTGGCAGTCGGCCACCCAGTATGTCTTATTCGGGCTGGTCATCTTCATCTGTTTTGCCCAGCCGGCGCCGCTCAGGCACCTGATTGAATCGATCATCAACGCATTGCCGAAATAATGAATGACAGGAAATACACCGGACTGCTTACAAACCCCGGAACCGTCGCCATGGCGGAGATCCCGGTACTTGAATATCCTGAATTCAGGGCATTTACCGACCGCCTGATGGGCGAGGAGGGAACCCACTGCCTTACCTATTTCGTGGTGCCGCAGGAGGATAAATACCGGTTTGTCTGCTGCATGGCGGCGGATGAGAACCATGAAATCCTGCTCTTTTCGCATGAACAGCCCATGGAACCACTTCCCTCGCTTCCATCCCTCACCGAAAAACATTTCCAGTTCCACATCTTCGAAAGGGAGATCCATGAGAACTTCGGCATCGGGTTCCCCGGCCACCCCTGGCTTAAACCGGTGCGTTACCCGGCCGGCCGGCATGATCCTTCGGAGGGGATGAACCACTACCCGTTTTATACCATCGAAGGGGAGTCGCTGCACGAGGTGGGCGTGGGTCCCGTGCACGCGGGAATCATCGAGCCGGGCCACTTCAGGTTCATCTGCAACGGCGAAAAAGTGCTGCACCTCGAGATACACCTCGGATACCAGCACCGGGGGGTGGAAAAACTGTTCACCGGGCAACAGGATTTCCTGAAACAATCGATCCTGGCCGAAAGCATCGCCGGCGATACCACCGTGGGCCACTCCCTGGCCCATGCAGGGGTGATCGACACCCTCGCCGGGCTGGAGATCAGTCAGGGACTTGCCATCGAAAGGGTCGTTGCGCTGGAACTGGAAAGAATTGCCGTCCACATTGGCGACACGGCTGCACTTTGCACCGACATCGCCTACCAGTTCGGGCAGGTCGTCAACGAAGCCCTGCGCACCATCATCATCAACACTACCCAGCTCTGGTGCGGGAACCGTTTCGGCAAAGGGCTCGTTCGCCCCGGCGGGAGCCACTACCCGCTCACCGCGGAGATCGTGGCCACAATCCTTAAAAATCTGGATGAGGTGGAGTCCCGCTATCTCCAGATGGCCTCGAAACTCTTTTCCCTGCCCAGCGTTCTTGGCCGTTTTGAAGGCACCGGCAGGGTGACCACCATGCAGGCCTCGCTGATCGGTGCCGTGGGCATGGCGGCGAAAAGCAGCGGCATGTACCGCGACATCCGATGGTCGCATCCCTTTTCGGCCTTTGTCGAATACTCCTACGAACCGGTGATGCTCCACAAGGGCGATGTGTGGTCGAGGGCCATGCTGCGGAAAATGGAAGTTGAAAAGTCGATGGAGGTTATAAGGGAACTTTTAAAACGATTTACGATTTACGATTTACGATTTACGATTGAGGAGAATCCGAAATCCGAAATCCGAAATCGTAAATCCGAAATTTCCCTCTATGATGCTTCGCTTGCCCCCGACTCGCTGGCCATATCGCTGGTGGAGGGTTGGCGAGGCGAGATCTGCCATGTGGCGGTGACCGACCGGGAGGGGAGGATTATTCAATACAAGGTCAAGGACCCGTCATTGCACAACTGGATGGCGCTGGCGCTCGCGGTGCGGAACCAGGAGATATCCGACTTCCCGTTGTGCAACAAGAGTTTTAATCTGAGTTATTGCGGAAATGATTTGTAGGAAGCGAGGTAGTGAGGTAGTGAGGTAGTGAGGTAGCGAGGTAGCGAGGTAGTGAGGTAGTGAGGTAGCGAAAATATGGAAAATGGAGGTTGTCAGTCCACTATTGCCTATTGCCTGATGCCTGTTGCCATGCAGATAAGAAAGTAAATGATTATCAGAACATAAAACAGATGCCGTTCAAGGAGCTGAATATTTTCCGTCGCCACGGGCGCCAGTACGTGCCCGACCTGCGGGCAGCCGCATTGCCCGCAATTTTCAGGGGGCGGCCGGTCATCAGTGCCGGCATCACCGCTGACGAAACGCTCCGGTTAAGCAGGCTTTGCCCCGTCGGTGCCATCGGGACCGAACCATGCTCCATCGACCTGGGCAGGTGCCTCTTCTGCATGGAATGCGCATTTGCTCTTCCCGGCAGGATCATCTTTACAAATGACCATAAAATGGCGGTCAATGTGCGCGAAGGCCTTGTCGTGAAAGCGGGGGAGGATCTGCCCCTGCGGCTGGATCCCGCAAAGGTGAGGCCGGAGGTTCGTTCCCTCTTCAAGCATGCGCTGAAATTGCGCCAGGTTTCGGCCGGCGGGGACAATTCGGCCGAAATGGAGCTGAATGCCGCCGGGAATGTCAACTTCGACATGGGTCGCTACGGCATCGAATTCGTGGCCTCGCCCAGGCACGCCGACGGGATCGTCGTAACCGGTCCCGTCACCGTGAACATGGCCGAAGCCCTGCAGATCACCTGGGATGCCGTGCCCTCGCCGAAAGTCCTCATCCTGGCCGGCAGCGACGCCATCGGCGGGGGGATCTTCCACAACAGTCCTGCACTGGACCGGGATTTCCTAAGCCGGTATCCAGTTGACCTGTATGTGCCCGGCAACCCGCCTCACCCATTAACCTTCATCAACGGCCTGCTCGACCTTACCGGGCGCAAATAGTTACCGCGGCAAAAGATGCCCGTTCGGCGTAACGGTGGGCTTTTGAATACCCGGCGTAACAACTACCGCGGGCTGGATGTTGGTGATGACCCATGGTTTTTCAATGCCCGGGGAGATCCGTTCCTGTCCGGGGTTGGTGGTGACCCATGGTTTAGGGCCACTTACAGTGTACAAGCCAAGGATGGTGGCAAATCCGAAAATCATTATCTTTTCCATAATGCAGGTTTTTAAGGTTCAACAATCAATCACGATTCAAAACTACCACCATGGGGATGCCAATCCAAAAGTGATTGACCAGCGAACCATTTGTCCGCCTGATCCGAAGTTGCCGGCAGATAAACCGGGTTACCGTAAATTTTAAAGGGTTCACCGGCTGCAGGGTGGTTCACCGGCCTAAACGGCTTGTTCAGAGCGTGAAAGTGACCATACAAACAGGGGACACCCGGAAAAGAATGGAACAATTTCTATACATTTGTCACGGCTTGCCCTGGTCACCCTCATCGCCTTCCTGCCGGGTGGTGTCAGCCTTTCGCAACCGGATTCAGTTTCATTTGGAATTAAAATCGTGGATGGCGGATCGAGGCAACCAACATAAAATTTATAAGGAAAAACCATGAGCAATTTAAGTGAGAAATTTTTCGAAGTATTGAAGCATGAAGGTGTTGTATCCGTCATGTCGTGGGGTGTTGAACCCCACCTGGTAAACACCTGGAATTCTTACCTGGTCGTTACCGAAGATGAGCGTATTTTGATTCCTGCCTACGGTTTCCGTAAAACTGAAAAAAATGTGGATGTAAACAACAAGGTTAAATTAGCACTGGGCAGCAAAGAGGTTTTGGGTTACAAAGATTACCCGGGAACCGGTTTTGTGATCGATGGCACCGCCCGGTATGTCGAATCGGGCGAAGAATACGACATGATGAAAAGCAAGTTTTCGTTTCTGACCCGGGTGTTGGAAATAACAGTGAGCAGCACAAAACAAATGTTATAGTGAACATTTAGTCTTGTCAGAAGATTCTGCAATTCCAGTAAGATCAGGCAATCCATAACCTGGTACCATTCCGGCAACACGGTTGCGGTGGGGACACGCCAACGTAGGGACACGCCATGGCGTGTCCCTACGGGCTCCCGCTGGTAACACCGTAGGGCCATGCCATGGCATGGCCCCACAACGGCCGCTTCCTTTTGCCGGAATCCCCATCATCCTGGCGGAAAATGCCCGGGTTTACAGAACCCGGCAACGAACAATTTAATTATATTTGCTATGCAGCCTGAAGGTGTTATCCATATAAAACCGGATGCCATGTTAATTGGAATTGTCATCCCAAGGTAACGGATAACAGGGCACCAGTCAAAATGCAAATAAAGCTGATATGAGGAACATATTAAAAATTTTACTATTGCTAACCACCTTGTTTATATGTAATCAATGCACCAAACCATGCGTGGAAAACCAAATAGCTGTTTTTAAACTCACTCCGGAGGAACTTAAAATCAACCCATACATGGGAAATGAAATATTGACATATAAAAATTTCAAAGGTGATTCCATTGTATTCCCCCAGGGGGATCGGAAAACTTACGTTGAAGAGGTTCATAAAATCAGCCCCAGTGATGCAAAAGAATATTACAACGGGTGTGAAGGCGATTATTTTGATAAAGATCGCAACATGATGAAAAAGTTTACCGAAAACTTCCAGACACGTTTTGATATCAATCTTTTTTCACTATACACGTTTGATAATCCGACTAATAATAAAGAATTTGAGTTGAATTTTTACGCTGATGTTAATTCGCAACCTGATGGTGATTGGTTCAATGGCCATTTTTTATTTAAAGTCGATACAATATTCAACAGAGCTGGTTTGGGAGACTCCATCGTTTCTTATCATTCAATGTTTTCAATAGGCCCTAAAACCTTTTT
>CAIMWF010000046.1 GCA_903845055.1 uncultured Bacteroidales bacterium | reverse complement strand
TCCGCAACACTTGCAGGCATCGCAACCAATTATGCATCGGTTGCCTGGACCACGAGTGGTACGGGAACCTTTGGCAATGCTGCATTACCTGCAACAACCTACACCCCGAGCGCGGCCGATATCGCCACAGGCCAGGTTCAGTTGACCCTGACAGCCAACGGTAACGGGAACTGCCCGGGTGTAAGCGACTTCATGGTGCTGACCATCTGGCCGTCGGCCACGGCTTATGCCGGTCCGGCAGCAACCATTTGTTCAGGTAGCAAGTTCACCATCAATGCATCATCTGCCACCAACTTTGCCACCCTGGACTGGTCAACAACCGGTAATGGCTTGTTTGACGACAGCCATACATTGCACCCGACCTATTCACCAAGTCTGTCTGACATCACAGCCGGAACAGTTACCCTCACCCTGACTGCTCACGGTTTGGGAAATTGTGCAAATGCAATCAGTTCGATGGTACTGACAATTCTTCCGCGCCCGGTTGTTGAAGCCGGTCCTGACGGCACCATGTGCGAAGGACATCCGTTCACGGTTGCTGCTGGCACTGCCAGCGTGACAAATGCTGTTTCCTTTGTATGGACTGCACCCGGACCTGGGTTGCTGACCAATGCCTTAAACAACCTGACGCCTACTTATACACCGGCACCGGGCCAGATCGGTTTTGTAACCCTCACCCTTACTGCTACCGGTAATGATCCCTGCGGGACCGTTTCGGACCAGGCAACCGTTGAGTTCAAAGCCAGCGCGATCATCACATCACAACCTGTCGGCGCGATTGTCTGCAGTGGTTCAAACCACCTGATGACCGTTGTGGCAACAGCCGGTGTGAATGGGTTGACATACCAGTGGCAGAGCGCCTCCAGTTGTTCACTCAATCCAACAGACTGGAACAACATTCCGGGAGCCAACAGCAGCAGTTACAATGCGCTGGCAATCAACACAACCACGAGCTTCAGGGTGATCATCACGCAGGCATTGTACAATTGCGATGTCCTGACCTCATCATGCGCAACTGTATCCGTCATACCACCGGTTGTTTCCAATGCCGGTTCTGATGCCACCATTTGTGAAGGGTCCACCTACCTGATGACGGCTACCGCCACTGCTGGAACCTACAGTTCCCTTTTATGGACGACCTCCGGCGACGGCTACTTTAACAATGCCGCAACCCTTGACCCGATTTATACACCTGGAACCGCCGACAAGGCACTTGGTCATGTTCACCTGACTCTCACTGCCGGCGGCAATGCCCCGTGCGCAAACCTTTCTGATGAAATGATCCTTACGATACAGCCTGCCCCGACAGCCAACGCCGGGCAGGATGCCATCATCTGTGAGTCTTCCACCAGTTATATATGCAACGCGACCGCCACGAACTATGCCAGTTTCTACTGGACGACATCCGGAACGGGAACCTTCAGCGATATCCATATTCTGAACCCGGTGTACATTCCGAGTGCTGCCGATATCGCAGCCGGTTGTGTTTATCTGACATTGCATGTTACAGGTTATCCGCCTTGTGGCGATGTCACTGACGTGATGAAACTGTGCATTGTGAGAGTCCCGGTTGCGAATGCAGGACCCGACGATATGATCTGCCAGGGGTTCAGCTACCATATAACCGGCTCCTCAGCTTCCTATTACGGTGATCTGACCTGGACCACTTCCGGAACGGGAACTTTTGACAACAACAAGATTCTCCACCCGGTATATACGCCAAGCCAGGCTGATATCCTTGCCGGCAGTGTTATTCTGACGATGTCACTGACCGCCAATTCACCCTGTCCGAACACAAGCGATGCCATGGTGCTGACCATTCACCTTAATCCTGTGCCTACCGCATCGGTGGTGACGAATGTAAGCTGCCGGGGATTCAGTAACGGATCGGTGACAGTTACGGTGACAAGCGGAACACCTCCTTATCATTATAGGTGGAATGATGCCATGTCACAGACTACGGCAACAGCGACCGGTTTAACTGCCGGGACCTATGCGGTTACCGTGACCGACAGTTATGGCTGCCAGGGAACTGCAAGCACAACGATCACGGAGCCTGCAGAATACCTTACCGCTGCAGTCATAGCGCAGACCAATATCCTCTGTCACGGGGGCAACAATGGAAGTATGACCGTGAGTGCTTCGGGAGGAACAAAAGAATACACTTACCTATGGAATAACAACCAGACTACGACGACGGCCACTTCACTTACTGTCGGCACCTACACGGTAACCGTGACCGATGCACACTTTTGTACCGCCACGGCCATGGCGACCCTCACCGAACCTGCAGCGCCGCTTTCAGCCACGATCATTGCACATACCAACGTGCTCTGCCATGGCGGGAACAATGGAGATGCAACTGTAAGTGCCGCGGGAGGGACATCTGGTTATTATTACCTGTGGAGTACTGCACCGGCACAAACTTCTACGGTTGCGAGCGGACTTACTGCGGGAACCTATGCGGTGACTGTTACGGACATGCATTCATGCCAGGCAACCGCTTCAGTAACCATTACCGAACCGGCACCGATTGTCGTTACGGTTGTTGGTCATACCGATGTCTTGTGTCACGGCGGGAACAATGCCACCATTACGGTTAGTGTAACAGGAGGGGCGACGGCCTATTCCTATCTGTGGAACAACACCCAGACCGCCCCGACTGCGACATCGCTTACTGTCGGGACCTACACGGTAACAGTGACCGATGCAAACTCGTGTGTTGCCACTACCAGCTACATGATCACCGAACCTGAAGTACTGACCATTGCCGCCACACTTACGCATGTATCATGCTATACTTACAGCAACGGAAGTATAGATTTGTCGGCCGGCGGCGGAACGCCCCCGTACTACTATGCATGGAACACCGGGGCCACAACCCAGGATGTATCAGGTTTATCTGCCGGAACCTATTCGGTTTCGGTAACCGACAGTCACTCCTGCTTCGCCAGCGGGTCGTATGTCATCACGCAGCCCCCGGCCTGGTCCATCGGAATAACCGGGGTGGGTGCAGTTTGCTGCACGCTTGCCCCGCCATACCCGACCCAGGTGTACACTGCAACCGTAGGCGGCAGTTACACCGGACCGGTAACATACCAGTGGGTTGTTGAAGGAGGTACGATCCTTTCGGGTCAGAACCAGATTGCAATCACAGTAGCCTGGTCATGCTGCGGTAGCGGCAAAGTCTGGCTGACAGTCACCGATTCGAAACCCTGCGTTCTCACCACTTTCATCCCGATTGTGACAACCCAGGCACCGGTTCCGGTAATCACCGGTCCTGCCCAGGCATTCACAGGGCCGCCAAGCTCACAGTACTGCACCCCTGACATCCCGGGACACCTCTATTCCTGGGCTATCCAGGGAGGCAGCATAACTTCGGGACAGGGAACGAGCTGCATCATGGTGACCTGGGGACCGTATCCTGTTTGCGGATGTGGATCTGTGACCGTTTACGAGACCAACGGTTGTACCGGATCGGCTACCTATCCTGTTACACTCCTGCCCGGTACCAACATTACCGTTTCTGGTTATGTATCCTACGACAACTCCTACGCCACAAGAATGAACGGTGTGACAGTCCAGTTGCGCAATTCGGCCAACGTGATCATGGGGACGACGGTAACCATCAACAACCCGCAAAACAGTGAACCGGGGTATTATGCCTTCAGCGATGTTCCTGACGGAACGAATTACAAGATTACAGGAAGCTACAACGGAACATGGGGCGGGAACAATGCGACCGACGCCCTTATCGTGCAACTTACCACCATCGGTGCCTTTACTCCGCCTCTGACCGGATTGCGGCTTATTGTGGCCGATGTAAACGCCAGCAATACCATCTCCGGACTCGATGCCCTCTACATCAAACTGCGTACTGTTGGATCGATCGCGTCTTACCCGGCGGGCGACTGGGCCATTTCGGAGAAGACGTTTGACATCTCCGGTGCTCCTGTAACCAAAGACCTCACCATCCTCTGTTTTGGCGACGTCAATGGTTCCTATCTGCCCGAAGGTTTCAAGGATGCCAAATCCCTCTCAACCGTTGAAGATGGCCTGATGACTGTTCCCGTGGGTGAGCCCTTTGTATACAACATCCGCAGCAGCAAGGATGCCGATCTCGGCGCCATGACCCTCTTCCTTGGTTACGACCGGGAAAAATACGAGGTGATCGATGTCGACAGCAAACTTGAAGGAATGAAGTACGCCCTTGCCGATGGAAAAATCTCCGTCGCATGGGCAGATACCAAGCCGCTGAAGGTGGCTTCGGGTGATCTGATCCTCGGACTCAACATGAGGGTCCGGAATAAGATAACCGAACCGTCGCAGGTGTTCGCCATCAAACCGGGAAGCGAGTTTGCCGATATCCTTGCCACACCATATGATGATTTCAACCTGAAAATGGCTGATGTTATGACACCGGGAGGACCAGGGGACATATCCTTGTACAACTATCCGAACCCGTTTGCAGGGACTACCACCATTGTTTACAACCTGCCCGAAACAGGCCATGCCAGGCTTGTCCTGACCAACCTGTACGGAAAAGTAATCAGTACCCTGGTGGATCAGCAGGAAAAAGCGGGATCGCATACCATTGTCATCAATCCTGCGGATCTAAACATGGCCCCTGGTGTCTACCTTTACAAAATCATCTTTGACGGATCGACGGATACACACGAAAAGGTCAATAAAATGGTCTTTACAAAGTAAACATCCGGCTTACTGATTGCAACCCGGGAGGTTCGGCCATTGGCCCGTCTCCCGGGTTTTTTAATGAATTGAAGAACCCCTCCGGGTGTTGGTGTGTGGCAGGCTGGAGGTCATCCCAACCTTTGCGCAAGCTGAGTGGTGGAATTGCCGGGAACTGAATACCCGGGTACAGGAGAAAATGGAAGAGGCTTCACAGCCCTGTCAGTTTCCTGGAATCTGGCAACCGTAATGATTAAAGGGGATGGAACAGTACATCAGGAATGCCATGCAGGGAATATTTAAAACCAGGAAACAGGCACGTGGAAATGGTCTGGGTTCATACCTGGTTCAGCCGCCAACGGGGTTAAAAGGTGACCTGTTTTATCAAAGGATTGGACCGCACATCAAGGCCTCTCTTTTCCTTCATTTCGGTTATTTTCCTGGCGACAGGAAGATACTCAGGGCTTATTTCGTGCGACTTGTTGTAATAATAGGAGGCCACATCGAACCTGCCCAGCCATTCATAAATGTTGGCAAGGTGGTAATAGGCCATGTATTGTGTCGGTGCCCTTTCAACCGCGTAATTATAATAATAGAGCGCCGAATCAATGGTTTTTATGTCGGGATGCGCTGCCGCTTTGATCTCATAACCGTACCCGATCCAGTATAACGCATCTCCGAAACCCGGCAGAATGGAAACGGCCTGTCGCAATGCTGTAAGCCCGTTGCCCAGGTACTGTGCCTTTTTTGTTGAATCCTTCTCGTCATTCGCCATCCTGAGCCAGTAGGAACCATAATGCAATTGGTTTTGTGCACTGTTTCTGCCGGTTTTTATATCTGATCCGTACAGCGATAACCGGTCATTCCAGGCCTTGTTCCGGTCAACCGTCTTGAAGGCATAAAGTGAAAACACAACCAGGACCAGCGGGGCCATAAACAGGTATCCTTTCATTGAAACGGGTATGGCAGGGAGGGGATGCGAAAAATCAGACCGGGTGATCTTTTCCAGGAAAAGTACTATAATGAAACAAAATCCAAGGGAAGGATAGAATAAAAGGCGTTCAGCGAAAATCCCCCCACGCGTTATGATGAAGGTCAGCGACGGAACAAGGGTAATGCAGAAAAAGGCAAGGGCGAAACCGACCCTGCTCCCTTTTCTGACTTCAAGGATGGTGTATACCAGGAGCCCGGCAAAAAGCAGAAAACCCGACAGGGCGAGGAGGCTGTCCCAGCCTACGGCGGGGATCTGGTTGTAGGAGTAATCGTACCGCAGCGGGTGCGGAAAAACCAGGATCCTGATAAAAAAAAGGAACAGCATGAAGGCAGATGAATATCTTACCAGCTCGGCGGTGTAGGGGTAATTGACAGGATCGGCAGGGACCACGGGGTTTTTTGTTTCAAACAACAGGTTTTTCATGATAAAGAACAGCAAAATGGTCACCAGGTAGGGCAGGATTTTAAGGGCCAGCCCTTTCACCGACTTTTCGCCGGAATACCAGTATACAAGAGGGATGAGCATGATCCCCATGATGGCACTCTCCTTCGACATCAGGGCAAGGTAAAACAGCACCAGGCTGATGACCAGGAACAGGGTCTTCCTGCTTTCGGTGTACCGCAGGGCAAACCAAAGCATAGCGATGGTATTGAGAAAACTCAGCAATTCATCCCTGCCCTTGATGTTGTCTACAACCTCCGTGTGGATTGGATGGGCAGCAAAAAGCAGGGTGATTGCAAAGGCATACAAAGGGTTGAATCCCGAAAACACTTTGCTGAGCAGTAAAAAGACAAAAAAGACGGCGATCGAGAACAACAGGACGTTATTAAAATGGCTGAGATGTGGAGAAAGTCCGAAAAACTGGTATTCAATGGCATACGTGATTAAGGGTAACGGACGATAGTATCCCAGCCTCACTGCTGAAAAATGCCAGAAATCGGTGGTCAGCAGTTTCGGGATTCCCTGGATGCCGAGGTGTACATAATTGTTGTCGGTCACGGCTGCCGAATCGTCGAGCAGGTAACCATGGCCGATTCCATTGGCATAAAGCAGGAAAGCTACCAGCGCCAGGAGAAATCCCAGGTAATAGTTGACCCCGAAGACCGGGGCGTGGGCTGTTACAATCCCTGTTTTCTTTTTGGCAGTTTTCGGACCGGGAGATTTCTTGTTGACCATGCAGGATATTTTGCAGATAAAAATACAAAATTCCGCGAGAACGCATTCCTCAAAAAAAAGGGGGCCGGGCACGCAAAAGATTTTTATTTTTGAGCTGCGTAAAGTCTTTCCCATGTCGTCATTACAGAATGTTCTAAACCCGAAGAAATACTATTTCATCGATACCTCCTTCAACCTGCTGATGAAGCGGAGGATATACCAGATCCTCCTGATTTCAAGCACCTACGATTCGTTCATGCTGGAGGAGGATGGCAGGATCGACGAGACCATTTTCATGGAGTATGTCTCCCTCAACCTTCGTTATCCGCCACAGTTCATCAAGGTGACTTCGGAAGAGGAGGCCTTCGAGGTGCTTGAAGACAAAAGGATCGAGCTGGTTATCTCGATGCTGAATATTGAAAAGACCGACACTTTTGATATCGCGATGCGAATCAAACAAAAATACCCCAAAATCCCGATCGTCGTACTGACTCCTTTTTCACGGGAGGTCAACCTGAAACTTGCCGAAAAGGACCTGAGCGCCATCGACTATGTATTCAGTTGGCTGGGCAATGCGGGCATTCTGCTTGCGATCATCAAGCTGATCGAAGACAAAATGAACATCGACCAGGATGTAAAGGAAGGGGTGCAGGCCATTTTGCTGGTTGAGGATTCCATCAGGTTTTATTCATCCTATCTTCCCAACATCTATAAAATCCTGCTGAAACAGTCAAAAACGTTCATGGCCGAGGGGTTGAACGAGCATAACAAAATGCTCAGGATGCGTGGCAGGACCAAGATCCTCCTGGCCACAAATTACGAAGAGGCTGTGAACATGTGGGAAAAATATAAAAGCAACCTCCTCGGGATCATCACCGATATCTCCTTCATGCGTGCTGGCGAAACTGACAAAACCGCCGGGATCAAGTTTGTCGAGCGGGTCAGGGCCGAGGACGAATACATGCCGGTGCTGTTCCAGTCGACCGACACCGAGTATGAATCGCTGGCACATGAGATGAAGGTTGGTTTCCTGAACAAGAATTCCAAAACCTTGTCGATCGAGTTGAGAAACTACATCACCGAGTATTTCTCATTCGGCGATTTCATCTTCATCGACCCTGCAAACGGTCGCGAGATCACCCGTGCCGTCGACCTTAAATCGCTGCAGGACAAAATTTTCGAGATTCCTGACGACTCGTTGCTCTACCACATGCAGCGCAACCACTTTTCAAAATGGCTCAATGCAAGGGCGCTATTCCCTATCGCCGAGATGTTCCGCGAAGTATCGGTGAATGCCTTTGCCAATGATATGGATGAGGCAAAGCGTTACCTTTTCGATGCCATTACGGCCTTCCGCATCAACAAGGCCAAAGGGGTGATTGCTGATTTCGACCGGGACCGGTACGATGAATACCTCCAGTTCGCGCGTATCGGCGAGGGTTCCATCGGCGGTAAAGCCAGGGGACTGGCCTTTCTCGATTCACTGATCAAGCGCAACCGCCTTACAAACCACTATGAGGATGTCATGATTACCATCCCGCGAACCGTGGTACTGGGGACCGACATCTTCGATGAATTCATGGAAGAAAACAACCTCTTTGAATTCGCCCTTTCCGATCGTAGCGACCAGGAGATCCTCACCAGGTTTGTCAAATCAAGGTTGCCCTTCAGGATCCATGAAGACCTCTACAGGTTCATTTCGTGCATCAACAATCCCATTGCTATCAGGTCTTCCAGTTTGCTTGAAGACTCACATTATCAGCCATTTGCTGGTATTTATTCGACGTACATGATCCCGAATATCAAGTTCAACGAACGGGTCATGATCGACAAATTGAGCGAGGCCATCAAAAGTGTCTATGCTTCGGCCTATTTCAGGGATAGCAAGGCTTATATGGCTGCGACGCTCAACATGATCGACGAGGAAAAGATGGGCATCGTGTTGCAGGAGGTTACCGGCCGCCAGTACGACGATCGCTTCTACCCGGCCATTTCCGGTGTGGCCAGGTCGATCAATTTTTACCCGATCGCCCCCGAAAAACCAGAAGACGGCATTGCGAACATAGCCTTCGGGCTGGGAAAATACATCGTGGATGGTGGCAACGGGATCCGTTTTTCGCCAAAATACCCGAAAAAAATCCTGCAGCTTTCCACTCCCGAGCTTGCCCTGAGTGAAACCCAGAAATTCTTTTTTGCCCTCGACCTCCGCCCTGAGAGTTTCCTGCCCGATACCGATGACACGGTAAACCTGATGAAACTGCGCATCAGGGATGCCGAAAATGATCATGCACTCAGGCTGGTGGCCTCCACCTTCGACTACGAAAGCCACCAGCTGAAGGACGGCGTTCTCGGCGACGGGAAGCGGGTCGTCACCTTTTCCCCGTTGCTCAACCACGGCACATTCCCGCTTGCCGAAATCTTATGCAAGGTGCTCGAGATCGGGCAGCGTGAAATGAACAAACCGGTTGAAATCGAGTTCGCAGTAAACCTCGATATGCCGAAAGGCCAGCCGAAGGTTTTCAGCCTACTGCAAATCAGGCCCATCGCGGGAAGGGATGAAACAATCAACCTGAAGCCCGAAACCATCCGTAACGAAGATGCCCTGCTTATTTCGAATTCCGCACTCGGAAACGGGATCATCAAGGGGATTCACGATTTTGTATATATAAAGCCCGATGTCTTCGACGCCTCGAAAAGCATGGAGATTGCCCGGCGGCTCGACATCCTGAACGGGCAGTTCCTCCTGGAAAAAAGAAACTATGTGCTCGTAGGGCCCGGGCGATGGGGATCAAGCGATCCCTGGCTGGGCATTCCTGTCAAATGGCCGCAAATCAGTGCCGCCCGGGTCATCGTTGAATCGGGGCTCGACAATTACAGGATAGATCCGAGCCAGGGCACCCACTTTTTCCAGAACCTGACCTCCTTCCGTGTTGGCTATTTTACGATCAATCCCTTTATTCATGATGGTTTCTACGATGTCGGCTACCTCGACAGCCAGCCGGCACTGACCGAAGATGAATTTATCCGCCATGTCCGGTTTGACCACCCGATACGGATCGAGATTGACGGGAAAAAAAATTTCGGGGTGGTTTACAAACCCGGAATTATTTAAAACGGCCGGAAACACTAAAACCGGATATAAATCGGCATGGCCGGGCCCTGGCTTTTAAAATACAGGATGAGGGTCACCATGCAGATTGCAATGACTGCTTTCCAGGGCCAGGAAAGGGGAATAAGTCTTTTACGTATTCCGTCCATGATGCGCACAGGCATGTAATGGAACAGGTACCCGGTCATGATCATCAGCAATACCGCGTAGTAAGCTTCAAGGAATACCATGAATCCGCGCACGTAAAAATTGGTGGCAATCTGGGTAAGTACGGTAAAACTCCCCGCCGGGGTGCTCATCCTGAAAAACACCCAGGAAAAGGTG
Source organism: uncultured Bacteroidales bacterium (assembly GCA_903845055.1). Classification (GTDB taxonomy): domain Bacteria; phylum Bacteroidota; class Bacteroidia; order Bacteroidales; family FEN-979; genus CAIVAT01. The sequence goes on along the minus strand of CAIMWF010000046.1, from coordinate 71,354 downwards.
ACAAACAGAAAGGTCAGCAGCGAACCTGCGATTTTTCCGCTTTTCCTGAATACCGGTCCTCTCTTTTTCCTGAATGCCTTTGTCGAATAACTCCAGGTTCGTTGCGTGGCAAGGGCTGCACCGTGCATCAACCCCCATATCATGAAGTTCCACCCAAAGCCATGCCAGAGTCCGCATACCGTGAAGGTCACCAGGGACGAGATATTGAAGATCAACAGGTCGTTGCGCAGGTATTTCCCGCGAATAAGATATTCCTTTTTCAGCATCCGCGAAAGACGAAAGGCCAGTGGCAGAAACAGGTAATCACGAAGCCAGTTTGAAAGGGAAATATGCCACCGTCGCCAGAATTCACCGATGCTCTCTGACCTGTATGGTAAATTGAAATTGACCTGGATGTTGAACCCCATCCATCGGGCGATGCCGCGACCCATGTCGGTGTAACCGCTGAAATCGCAATAGATCACCAGCGAATATCCCAGCAGTGCTGCGAGGTTTTCCATCCCGGTGTAACGTTCAGGAGTGCTGAAGACCTGCGAAACCAGATGAAGATTCACATAATCACCGATCACCATTTTTTTGAGTGCCCCCGACAGGATCAGGAAAAATCCCTCCGCGATATCCTCGCGGGAAAGCCGGTACGGGAGTGAAAGCTGCGGGAGAAAGTTCTTCGCCCGCTCAATCGGTCCCATCTGCACCACGGGGAAGAAAGTAATGTAAGCGAGATAGCGGACCATGGAATGCTCGGGTACCAGCGCACCCTTCTTGACATCGAACAGGTAGCTCAGGTTAGCGAAGGTGTAAAATGAAATCCCCGCCGGGAAGAGGATCGTCCCGATGGTAAGTTGACCTGATGAAAACTGGTTTGCAAACTGGATGAAAAAGGCGGTGTTCTTAAACATGAGCAGAAGGGCCAGATTCCCGAGAACACCGGCTGTCAGCCATCGTCTCGTCGCGCCAGGGCCTGAGCAGGAGGTTATCCTCAGGGCGGCAAGATAGTTGAGCATGCCCGAGGCGAGGATGACCAGTACAAACCATCCGGAACACTTGTAGTAAAACCAGAGCGAGAATGCCAGGATCACCCATGTGCGGCCGCGTTCGGTTTGCCCGGCAAGGGCGTAAAAAACAAAAAAAAGCGCAAAAAAACAGATAAAAAAAGTACCGGTGAAAAAGACTGGATTGCCCGGCTGGTAGAATACCGATGACGAAAGCCACTCCATGAACGCGTGAATCGTACCCGCATGATCGGTCATAGCCTGTCTGCTGAATTTAATTATTTAATAGTTCCGTAACCTGATTTCTTCCATGCGCCGATGAATGCCTCCCTGAACAGCACCCCCTGGATGCCATACCCTTTTCCGGAAAAATGAATATACCGCTTGTCGGTCAATTTTTTCGCCTTCCATTTTGCCATCCCGTCTGTGCCTCCCATGATGGTATACCAGTCCCAGGTCGCCATCCCATGTGTTACGGCATATCCTGAAATGATTTCACCCGCCTTTTTTGCCAGTGGGTTTGGCTTGTAACTGGTATGCCGCCTTTTCCGGGTTGCCTGGTAGATGCCCGGCGGTGTTGTGAAAAGGATGGATGCACCCGGAGCGGCCTGAAGCAATTGCCGCACCAGGGAGTCGATGCTTGCGCTAAAACTGTCGGCCGACCAGCCTTTTACACCGAATGCTTCGTTGGTGCCAAGCGAAAGGATCAGCAGGTCGGGTTTCAGCAGCGCCAGTTGTCCGGCAAAGTGCTCAGATTCGGAGTAACTGCTGAACATGGCCCCGTTTACGCCAATGGTATGCACCACCACACCCGGTTTTAGCAACCCGAGAGTCATCCCGTACAATGTTGCCGATTTTTGCGATTCCTTTTGTTTAACAGCCCTGATCCGGATTTTTTGCGGCTGGTCGTCGAGCAAAAGGGTGGTATGATCCGGTTTTGTCGAATCCGCCACAGGATATGCATGCCCGTTTATATCATTCGAGACCGAAAGGAAGTAAGAACTGTCGCTGTTTGCGTGAAAAATCGTCAGGAGGGTTGTATCTCCCGGGCCGGACAACGGAGTAGTGAATTCCACCGTGAAGGTGGCAGAAGGGTTTGCCGACCAAAGTGTAAATCCGGCGATCCCGGTTGGCAGAATATGTTTGGGTGATGCATTCCTGCTATATATCCATGGAGTATCGCAATGCGAGACATAACCTGCCGGCCCGTTCGATTTTGCAAGCCGGTACGGGAATATCATACCCCGGCCGGAATTACCGAAGTTTGATTGCAGCCATTCGCGCAGAGGCATGGTGATCACCCCCGGCTGAACATGCGAATCGCCGAGGTGGACCACAACCGCCTGTTCGCGGCTTCCATTATGAATCCGTTCGAGTTTGTCAAAAAATGGCTGAAGCGACTGGCTTTCTCCCTGGATGCGGTTGGCGTCAATTTTCAGAAACGGGTACAGCAGTTTAAGCGAGTCGAATTGTGGCAGTGGTTCCAGGATTACGGCTGTATCCTGTCCAAAGGAATGTGCAGAGAAGACGGCGAGACAAATAATCCAAATGTATCGGGTAAGGATCATAGCAGGGGTTTGGGCTGGCTGGTGTATGCGATCGAATCGGTACAATGTTGAAACCGGTCATACCCCTTCATCAGGAAATCATAAACCAGTGAGGCGATTCGGGAGGCTCCGGCCCCGTTGGGATGGGTGTAATCGTCGCCGGCAAGTTTCGGACTCCCTTCCACCCATTGCTTCATGCTGTTGGCACCTCCCATGGCAGCGTAAAGGTTGAAAAAGGCCACGTGCTCCGAATTTGCGATCCGCTGCTGCAGCCGGATGAATTCAGGCAGACCGGATGGGGTGTAATATTCTCCCGAGATGAGGGCACTCCGATCGGGCATGCTGATCATCAGGATGGCGCAACCAGGGGAAGATTCCTTGACATGCCTGATCACGTTCACCATGGCGGCCTCGTACCAATGATAATCCTCAATGCCCGGCGTATATACATTCAAACCGTAATGAATGATCAGCAGTTTGTTGCTGAGCTTTTTATTGAACCCTGCAATCACATCGGGTGGAATGTTTTTAAGCGGCAGACCTGAGTTCCCCCGGAAAGCGTAATTGTCGACGTAAACGCCCGGTCCGTTCTCAAAGTTGACCCCATATAGCAGCCCGGGTTTGCTGCTGGTCACCCGAAGTTCGAAAACCGAAAAAACGGAATCAATCGTCACGCTGAGGTCCGACACGGCCTTTCCCTGGTCGGGGATGAGCGATAAAACCCTTGTAATGGTATCGGTGGCCACCTTGACCGTAACTTCGTTCTGTCCGCCGTAAAGAATGTCAGCCTTGCGGAATTTGCCATATCCCGGTACCGATTCGTACTTTGTTTCAGCTCCTGCCCCCGAGATGTAAACATATCCTGAAATGCCGGGTGTGACCCCCTGTGTTTTTCCAGGGTGAACGAAGGAATACACCGTCCAGTCGTCGTTGAATGTCTGCCTGATGGTGGTCCTGAAACCCGGTTGGGGCGAGGTGAGGGGGATGAAGCCGATGCCGCTGCCGCCGAACCTTCGCTGCATGTTCCGACGCAATGGTTGGGTAACCAGGTCGCCCTCGATCATCGAATCCCCGAAATAGGCGATGTGGAGCACGGCATGGTCGGTCTGTATATGGCTGATTGCCTGGAAGAAGGGTTCCAGCCCCGTAAAAATATTTGCGGTGGTATCCCGGTCTCTCGCCAGTGACTGGAGGGTATCGTCATTTTCGGCTGTTACGGCCGGTTTCTCCAGCGGTACCGGGGAAGGAGAGGCTGTCACAGCGGTGACACGGTGCTGCCCTTCAAAAAGTCCGGGAAACCCGGTAACAAGAACAAACAAAAAAATCCCGGTTACTGCCAGGATCATCAAAGGCTCCAGGTTACGTTTTTCCATATTGACCAGGCCAGTACGCATGACAGCCAGGGTGCAAAGTTATCGTTTTTTTGATCAATTCCTGGTCCGCCGAAGCCTCCTTACCCAATTTGATGGCGACTGTTTTTGTCGACATTCCGGGATAGGGGATTTCAGTAATTTCGGGACAGGGTTAAAATTCCCATCTGAACATGTGTAGCTATTTATCCGCAGATGCCTTTTGGTGTGCACCTCCATGGCTGAAGACCATAAGGTTGCCTTACAATGTTCACCACTGGCAGACAGGCTTTGCACAAAAGTTATCAACAATCCTTTCACCTTTCCTTCCAAACCCGATAAAGCAGTAAAACCGCATTATGAAAACGACACTGCTTGAACCGGGAAAGTATTATCACATATACAACCGGGCCAAAAACGGCGATCCGCTGTTTGAAGACGAGGAGGCCTGCCGCTTCTTCCTGAAACTTTACCAGGCGCATATTTGTCCCATCGCGGAAACCTATGCCTACTGCCTGCTGAGCGATCACCTGCATTTTCTCATCCGGATCCGCGAGGATGCTGCCGGAAGTCTTTACAAACCCTTTGCCCTGCTCTTTAACAGCTATTCAAAAGGCCATAACAGGCACAATGAAAAAGATGGGAAACTTTTCAAATTCAAGTTGAAGCGCAAAGAGATCCGGACAACCCCGGGGTTGCTGGAGATGATTAGGTACGTGAACCAGAATCCCTGGCGGCATGGCGCTATTGAACACCCCGCGAATTACAGGTTTTCATCCTTCAGGGCAACCATGACCACCGGGCCGACCATGGTGGCCAAGGAGATTGTCCAGTCGTATTTCGGTACACGTGAGAACCTTACGACCAACCTGCTGACGCTGGTGGATGAATCAGCGATCAAACCTCTGCTGCTGGAAGATTAAACTGGTTTCATGGTTTCGCCAGTTAAAAATTCCCGGCAAACCGGGGGCCCACCGGCCGGGCTCCCCGGTTTTAAGAATTATTTGTACCTTCGGACGATATTGGAAATAAAGCCAAGTTGCATGCTCAAAGAGAAGAGGGAACATCCGAAGGAAAAAGCGAGGTTGCACCCGCGGAACAGGCACCGCGAACGCTATGATTTCAGGAAGCTTACCGATACCTGCCCGGCCCTGCTGCCGTTTGTCAGGCTGAATGTATACAACGACGAATCCATCGATTTCTCCGATCCCGAAGCCGTGATGATGCTGAACCGGGCACTGCTGATGCATTTTTACAACATTGGCAGCTGGGATATCCCGGAGGGATACCTTTGTCCGCCCATCCCGGGCAGGGCCGATTACATCCACCACATGGCCGACCTGCTATGCAGCAAGAACTTTGGCGTGATCCCGACCGGCCCGGGTATCAGGTGCCTTGATATCGGGGTCGGGGCCAATTGCATTTACCCGATGATCGGTACGCTGGAATATGGCTGGTCGTTCATCGGCTCAGAAACGGACCCTGTGGCCATTGTTTCGGCCGAGAAGATAGTTGCAGCAAATCCTGTCCTCGCCGGTAAAATTGAAATTAGGCTCCAGGATCAGCCAAACGATATTTTTTTCGGGATACTCCAAAAGGAGGAGGTCATCGACCTGGCCATCTGCAATCCGCCATTCCATGCCTCCCTTGCTGAAGCGCAATCGGGGACCCTCAGGAAACTGAACAACCTGAACCCTGGAAGAACCACCGTCCCTGTCAGGAACTTCGGGGGACAGGGCAGTGAACTCTGGTGCAAGGGCGGGGAGGAACGGTTTGTGAAGGATATGGTGCGGCAGAGCAAGTTTTTCGCCGAAACGTGTTTCTGGTTCTCCGCACTGATTTCAAAACAATCGCACCTGAAACCCGTATATGAGACGCTCGACAAATTGGAGGCAACGGGGATCAAAACCATCCCTGTTGGACAGGGCACCAAGTCGGGAAGGATCGTTGCATGGACTTTCCTCGACCGCGAACGGCAGCAGGCATGGGCAAACGAACGCTGGAAAGGTAAATGATGTTATATTGACCATCCTTGGCATTTCAACCTGGTTGCAGGTTAAAACTTCAATTTATGAAAATTACCGGCTGGCTATCGGCTATGTTAATGGTGTTCCTTACACTCCGGGTCTGCCCGATGATGTCGCAGGAAACGGTGACCCTGAGCGGGATCATTACCGACTCGGTCACAGGGAAAGGACTGCCATTTGCACAGGTTTCGGTTCAGAACAGCACCACGGGAACCGTTTCCAACGATGACGGTGTCTTCCAGTTGAACCTACCGGGAAGACGGGCGCATGATACCCTCCTGGTTGCCTACCTTGGGTATGTGACTGCCAGGGTAGAAATCCCTGCGACATCCGTATCGGCATTGGCGTTCAGGCTGAAACCGAAGGCAATCGATTTGTCGGAGGTTGAGATAAAGTCCCTGACGCCTGAAGAGGTGATCCGCCAGGTGGTGCTTCATATCCCTGCAAATTACGGTTCCACACCCGTAATTCTTACCGCGTTTATACGGTCAAGGAAATTCCTCAATAACCGGCTTGCCGAATATACCGAAGCGATCATCGAAGATATGAAGGCCGGATATACGGCATATGACAGGAGAAATGAAAAGGAACGTCATGAACAGTCAAATGTCCCGCTGCTCCTTAAAGGGCGGGTGGTTTCCGACACAAGCCTTGTCAATGCCATCGGCGACCTAGGGAAAAGTGCCGGCTGTCTTGGATGCAATTTCATCAACGATTTCGTTGAATTCTATCATCATACGGTACTGGATGAAAAACTTTTTTCCTCATACTCATTCAGGATGGAAGAATTGTCGAGGCCCGAAGGCGGAAAGCTTTACCATATCTGGTTTGACCAGAGAAAAGGGGTAAAGGAGACCTTGTGGAAAGGGGAGATTTTTGTCAACGCTGCCGATTTCGCCCTGCTGAAAATCGCCCAGAAGCCCAGTTTTGAGGCATTCGAACCATATGAAAGACAAAAATACAAACGGCCATACTTCATCGGGGGTACGCCGGGATGGTATGAGGAGATGCCGCTGATGGACTGGACCACCACCTGGTCGGCCAGGAATGGCAACTATTATCTCAGCACCATCCGGAGCGATAACTGGATGACCTTTAAAAATCCGGCAACCGGGAAAACCATCAGGTATGACTACCGGAACGACGTCGTGGTGACAGACGCCTCAAGGGATGAGGAGAAGATTAAAAACTTCAGGGGAGATAAATCCACCGGGGTAAACCAGCGCTGGGACCAGGTTGTTGGAAAAGAAGACCGGGTTTTCTGGCGCGATTTCAACTACCTGCCTGTTGAAGAAAAGCTGAAGGAAGCCTTAATAAAAATGAATGAAAAAAAATGAAGACAATGCATTAACTGTATTTTTTTCAAAGGTCCATATTATACTGGATGACCAGCTCCATGCTATTGATTTCCAGCGCAACCAGGTTGCCATACCCGTCTTTTCCTGAAATATAGGGCCCATTGTCAAGATCGATGAACTTGTAGATTTTGTTTTTGACGGCCAGGGTGATTAGTTCCATGTTCACCGGTACGTGTCCGTGGATGATGCGCCGCCCGCCTATCTTTTCGGGTTTTATTTCGTAATCGCGCAGCCATAGCATCGACCGCTTATCTTCGTAGGGATCTTCGTTCCTGAAATTCAGCCCGGCATGGACAAGTACAAATTGATCCAGTTCGACGAAATGAGGAAGATTACGCATCCAGTCGATATAATCTTCGGGTACATCACGGATATGGGCAACGCCAAAACTCGCAAGGGTTGGTTTTCCCCCGATATCAAGCCAGGTTTTGTGCTTTTTATTGCCGAAGTTATACCACCACGAACTCAGCGATTTCTTTTCTGCGTCGTAAAGTTCAACCATGAAATCCTCATGGTTCCCCTTCAGGGCAGTGACATTGTATCCATCCCTCTGCATCGACCTGATAAAATCAATCACCTCTTTTGAACCGGGACCGCGGTCGACATAGTCCCCTAAAAAATAAATCTCATCCGAGCGCATCGGCCTGATGAGATCGTTGACCATAGATTGAACTGTTTTGATACATCCGTGGATGTCGGGAATTACCCAGCGCTTTGCCATATTGGTTTTTTAAGTCCCGGCACCCTCGCCCTGTTCAGGGAAGATGCAGGGAAGGATCATTTTTTCTTCCCCTGGTTGGCTACCTCGTCCATCAGTTTTTTAATCACCTCCGGATCTCCCAGGAAATAATCTTTCTGCAGTTTCATCTGGTCGTCGAATTCAAAAACATAAGGGATTCCGGTGGGGAGGTTGATACCGACAATATCCTGGTCGGAAATATTCTTAAGATACTTAAGGATTCCCCTCAGGCTATTGCCATGGGCGGCTACTACGATTTGTTTATGTTTGGCAAGCGCAGGTTCCATCTGGTTTTTCCAGTAGGGTACAATCCGCTCAACGGTATCTTTCAGGGCCTCAGTTGCCGGGATATCCGCCGGATCAAGGTCATGATAGCGATGGTCGAACCTGGGGTGCCGTGGATCGTCAAGGGCGAGCGCCGGTGGCCTCACATCATAGCTGCGGCGCCAGATCAGCACCTGTTCATCTCCATATTTTTCGGCCATCTCCGATTTGTTCAGCCCCTGGAGTACGCCGTAATGTTTTTCGTTCAGCCGCCAGGTTTTCTCCACGGGAATCCACTGGAGGTCCATCTGTTCCAGCACCAGCCACAGCGTACGCAGGGCGCGTGTAAGATAGCTGGTAAAGGCAATCTTGAATTCGAAACCTTCCTGCTTCAGTATCCTGCCTGCTTCGATGGCCTCTTTGATGCCGCGTTCCGACAAGTCAACATCCGTCCATCCGGTAAAACGGTTTTCTTTGTTCCAGGTGCTCTCACCATGGCGAATCAATACGAGTTTGTTCATGTTTCTGGATTTTTCAATACCGGGCAAAAATACAAAATAGTCTCTATTTTTCCTACCTTTGCGAGGCTTCAAAGCCATGTTTCATGACGCGTTATAAAAAGATCAACAACATCCTCGGCTGGGCGGTGTTCGTTATTGCATCGGCAGTCTATATCCTGACTTCCGAACCCACGATGAGTTACTGGGATTGCGGGGAGTATATCTCCACTGCCTTCAAACTGGAGGTGGGACATCCGCCGGGGGCGCCCCTTTTCCAGATGATCGGACGGTTCTTTTCGCTTTTTGCCTTCGGCAACCTCGCCCATGTGGCCCGGATGGTCAATACCATGTCGGCGCTTGCCAGCGGGTTTACGATCCTCTTCCTGTTCTGGACCATCACCCTGATTTCAAAAAAAATTGTTACCCGCAGGGGCGAAATGACCCCGTTCAGCCTCTGGACGATCATGGGAGCAGGCCTTGTAGGCTCGCTGGCCTACACCTTCACCGACTCTTTCTGGTTTTCTGCCGTGGAAGGGGAGGTCTATGCAATGTCATCCTTCTTTACTGCCATTGTCGTCTGGGGAATTTTTAAATGGGAGGAACAGGCGGATGAGAAAAACGCTTACCGCTGGCTGATCCTCATCGCTTACCTGATGGGACTTTCCATCGGGGTCCACCTGCTGAACCTCCTGGCAATTCCTGCAATCACCTTTGTCTATTACTTTAAAAAATATCCGAAACCTACCTGGACGGGATTTGCGGTCACCGCTGTTCTGTCCATCGTGATTCTGGCGATCGTGATGTACCTGATCATCCCATGGATCATCAAACTGGCAGGGTTGTTCGAACTCTTTTTTGTCAATTTCGTTGGCCTCCCGTTCAATTTCGGAACGGTCATCTATGGTATTTTCCTGGTCGGGCTCATCATTTGGGGCCTATTTTATACCCGGAAAAAGGACAAACCGGTGTGGAATGCCATCATCCTTGCCTTCACTTTTATCGTAATCGGTTATTCCTCGTTCCTGATGCTTGTGATCCGCAGCAATGCCAATCCGCCCCTCGACGAGAACAACCCCGAAAATGCAATGTACCTGCTCGCCTACCTCAACCGGGAACAATATGGTGACTGGCCGCTACTCAGCGGGCCCTATTACAATGCCCCCGTGGTTGACCGGACCGACGGCAACCCGGTGTATGCGAAAGATCTCAAATCAGGGAAATATGTCATTACCGACAAACGTGAAAAGTCTATTCCTGTTTACGACAGCCGTTTTACCACCATTTTCCCGCGTATGTGGGACCAGTCCGAATCACGGTTTGAATCGGAATATATCCGTTGGGGCCATGTGAAAGGCGTTCCGATCGAATTACAAACGGGCGAGCGAAATGAAACCCGGAACGTCCCGACCTTCTCCGAGAACCTGGCCTTTTTCTGGAATTACCAGCTGGTCCACATGTATTACCGGTATTTCATGTGGAATTTTACCGGAAAACAGAATGACACCCAGGGACTTGGTAACAAGATCGACGGGAACTGGAAGAGTGGTATCGGATTTATCGACAGCATGCGGCTGGGTTCCCAGGACATCCCTGAAAGCCGCAAAAGCAAGGGAGACAACAGCTTTTATTTCCTGCCCCTGCTGCTCGGGTTGATCGGTTTGTATTTTACCGTCAGGAATGACAAACAAAACGCGTGGGTCATCTTCCTGCTCTTTTTTATGACCGGGATTGCCATCGTTTTATACCTGAACTCCCATTCACCGCAGCCGCGTGAAAGGGATTATTCCTTTGCGGGTTCTTTTTATGCCTTTGCGATATGGATCGGGCTGGGCATCATCCAGCTGGTACGCTGGCTTGGCAGGCTTACCGGGAAAAATATTGCACTTGCAATTTCGCTTGTTTTCGGGCTTTGTGTGGTTTCAGTGATGGCTCAACAGGGATGGAATGATCATGACCGGTCAAACCGTTATACTTCCCTGGCCGTTGCCGAAAACTATCTCAACTCATGTGCCCCCGGTGCGATTCTCTTTACCAATGGCGATAACGACACTTTCCCGCTCTGGTATGCCCAGGAGGTAGAAGGATTCAGGACCGACGTGCGCGTGGTAAACCTGAGCCTGCTCAACACCGAATGGTATATCGACCAAATGAAACGGAAAGCTTACAATTCCGACCCGGTGCCCTTCTCACTGCCCCATGACAAATACCGCCAGGGATCTCATGATGTTACTTATCTTATTGAAGACGAGGGGCTTAAAAATACATATGTGGATGTGAAGGCTTTGTTCGGCATTCTCTCACAGGATGACACCAAACTGAAAATGAATACACAGCAGGCAGGAATGATCGATTATTTCCCAACGAAGAAGTTCATGGTCACCTGTGACCCTGCTTCAATCCTTCGTGAAGGAGCCATTCCGCCATCCATGGCTGGCCGCCTCGATACGGTCCGCTGGGAGATCAAGGCACATGCTGTTGAAAAGGCAAACCTGATGGTCCTCGACCTGCTCGCTACCAACAACTGGAAACGCCCGGTTTACTTTGTAATGACTACAGGCACCGATGCCTACATCGGGCTGGAGAAGTATTTTCACCTGGAAGGGCTTGCATACCGTCTGCTACCTGTAAAAGCAATCACCGGCGACGGTCAGACCGGCGAAGTGAATACCGCCGTGATGTATGAGAATGTGATGAACAGGTTCAAATGGGGAAACATGAACGATCCCAAAGTTTACATCGATGAGACCAATGCCCGGATGGTCATGAATTTCAGGGGGCTTTTCGGCAGGCTTGCCGATGCCCTGGTCAAAGAGGGGAAACTGGATTCGGCCCGTCGCGTCGCCGACCGTTGTTTTGAGGTGTTGCCTGAATCGGCTGTGAGCTACGATTTCTTTACCGTGCCGCTCATTGATGATTATTATAAGACCGGTGCAACCGGCAGGGCCAATACCCTGGCTACAAAGGTCAGGAGCAACATGACCAGCCAGCTGGCTTATTACTTTTCGTTCCCCGATGCCGACCTGAAAGCGATGGATATTAATATCCAGGAAGCGGTGTTTACCCTTCAGCGCCTTGGGGTGGCCCAAACGGATGCAAAACAGGAGAAGGAGGCGGCGGTGACGGATGCTGCCATGAAAAAATATTACAACCTGTATATTGACAAGGTCTATCAACCTGCGAACCAATGATATCTGTAACTCCGCCGTTTTTTTACAGGTGGTTGAGTCCGGAACATCTTGTTTGTGATCTTCCCGGGCCGGAGAAGGTGATTTACCTGACGTTTGACGACGGGCCCATCCCGGAAGTCACCCCGGGGGTACTTTCCATTCTCGGCGAATATGGAGCCGCGGCAACATTCTTTGTTGTTGGCGACAATGTCAGGAAGTATCCGGGGATATTTGAACAGATACTTCTTTCCGGGCATGCCGCCGGAAATCATACCTACCACCACCTGAATGGGTGGATAACCGCGCCGGGAGCATATGCCGACGATGTGATGCGGTGCAGTTCCCTGGTAAAAAGTTCGCTTTTCCGTCCTCCATACGGCCGCATCACCCCATCCCAGTTTTTCCTGCTGCGAAAGGATTACCGGATTATCCTGTGGTCGGTCCTTTCCTGTGATTTTGACCGCAGGACCAGCCCCCCACAATGCCTGCAGAATACCCTTGATCATACCCATAACGGTTCCATCGTGGTTTTCCACGACAACATCAAGGCAATTGTCAACCTTCAATATGCCCTGCCAAAGTTCCTTGAACATTTCAGCAAACTCGGCTATCGTTTCGCCCGCCTGGATGATCCGGCCTGAATAATCTTGAATGGTGAATGACGCCCAGCCTCCGGAACCAGGCCCGTAACTAGTAATTTTTAATTTTTAATTGATTAAAGGGTTCCTTCATCCGCATAACTATAGTAATTGTCTTCCCCGAGGATCAGGTGATCGATCACGGCAATGTCGAGCAGTGCGCCGGCCTCGCAGAGCTTTTTCGTGATCCGGTTATCCGCGTCGCTGGGGGTCACAACTCCCGACGGATGGTTGTGCCCAAGGATGATCGAGGAGGCGTGGTGGTCGAGGCTGATCTTGAATATTTTCTTCGGGTCGACCACGGTCCCTGAAATGCCACCTTCGCTGATGTTGCATTTCTGGAGCACCTTGTTCGCCCGGTTGAGCAGGATGATCCAGAATTCCTCGTAGGGACGGTCGCCCATTGCGCTTCTGAAGATTTCGCAGGCATCGCCGCTTCTACTGATTCTTTGGCGACAAAGTACAGTCGATTCATTTTTCCTTCTGCCTAGCTCCAGGGCAGCCATAATGATCATTGCACGTGCCTGGCCGATGCCCTTTAAGGCAATGAGGTCGTGGAGACTCATTTTGGATAACTCTGCAAGGTTGTCTCCGGCACTTCTCAGGATTTTCATTGCCAGGTCAACCGCCGATTCATGCCGGGTTCCCGATCCAAGCAGGATGGCAAGCAATTCTGCATCACTGAGGCTCTGGCGCCCTTTCAGCAGGAATTTTTCCCTTGGGCGGTCATCTTCGGCCCAGTTTCGGATTGGAATATGATTTTTGTAGTTTTCCATGTTTTTTATTGCTTAATCGGAAAAAACGCAAAAGGTAATAGGATAAAAGTGAAAAGTTTTTAACATTTTGCATTTTCATCCGACACTAAACACTGCTGGGTCTCCGTTATATTGCGGAAATGCGAAATGCCGGAGGCGCTTCTTACAACACCAAAATTCTTGAAACCTTGATCGGAAAAAACATCATTGAGATAGACCGGGTTGACTCGACCAATGCATGGGCCAACGTTTTATACCAGCAGAAAAAAGTGACCGATGGCGATGTTATCTGGGCACGTGAACAGTTTGCCGGACGCGGTCAGCACGACCACACATGGGAGAGTGAACCGGGTAAGAACCTGACCTTCTCGATCATCCTGCGACCCGCTTTTCTTCCGGCTGACCAGCAGTTCCTGCTTAACAAGGCGATTTCGCTGGCAGCAATTGATTTCCTGGAAGTCATGCTTGCCGGGTTCCCGCATCCCGATCTTACCATCAAATGGCCCAACGATCTGTACATCGGTTTGATGAAAATAGGGGGGATCCTGATTGAACATAAGATCATGGGTATGACACTCAACACATCTGTTGTCGGCATAGGTCTGAATATAAACCAGTTAATATTTTCAGACTCTTTGCCCAACCCGGAATCTCTTATCCGATTACTGAAACGGGAGACAAACCTGAAAGTTGCACTGGCAGTGGTTTGCAGGATCCTTGACCGCCGTTATCAAGGTTTAAAGTCAGGTCGGTCTTCCACACTAGACCTGGAATTTGACCGGCGGCTTCTTGGTTACAGAACATGGCGTACCTTTAAAAGAGATGAAATGGAATTTGAGGGGAAGACCATCGGAGTAAACAGCCTCGGTCAGTTGATGCTGGAACTGCGGTCGGGAGAAATAAAAACATTGAACCACCTGGAAGTGGATTATGTTCTGTAAACCAGTGACGGCAGCAAGGGATTAATAACAGGTGGAAATTATTGACCGGGTGATAATCCGGATATGTTTTTTTCGCTACGGTTTAATATTTGTTGTACCGTTTGCCAAACATGAAACTGACATAAAGGGTAAGGAAGAAACTCTGCCTCGGATTGTAGGCCATTATCGCAATGGGAATAGGGGAGTAGTCGAGTGTTATGCCGGCTTCGAGTGCACTAATCAGCCTGTTTTTCGTTCCGAATTCAAAGTCAAGCGCGGTTTTTCCGTATACGCCCGGGTGAAACCCAAGCTGGTTGAACCCCGACAAAAAAGAGCCCCTGCTGAAGATATCGTAGATTTGTTGGGTATTGGGGTTGTACTTTTCCTCCCGGAACTGATCCGGGTAGCCATCGCGCTTGTAAATGATGTAGAGGTATACCGGTTTGGTTACCGCCAGGGAAAATCCGCCGTAATAGAGCCAGCTTAACTGGACCCCGCCCCAGTAAGGTTTACGGTTCAGGATATGTTGCTGCCCTAACCCGCCGCGCAAAAACCATACATAATTGAGTTTCCCGTAAATGAAGGTGCGCGAATCGGAGTAATTGGGATTGATACTCCTGATCTCCTTGGGGGATTTGTAGGTGGAAAACTCGAATTCCCACATGAACTGCCTAAGTACGGTAACATTCCTGCCTTTCCTGAACTTCAGCCCCCAGCCGTTGGTATGCAGCATGGCACCAATGCACCATTGTTTTTCAAGCAGCACATTCTCGGGGGTGGTATCAGCCACAGCCTCCGACTGGCCACGGGCAAAATACCCTCCGGCGGTTACCAGGACAAGGATGAAAATAAGGTGGAAGCGTTTCATGAACGTCGCATCAGCTGGGAACAAAGGTACAAAAGAAAAAAGAAATGGGAAGCCGGAGCCTCCCATTCAGAAAAAAATCAAATGGAAAAGATCTTCTAGCGACGCTCAATTTGGTACCTTTGTTTTTCACCATATGCAGCACAATGTTGGTTGGATGTGCAGGAAGAAACAATACCTAAAAGGACAGTGGCCAATAATATAAAAAGTATTTTTTTCATGGTGTCTGCTTCTGATGATTAGTGAAATATGACGCAAAAGTACTGCTATATAAGGTAATGAACAAACAATTTCAGATTTTATTGTGTAAAGTTATCAACGTCAAAAAGTTTATAAAATGACGGAGAAAGTCAATCCTGTACTGGACGCCAGCTGGAAATTCGCGCTGCAGGAGGAGTTTGGGAAAGAATATTTCATCAGTCTCAAGGAGTTCCTGCTCGGGGAAAAGGGGAAATACCTTGTTTTTCCTCCGGGTAAATTGATCTTCAATGCATTTGATCACACGCCATTCGACAGGGTTAAGGTAGTATTGTTAGGCCAGGACCCATACCACGGACCGGGGCAGGCCCAGGGGTTATGTTTCTCTGTCCCGGCTGGCATCCCTCACCCTCCCTCCCTCGTAAATATTTTCAAGGAACTGCAGTCCGATCTTGGAATTCCGCCGCCTGAATGCGGTGATCTCACCCGCTGGGCCGACCAGGGAGTCCTGCTCCTCAATGCAACCCTTACCGTACGCCAGAACCAGGCTGGTTCGCACCAGAACCACGGATGGGAGCAATTCACCGATGAAGCCATCAGGCAGCTGTCGGCACGCCGAAGCGGGCTGGTTTTCGTACTCTGGGGGAATTACGCCATTGCAAAAAAAGCACTGATCGATACTTCACGCCATTTTATCCTGACAGCCGTCCATCCGTCTCCCTTGTCGGCGCACAGGGGTTTTTTCGGATGCGGACATTTTTCAAAAATCAACAATTTATTGCGGGAACAGGGCGTTAATGAAATTGACTGGAGACTATCATGAAAAACCGGCTATTTTTCTTTGTTCTGCTTATTGAGGTTGCAGGCTGCTGTAAACCGTCGGAAACAATATACCGCCCGTTTGGAAAAATCCGGATGGAATTCAGTCACACCGTTGGCGGACGACCGCTGCTGACCGATACCCTGCTGTATACCACGGCTACCGGGCACCCATACATGGTTGCCGACCTCCAGTATTTTATTTCAGACATCCGTTTGTATCATGATGGAGGGAAAACCCTGCAACTCACATCCGACAGCGGTATTCATTACATTGACGGTCGCATCCCGGGCAGCATGCAATGGTCCCTGAAGGACGGAATACCCCCCGGAAAATATGATTCGCTGGTATTTACATTCGGGATAAACGCAGCTAAAAACCGTTCAAACCGTTTTCCCGATCCCCCCGAGCGCGATATGGCCTGGCCCGACATACTTGGAGGAGGATATCACTATATGAAGATGAACCTGATGTACCGGTCATCAGCCGGATCGGTTCTGAAACCATTCATGTTCCACCTGGGTATCGGCCAGGTATACAGTTCCACACTTCCCGACCCGGATTCGATCACGGCGTATGTCCAGAATTTTTTCCCTGTCACCCTGAAAACCCCTGTTGTCATTACCGGGGGCAAGGTACAGGGCTTGCAATGTATCATGCAGGTCGACCGCTGGTTTGACGGTATCGAAACATTCGATTTTGACAATTATCCCGGTGGTATCATGCAATACCAGGAGGGGATGCACAGGGCATGTGTCAATGGAACGGGGGTTTTTGAAGGAGAGGTCATCCGGTAAAACCATATACCAGGCAAAAAGACAGGAGAAAATGAAAAAACGGGCAGACAGCATTGAGCAAACCCCGGTAGCCGGTTACCGGGTGACAACCTGCGAATTCCTGGGCCGGGTGAGGTTTGACGGGATCATATTGCTGGCGGTTCTTTCCTTTTACATGGTATCATGCAATAAAAAACCGGCTCAAACCAATGTCTTCCAGACCACACCGTACAAAATATCGGTCCCCAGGTTCTTTCCCGGTCAGTTGAACATTGTAGCCGATAATCCACTGACCGAGGAGGGAATTACCCTTGGCCGTTACCTTTTTTACGATGGCCGTATGTCGGGAAGGACCTTTCCGGATTCGCTCATGAGCTGCTCCACCTGTCATGACCAGGCTCATTCCTTTGAATGCGGGATGGGTGGGGCCATGTTCCCCAACGGGCAGACATACGGGTTGACCGGGATACTCACGCCCCACTTCATGATGCCGATGATCAACCTCGCCTGGACAAACCATGGGTTCCTGTGGAATGGGAAGGTGTCGGTGGAAAACGCAAACCCGGCGATGAGAACCCTGGAGGATGTGACCTGGATGGCCATTGTCGCCCCGCATGAAATTCATGGCGACACCGCGAGGGTTGCCGCCCTCTTCCAAACCATACCTGGTTACCCTGCCCTGTTCATGAAGGCTTTCGGATCGGGTCATGTCACAGTGAAAAACATGGGACGTGCCATTGCCCAATTCGTCAGAACGCTGATCTCTGCCGATTCCCGGTTCGATCGGTATTTGCAGGGCGAATACCAGATGTCACCATCTGAGCGGAACGGCTATGTTCTTTTCATGACCGAACAGGGAGGCGATTGCTTTCATTGCCACGGCGGGGACGGAAATCCGCTGTTCACCACCAATCTCTTTTACAACAATGGCAAGGATTCCATATTCACCGACCCTGGCGACCGTTCCGGCATCACCGGCCGGTTAAATGATATCGGCGCATACAAGGCGCCCACCCTGAGGAACCTCGTCTTCAGGCCCCCTTACATGCATGACGGCCGCTATAAAACACTGGATGAGGTGCTTAAATTTTATAACTCTGAACTGGTATGGTCGCCTTCCATCAGTCCCCTCATGCATCATATCGGTACGCATGGGGTAAAGCTGGTCCCCGGACAGCTCGCCGACCTGAAAGCCTTCCTGCTGACCCTTACCGACAGTTCGTTCGTTTCGAACCCGGCATTTTCAAAACCTGACAAATTTCCCGACGGCAAATAATGTTGAATTTTTTGCGACATCCCTTGAATGAGCTAACAATAAACTGAAATATTGATAACTTTATCCCGATTTCTTAATTGATGGACATCACAACGGATGGTACTACTTCCAAACTGCAAAATCAATCTCGGCTTAAACATCGTCGGAAAACGTGCAGATGGATATCACGACATTGAGACAGCCCTTTTCCCGGTTCCTTTTTCTGATGCGCTTGAGATTATCCTTGCGGAAGACGGCATCTTTGAATTCCATTCCACCGGGCTGACCGTTGCCTGTGAAATTGAAGAGAACCTGTGCGTCAGGGCCTTCCGGTTGCTGCAACATGAATTCAACCTGCCGGCCGTGAAAATGCACCTCCATAAAGTGATCCCCATGGGCGCGGGGCTTGGCGGCGGATCGTCCGATTGCGCCTTTGCCCTGAAATTGCTTGACAAAGTATTTGCATTGGGGCTGAATCATGACCGGCTGGCAGCGTATGCACGCGTTCTGGGCAGCGACTGTGCCTTCTTTATTGAAAACAAGGCGTGTTTTGCATTCGAAAGGGGAGATCGTTTTGAACCTGTTGAGGCGGATATTGCCGGGCTGAAAATCATGCTGGTCATCCCCGGGGTCCATGTAACCACCAGGGATGCCTATTCTGCTATCGTTCCTTCAACCCCGGTCCAGCCGTTAAAGGATATACTGAAACTTCCTGCCGACCGGTGGAAGGATCGGCTTGTCAATGATTTTGAAGTCCCTGTTTTCGAGAAACATCCGATGCTTGGCAATATAAAATCGAAACTTTATGAAGCAGGTGCCATTTATGCCTCCATGTCGGGAAGCGGGTCATCATTGTTCGGCCTTTTCAGTGAACCTCCCTGCCTTGACGGTCAATTCCCGGGCTGTTATACCTGGAATTCATGATGGGACAGTCTGAAAATAGGTTATCCCCGGCGAAACTGTTTCATAATGCCATGAGAAAGTTCCATCTTCAGGATAAGCTTTTCATGGGCATGATTGGCCTTTATATCCTCGTCACCCTGTTTGCAACCACGCAGGCTCTTGTCCTTAAAAGGAAAATCGTTCCCGGCAACACGGGGCCGGCCTACACCAAGTACAACAATTATGTAATCTACCAGCGGAGCCATTTTCACCTGCTCGAAGGGAAAAACCTCTATGCCGAATACAGGGCTGAACAGATCGACCTGTATAAATACAGCCCGACCTTTGCATTTTTGTTCGGGTCACTTGCATACCTTCCCGACTGGCTCGGTCTTACCCTCTGGAACCTGCTTAACATCCTTACGTTCCTGTTTGCCGTTTGGCTGTTGCCGCTCCCTGGCCTCAACAGGAAGGCGCTGATCCTGCTGTTGTCGGCCCCCGATGTCATGAACTCGCTGCAGAACAGCCAAAGCAATGTGCTGGTCGCAGGACTCATCATCTGTGGCTTCGGACTGCTTGAAAAAAAGTATTATTTCCTTGCAACCCTGTGCATCCTTGCCACCTTCTATATCAAAATTTTCGGGATCATTGCCATCCTGCTTTTCCTGCTATACCCGAAACGAAGGAAAATCCTGGGTTACACGGTCCTGTCGTTCCTCCTGCTCGGGCTACTTCCGCTAACAGCCATCGGATTTGATCAGTTGCTGACAGCCTACCTCCAGTATTTTGAACTGCTGAAGATGGACCAGTCCGTTTCATATGGACTCTCGGTGATGGGTTGGCTTAAAGCCTGGTTCAGTCTTGATTTGTCAAAGGTGTTTGTCGTGCTGGCAGGCTTCATCCTGCTTTGTTTGCCTTTGTTGAGGTACAGGAAGTTTCATGAATATGGCTTCCGGGTGATGTTCCTGTCTGCTGTCATGATCTGGATGCTGATCTTCAACCATAAGGCAGAATCTTCCAGCTTCATCATTGCAACCTCCGGGTTTTACATTCTTTTTATGTCGGCCAGGGTGCGTTGGGCTGATTGGCTCCTGTTATACCTGGTTGTCCTTTTCACCTCCCTTTCTTCCACCGACCTGTTCCCTGCTGTGATCAGGGAAGGTATTTTTGCCGACTATGTTATCAAGGTGGTGCCGTGCATCCTGATCTGGGGCAAAATACTGTCGGATCTCTGTATGGAAAGAATCGGAATTCGAAACGCATAACGCGTTACATGTCAATCTTTGTTAAGATTTATTTCGGTGCTATCTTGATGAGGAAGAAGGCGATCACGCCAAAGATCAGGTTGGGGATCCACACCGCGATGAACGGTGGAAGATCGCCGAAGGTGGCGAAAACGGTAAAGATTTGCATGAACAGGATGTAGATGAAGGTAAGTGCTAGCCCCATACCCAGGTGAAAACCGATGCCTCCTCTCACTTTCCTGCTTGAAACCGATACCCCGATCACCGTCAGGATGAGGGTAGCGAAGGGGAATGCGATGCGCTCGTATTTTTTGACCTTGAACTTGATCACGTCGGGATCGCCACGCAACTCTTTATCCTTGATGTGCTTTTGCAGTACAAAATAATTCATGATCTTGACCTCCTCGATATCCTCGGTAAAGTCGGCCGGGACGAAAGGAAGGATTGTGTCGAGCTTCTTGCTTTTCCTGATCGATTCCTCCATGCCGTTGATCCTCCTGCTGTAATAATTGGATATTCCCCAACGGGAATGCAGGCTGTCCCAGGCAATTTCTTCCGCCTTCAGTTTAAATACCAGCTCGCGTTTTTCAAATTTCTCGAGGGTGAATTTCCACCCGACCTTGGTGTGAATGTTGAAATTCTCGAGATAAATGAAGGTACCCGGGCTGATCTGCTTGTGAATATTCTGGTCGGTAAATTCTTTTTTTGGATCGTGAATATATTGATTTTCAAATGCAAACATGCTCCGGTTGGTGTACGGGATGATGAAATTGGCAAGGAAAAAAGAGAGCAACCCAAGTGCTGCGGCAGAAATGAAATATGGGTAAAGCATTCTCCAGAAACTGATGCCACTGCTCAGGATGGCTATGATTTCCGAATCGGAGGCCATTCGGCTGGTGAAGAAGATTACAGCGATGAAAGTCAGCAGGTAGCTGAACTCGTTGATGAAATAGGGGACGAAGTTGAGATAATAGACGAAGATGATGGCATGGAGCGGAGCATCATGGCGCAGGAAATCATCGATTTTTTCCGAAATGTCAAAGACGATCACGATGAAAATCAGCAGGATCAGGGTAAAGAAAAAGGTCCCCAGGAATTTTTTAATGATGTAGCGGTCAATCGTGCGCATGAAAAATAAACGTAAAAATATTACAAACGTTGCATCAGCTGCTTAACCATCCGTTCCTTCCATGAAACAAAGGTCCCCGCGATGATCTGCTGTCTGGCCTCTTTCATCAGCCACATATAGAACCCGAGATTGTGCATGGTGGCGATCATTGATGCAAGGATTTCACGGGAAATGAACATATGACGCAGGAAAGCTTTGTTGTACTGCAGGTCGGCAAAAACCTCCCCGTCGGCCTCGAGTGGAGAAAAGTCATCCTTCCACTTCTCATTTTTTATATTGATGATGCCGTTTCTTGTGAACAGCATCCCGTTACGGCCGTTCCTGGTGGGGATTACGCAATCAAACATGTCGATCCCGAGGGCAATGCCTTCGATGATGTTGGCCGGTGTACCGACGCCCATCAGGTAACGGGGTTTGTCATCTGGCAGTATTTCGCATACCAGTCCGGTCATGTCGTACATCATCTGTGCCGGTTCTCCCACCGACAACCCGCCGATCGCGTTCCCGGGTGCCCCGGTAGCAGCGATGAACCTTGCAGATTCGGCACGCAGTTCAGGATATACACTTCCCTGGACAATCGGGAAGAGGCTCTGGCTATATCCGTGAGGGCAGGAGGTTTTTGCAAAATGGGCGACACAGCGGGTCAGCCAGTAATGCGTTCGCTTCATCGACTTCCTTGCGTATGTTTCATCGCAGGGGTATGGTGTGCATTCATCGAAAGCCATGATGATATCGGCACCCAGGTCGCGCTGGACTTCCATTGCCTTTTCGGGAGTGAAAACGTGTTTGGATCCGTCGATATGCGATTGAAAAACCACCCCGTCGTCGGTGAATTTGCGGATATCGCCAAGAGAATAGATCTGGTAGCCGCCACTGTCGGTCAGGATGGGCTTGTCCCACCCGTTGAATTTGTGAAGGCCGCCGGCCTGTGAAATGATGTCGGCGCCCGGTCTCAGGTATAAATGATAGGTATTCGATAACATGATCTGTGCCTTGACCTCATCACGCAGGTCTTTGATATGCAGCGCCTTTATAGCTCCTGCCGTACCTACCGGCATAAAAAACGGGGTTTCGACCGGCCCGTGGTCGGTAACAAGGATACCCGCCCTGGCCGATGAAGCCTGGTCACGGTGATGAATGTCAAAGTTCAAATGAAATGTTTTAAAATCACCCGCAAAGGTAAGGGTTCTTGTAATTTCTGAAAGCATTTTAAATTTGGGCCGGCGCTATAACAGGTCCAAGGCAAATTTTCAACCTTCCTGTCAAGTTTTACACATTACCGGTTTTTGTATGGGCAGAATGAATATCTTTGCCCAATTAAAGTAATAATTTATATAAATGTTTGATCTGCTGATCAATACACATAAATTTCCATTGATCCTGCTGGGAATTTTTTCCTTTGCGATCTTGTTGCAGCTCTTTTTTTACTGGATTCTTTTCTGGCGGCTTGGTCATAAAACAAATCCGGCATCATGCGAACGGTCGGGAGGCATTTCAGTTGTCATCTGTGCAAGAAACGAATACCGGCACCTCGCTGAAAACCTGCCGTTGATCCTTGAACAGGACTACCCCGACTTTGAGGTGCTTGTGGTGGACCACTCCTCCGATGATGATACCCATTATCTCCTGACCAGCCTTCAGGAGAAATATCTCCATCTTAAAAACATTGTTATCCGTGAGGATCTGAACTTTTTTACCGGCAAAAAATTCCCGTTATCCATTGGGATCAAGTCGGCAAAATACGACATGGTTGTTCTCACCGATGCCGATTGCAAACCTGCTTCGAAAGACTGGCTTGCGCGTATTCGTGCCGGGTATACGAAGAAAACAGAGATCGTGCTTGGCTACGGGGCCTATAACCGCAGCAAAGGATTGCTGAATAAGCTGATCCGTTTCGATACTGCCCATATTGCCATGCAGTACCTGTCGTATGCCTCAGCAGGCATTCCATACATGGGTGTCGGGCGTAATCTTTCCTACCTGAAGCAACTTTTCTACAAGAACAACGGGTTCATTTCACACTACCAGGTCAGGTCGGGCGACGACGACCTGTTCATCAACAGGGTTGCCAGCCGGTCAAACACCGCGGTGGTGATCCATCCCGACAGCTTCACTTATTCTGATCCGAAACAAACAGCAGACCAATGGATAACGCAGAAACGGAGGCACCTTTCTACAAGCAACCTGTACAGGTTCAGGCATAAGTTATTACTTGGACTT
Organism: uncultured Bacteroidales bacterium; assembly: GCA_903845055.1. Classification (GTDB taxonomy): domain Bacteria; phylum Bacteroidota; class Bacteroidia; order Bacteroidales; family FEN-979; genus CAIVAT01. The sequence continues at coordinate 47,709 of CAIMWF010000046.1, read as the reverse complement.
TATTCTCTGAGTCTGCTGTTGTCGTATTTGGGGTTCATCCTGCTGCTCGCATTTAACTGGTCGGTCTACCCCGTTCTGGGTATCTTTCTGCTGCGCCTGGTTTCGCAGTATGTTGTTTATGCCAGGTGCATGAAAAAACTGAAGGAAAACGATCTCGTTCTCCTGGTCCCGTTCTATGAAATCATCTTGTTGCTGTTCAATGCTGCCATCCTGGTCTCCAATGTTTTTCATAAACCGGCCAGATGGAAGTAGCAGAGCATTTTTCAGAAAAGGCAAAGCGGGACTTATCGCTCGTGCGCATGGCTATCGACCACGGCGATCAGCAGGCCTATGCCGAGTTGCTGAACAAGTATCGTGATTCGCTTTATTTCATGATGCTCAAGATGACCAACAATGCGACGGATGCAGAAGACCTGACGATTGAGGCTTTCGGCAAGGCATTTAAAAACCTGAAACAGTATTCGCCCGAATTTGCTTTCAGCACCTGGCTTTTTAAAATTGCCGCGAACAATTGCATCGATTTCCTGCGAAAATCGAAAAGGATTCAGTTCGCCGACAATTTTGACGATGACGGCGAATCAGTGGGAGCGCCTGCGAACATCCCTGCAGGCACGCTTGACCCTGAAGAAAAGATCATTGAAAAGCAGAAAATCCAGCTGATGCGTGAAGTCGTTGAAAAACTGAAACCCCATTACCGCCAGCTTATCGAACTGCAGTATTTCAGGGAATGGTCATACGATGAAATTGCCACCGAATTGAACCTGCCGCTGGGCACTGTGAAGGCACAATTGTTCCGCGCGCGCGAATTCCTGTACCAGGTTCTGAAGAATTCGCAGGAAAAGATATGATATTCAACTCAAGGGGTTACGGAATCCGCCTTTGTCGGAATCTTGTCAGAGGTATATGGAACCTCGTGTGATTTTGGTATTTTTGTTGTGGTAACAAATCAAAATGTATATGGCTACTAACGCTTTTAAAGAGGTCCTGCTGCAGGGCATTCCTGCATCCCTGCCGGCCCTTCAGCCTTATGATATGCAGGTGAATCATGCACCTGTCAGGAAAGACATCCTTTCGCCGGAAGAGAAAAAACTTGCTGTCAAAAATGCACTGCGCTATTTTGAGCCTGAACACCACCCGGTCCTGGCCCGCGAGTTTGCCGGTGAATTGCAAAAATACGGGCGCATCTACATGTACCGTTTCAGGCCGTCATACGCCATGTTTGCCAGGCCGATCGGGGAGTACCCGTGCCGTGCGCGCCAGGCTGCCGCCATCATGCTGATGATCCAGAACAACCTGGACCCGGCTGTTGCACAACATCCCCACGAACTGATCACCTACGGCGGCAATGGCGCCGTGTTTCAGAACTGGGCGCAGTACCTCCTTACCATGCAGTACCTTGCAAACATGACCGACCATCAAACGCTGGTGATGTATTCGGGCCATCCGATGGGACTTTTTCCTTCGCACTCTGATGCCCCCCGTGTAGTTGTCACCAACGGGATGATGATACCGAACTATTCGAAGCCCGACGACTGGGAGCGATACAACGCGCTGGGCGTGACCCAGTACGGCCAGATGACAGCCGGTTCATATATGTACATCGGTCCCCAGGGGATCGTTCACGGTACCACCATCACCATCCTGAATGCAGCTCGAAAAGTGACTGCGGATACCATCGGGGGAACTGTATTTGTTTCCTCCGGGCTTGGCGGAATGTCGGGGGCACAGGCAAAGGCAGCTGTGATCGCCGGCGCTATCGGGGTTGTAGCGGAGATCAACCCTGCCGTTGTAAAAAAAAGGCATGAACAGGGATGGGTCGACGAGGTTTATACAAACCTTGACGAACTCGTCAGGCGCATCCTGCAGGCGGTTTGCAACAGGGAGGCTGTTTCACTGGCATACCTAGGAAATGTGGTGGATATGTGGGAATATTTCGCCGAACACAGGCTCCAGATCGAACTTGGATCCGACCAGACCTCCCTGCACAATCCCTGGTCGGGCGGTTATTACCCGGCCGGTCTCTCTTTCGAGGAATCCAGGGCACTGATGGTCAGGAATCCCGAAGAGTTCAAGGCGGCAGTACAGGAATCGCTGCGCCGCCAGGTGAGGGCGATCGGGAAAATGACCGACAACGGGATGTACTTCTGGGATTATGGCAATGCTTTCCTGCTGGAAGCCTCGCGCGCAGGGGCGCCCGTCATGAGGGCCGACGGAACCTTCATCTACCCGTCGTATGTTCAGGATATCATGGGTCCCCTGTTTTTTGATTATGGTTTCGGACCCTTCCGCTGGGTTTGCACCTCAGGTGATCCGGAGGATCTGAAAATATCCGACCTGATTGCCGCAGAAGTACTGGAAGGGATTGCTGAAACATCTCCTGCTGAGATCGGGATGCAGATGCGGGACAATATCCACTGGATACGCGAAGCGGGAAAAAACAAACTGGTTGTGGGGTCACAGGCGCGTATCCTTTATGCCGACTGCGAAGGCCGCACCAGGATTGCCGAGGCATTCAACAAAGCCGTGGGCGACGGTCGTATTTCTGAACCCATTGTCATCGGGCGCGACCACCATGATGTATCGGGTACTGATTCACCCTACCGGGAAACATCGAATATTTACGACGGATCCAGCTTCACGGCCGATATGGCGGTTCAGAATGTAATCGGTGATGGTTTCCGTGGCGCAACATGGATTTCGGTCCACAATGGTGGCGGTGTGGGTTGGGGCGAAGTGATCAACGGCGGATTCGGGATGCTGCTCGATGGCACCCCCGATGCTGACCGGCGCCTGCGCATGATGCTCCACTGGGACGTGAACAACGGGATCGCACGAAGGGCATGGGCACGCAATGACGAAGCCATTATTGCCATTAAGAGAGCGATGCAGGTTGAGCCGAACCTGAAGGTTACGGTACCCAACCTGGTCGAGGATTCAATCCTCAACGATCTTTTCTAGATCAGAAACTTTTACCGTTTAAAACCTGTATTTTAAAACTGGTGGAATCGACCGGGTTGCCAACCTCCTGGCGGATGATGCCATAGTGGTTGCTCAGCCATATCCATGCAATCTTTTTAACCTTAATAGGGCCGGAGACCACCGGTTCGGTGTATTTGAACCTGAAACAGTTGAAGGTCCCGGCTGGGGTTGTAATCAGCAGGTTTGTATCGACCAGGGTAACCGTGGTGGTGTCGGCATGAATAATGTTGGTGTAAACCACTCCCGGTTTGGCATCAATGGGAAAAGTGATGGTATGCAGGCTGATTGCAGAGTCGTTGATCACGGTAAACGCGGCAGGGGCAACACTCCATTTCAGGGTCTTAGCCGGTCCCCCGCAGGTTTGGGTAAAGGTGCCAAGGTAATAATTACTGGATGGATTATCACTTATCGTTTTCATGACCTGGCATGAATCACCGTTCTTAAGCGTGGTTTTATAGGTCCAGGAATTGCTTTTAGCTGCAAAACTGAAGTATGAAACTGAATCGGCAGGAACCACTTTTTGCGCAAGGGTGCCGTGCCAGTCTACATATTCGCTGCCGAAGGGACCGCATTCGTTTCCGGAAATGCGCAGGTCGATTTTTCCCTCTTCTGAGAAAATGGCAAAGCCACCCAGGTTCCAGGTCTGGCAGTTGGGATTTAAGGGATCGTTGCAGGGAATTTTGAAATACAGGGTTCCGTTATTGAACTGGAATTCATGAAAAACAAGGGTTGTTCCCATAAAGATAATACCCGACAGGTTTTCGTCCGATTCCCGGTAAATGACCACCTTCCCCTTTTCTGACAGCAATTTGTTGTCTTTAAAGGTCGAGATGTTGCCCTGCCAGGTGCCGACAAAGTCGGACTGGCTTTTCGTCGTCGCATCGAAGCCTGATTTCTTTTTGCATCCCGAATCAGAAATGAGGACGACAGCGAAGAAGATGATGAAAATATACCTGGTCATAAGGTTTTCAGAATTTATGTAATAAATAGTTCAGGGAATTGCATTATTATTCAAAAAAAGAATAGCTGTACTTAAGGAAATAGTGCCGGCTCAGAGCCTGCCCGCGGCCATCAACAAATACCTCCACCTCGTCTGCCCTGCCTCCTTCATCATAAGTGCGGTTTACGGTCATGTATACTTCGCCGTTTTCATCCAGTTCCTCCTCGCTTACTACCTGGTCCTTCTCATTGTGAACGATCCGGGTCTCATTCAAAGCAGGGGCCTCTTCAACCGGCAGAAAAAACGGTTCCCCCTCCCCGTCAGCAATTTCATGGCCGATCAGCGTTCCATTTTCCCATTCAAAGGTTTCAACCTGGTCCACTTCACCCTCATCCGTGGTGGTGATTTTTTTTACCAGCCGGGCTGATTCGTCGTATTGATAAACCGTGGTGTCAACTGAACCGTCCTGGTATTGTTTCAGTGAACGGATCACCTGCCCCTGGTCATTCAGTTCAAAGGTCCGTTCCTCTGCGAGTTCATTCTCAGCCGGATAATAGCATTCCCGGGTCATATGGCCGTTTGCATCATAACCATATACAAACATCTCCTCAAAATCACCATACCTGTTGTATTTGATCTCCTTCAGTAGTTTTCCGTCCGGGTCGAACTCGCTGTAGTGATGCAGGTGACCCTGAAGGTCCAGTTCCTCATCATTGACATTCCTGATGATATAGTCCGATTGTGTGATGGTTATACTTTTAATTCCTTTTTCCATTAAAAAAAACGGGTTAGGTGTATCTTTCCCAAAATAATGGCATAAATTTACAGTAAATAATCTTACCTGACAGTTAAAACGCCGGATAAATGTGAAAATTATAAAACCCTCCCAATGAATAGAACTTCCCTCCACTTACTGGTTATCCTGATTGTTGCCATGTCCTCCTGCAAACCTGAAATCAAATTGAATTATCCCGTCGCCCGAAAGGTTGAAACGGTTGATGATTATTTCGGAACAAAGATTGCCGACCCATACCGGTGGCTCGAGAACGATACTTCCCGGGAAACGGCGGCATGGGTTAAAGCCGAGAATGACGTTACAAACGGTTATCTTGCCGGGATCCCTTTCCGGGAAAAAATCCGGGAACGCCTCACCAGGATGTGGAATTTCGCCCGGTACAGTGTCCCGTTCAGGCAGGGACCATATTATTTTTATTTTAAGAACGATGGTCTCCAGAACCAATCGGTTTTATTTGTCAGGCAAGGGCTTGACGGGGAGCCGAGGGTTCTGCTCGATCCGAACAAACTTTCGGCCGACGGCACCATCGCACTGGCAGGCGAATCAGTTTCACACGACGGGAAACTCATGGCTTACACCATTGCACGAAGCGGTTCCGACTGGAACGAAATTCACGTTATGGAAGTAGCATCGGGAAAATTACTGGATGATACCCTCCGCTGGGTCAAATTTTCGGGCATGTCGTGGCAGAAGGATGGGTTTTATTACAGCAGGTATGATGCTCCTGTATCGGGCAGCGGATTTTCGAAAAAGAATGAATTCCACAAAGTATATTATCATAAGGTCGGAACATCACAGCAGGACGACCGTCTCGTTTACCAGAACCTGAAGTTCCCGCAGCGGAATTATGGGACATCGGTAACCCAGGATGAACGTTTTTTAATCCTTTATGAATCGGAATCCACGAGTGGCACGGCCATATATTATCGCGACCTTACCAGAGAAAAGATGCCCTTCGTCCAGCTTGTTACCGGGTTCGACTATGAATACGGGGTTGTGGACAACCTGGGCGAAAAGTTGCTGGTGGTTACCAATTACCGTGCGCCCAAAAAGAAACTGATCCTGATGGACCCGGCAAATCCCGACCCGCGGAAATGGAAGACTATCATCCCCGAACGCGACGATGTACTTGAGTCGGCGGAGTTTGCCGGGAACCTGATCGTATCACAGTATATGCAGAATGCCGCATCAAAAGCATATATTTACACAACCGAGGGGAAATTCCTGCACGAAATGAACCTTCCCGGGATCGGGACACTTGCCGGCTTCAGTGGGAAAAAGGATGACAATACAGCCTTTTACGGTTACAGTTCCTTCATATTCCCGCTCACAATATTCCGGTATGACGTGGAAAAGAATACCTCGATGGTATACAACCGTCCCAAGATTGATTTCGATCCCGAAAAGTACGAGGTAAAACAGGTATTTTATTCGGGCAAGGACAGGACAACCATCCCCATGTTCATCGTTCATAAAAAGGGGATCGAACTGACCGGGAACAATCCCCTGCTTTTATACGGGTATGGCGGGTTCAACATAAGCCTGACACCGAATTTTGCGGTCAGCAGGCTGCTCTTCCTTGAGAATGGAGGGACATACGTGGTTGCGAACATCCGTGGCGGGGGCGAATTCGGGGAAGATTGGCACAAGGCCGGTACAAAGGAGAACAAACAAAACGTGTTCAACGATTTTATCGCGGCGGCCGAATACCTCATTGAAGAGAAATATACTTCACCGGCTCACCTGGCCATCATGGGCGGTTCGAACGGGGGGCTGCTCGTGGGTGCCTGCATGACCCAGAGGCCCGACCTGTTCCGGGTTGCCATCCCCCAGGTGGGTGTCATGGACATGCTCCGCTATCACAAGTTCACCATCGGCTGGGCCTGGGCCAGCGATTATGGCACCAGCGAAACCAGGGAAGGATTCGGGTACCTGGTTAAATATTCACCACTGCATAATCTCAAGGAAAAGGTTAGCTATCCTGCCACGCTTGCGTTTACCGCCGATCACGACGATCGTGTCGTGCCCGCCCATACCTTTAAATTCATGGCGACACTCCAGGCCAGTCAGGAGGGGACGAACCCTGTACTGGTGCGCATCGAAACAAAAGCCGGGCATGGTGCCGGAAAGCCAGTTTCGAAACAGATTGATGAAACCACCGACCTGTGGTCCTTTATTTTTTTCAATCTCGGGATGAAATACAACGAATGACACACGGGTACATCCCTTTTTTAAGGGGCAATTCCATTTGAACAAACAGAGGCCGGCCATTCCCGGCCTTTTTTTATCCACTGCCGCAACCTTTTCGGGTGTTCGCTTGTCATTCTTATTACAAGTTCCCCAAGAAAAGTTATTAACAATGGCTTCACCTTTTACATCATGGCCGATTAAGCATCAGAATCACCGCTTATGACATTGTTTTATTCTGATGAAATGATCATTGAGGGCCTGCGGCAAAAGAAGAGCAGCTGCATTATGTGGATCTATGAAGAGTTTGGTCCGATCGTCAGGCACCTGGTCAGGCTTAATTCGGGGACGCAGCAGGACATGGAAGATCTCCTCCAGGATGCCATCATCGTACTATACAGCCGGTGCCTCGAGGAGTCATTCCGGCTGGAATGCAGCCTTAAGACCTATTTCGTCGCCATTTGTAAAAACCTTTGGCTCCAGCGGCTTGAACGCAAGTTCAGATTGCTGTACGTCGCTGATTACGTGGTAAATGAATCATCGGTAGACTATTCGGCCGATGATCAGAAACTACGGGAGGATAACCTTGAATTAATCAGGATGTTATATAAAAACCTGTCCATGTTGCCTGTTGATTGTCAAAGGTTGATCAGACTTTTCTGCCTGAAAGTTCCCTTCAGGGAAATAGCCCGCTTGATGAAATACAAGGATGATGTTTATGTGAAGACACGTAAATATTCCTGTAAAAACCTGTTAAGGAAAAAGATACTGAATGATCCGGATTATTACCTATTCATTGAATATGAAAAATATTTTCATCACAAACGATTGGATTGACCGGTTCAACGAGGGCGAACTCGGGGAGGAAGAATTGCAGTATTTCTCAGCGCAGATGGTAAAAGATCCCTTGTTGCGCGCAGAGGTCAGGCTTGATGCACAACTTAACAAACTCCTTGCCGACAGGGATATGATGGAATTACTGGAAAAGATACAGGTGGTTGCCGGAAAACATGGGGGAACAAGGCACTTATTCAGACCGTGGCTGGTTGCCGCTTCGGTAATCTTCCTGGCCGGGGCGGCTGTTATTTGCTACCTGGTTTTGCACAAACCCGCGATCCTGCTGGCTGGTGGCACCCGGGAAGACATTGTCCATGTTGCGCCCCCTGCTCAGAATGAGGAGAAGGTCGACCGAACCCCTGTTTACAAATCCCCGGTCACCAGCCGGAACATACCCCTTTCAGGGAAACAGGGCCGGCTGCTGGCCGAACATTACAGGCCAATGACCGAGCTCGAACTCCTGGTCGGTTCGGCTACACGATCCTCTCAGCTGACACTGACCAGTCCCCGGCCCCGGGTTTCGGTAAAAGCCGGGCAGCCGCTCAGATTTGCCTGGAACCTATCCGGAACGCTGCCGGTAATTAAAATTGTTTTAATGGACAACCATGGAATTTCTCATTTTGAATCGAAGCAGCTTTCAGGCAGGGAATACCTTCTGCAAACAAGGGGCTTCCCTCCGGGATTATATTACTGGAAAATCGTGGAGGAAGATGAATGGCTGACCATGGGGACATTGACCATCTATTGAATTCAGGCAATGGGGAATGAAAAATTGTGGGATTCCGGATTGCGAATCGTCCTGCCGGGAATGATATTTTGCCTGTTATGCGCTCCTGCTTTCGCACAGTCTTCCCATCAGGCGGATGCACCGGGCTTTGTACAGCAAAACCTTCGGAGCGATGAGGTCATGCTCGAATATTTCCTGACCGACTCCTCCGTTCTCGTAAATGCCATTGCAGTCGATTCAACCCTGCTTGCACAACAGTCGCTGAATGCCCTTTTCTGGGCTTCGCTGAAATCATTCCAGAAAAAACTCAGGTCGGCTGACCCGAATGAGTTTTCGATCCTTGGCCAGGTACTTTATCTTTTTCTCATCGATCCGGTCAAAGATTTTTTAAACGGGAAACGTCGGCTGATCATCATTCCCGGTTCAAAACTGGCAGGATTGCCGTTTGAGGCGTTTGTTTTAAATGACCAGTCATCGCCACCCTACAATATCTGCGACATTCATTACCTGATTCGTGATTATGAGATTGTTTACCATTGTTCATCGGTATGCTGGGCCGACATCACCCCCGGCCATCAAGATGAACATACAGCCGATCCCGGCGACTCCCGTTATGCTTTCCTTGGGTTTTCTCCGGGATTCTCCAATTACCGGGGAGTGAGTGCACTTCCTGGATCGCAGGTGGAAGTTGCCGCCATCGGGTCGCTCTTCAAACAAAAGGGATTGGCATGCAGGACGGTCAGCGGTCAGAATTCTGAAAAAGGATACTTCAAATCAATGGCCTGCCGGGGAAAGATCGTTCATCTTGCAACCCATTTCCTGCACGACAAGGAAAACCCCGGAGAAAAGGGATTCCTTTTTTGGGGATATGATCTCCCGGGCAGGAAAGATAAGGCAGATAACGGGTTCCTTTCGGCTGAGGAGATCCCGGCATTGCACCTGGAGGCGGACCTTGTCGTTTTGAATGCCTGTTCTTCAGGGACGGGTCTGCTGAAGCCGGACGACCCTGAAAGTAGCCTGCCATGCGTGTTTTTTACGGCCGGTGCAAGGAATATACTTTCGACCCTGTGGAGTGTGAATGACGACCTGACCGGAAAGTTTATGATCTCATTTTACCGCAGGTGGCTTTCTGGTAAGACCTATTCAGAGGCACTGCGGGAGGTGAAACTTTACATGATCAGTCGTCCCGAAACCGCCCTGCCGACCATCTGGGCCCCCTATGTGCTTACGGGACATTAGGAGAAGATGGCAAAATGCAAAATGGTAAAATGGTAAAACCGTCAATTCACTGGGGCCGGGCTGCGACCGTTTCAATTTCCACAAGTGCGCCAAGCGGCAGTTTTACCACACCATAGGCAGCCCGGGCGGGAGGATCAGTGGCATAATATTTTCCATAGACTGCATTCATTGCGGCAAAATTATCCATGTCGCTGAGAAGGCAGGTCGATTTGACGACATCGCTGAAATCAAGACCGGCAGCGACCAGGATCGCCCTGATATTTTTCATAACCTGTTCGGTTTGTTCGGCGATGCCGCCTTCAGCTATTTTACCGGTCGCCGGATCAATTGGGATCTGTCCGGAAATAAACAAAAAGCCGTTTGCATCAACAGCCTGGCTGTAAGGCCCGATCGCCTTGGGCGCATCGGGGGTGGAGAAGATCTTTTTCATATTTACAATTTACGATTTACAATTTTGGATTTAAGGATATTTTGTCGCAGGATCTTTGTTCCGGTTGTTTCGCCGATTCGTGGTTTACAGTTAATTTGAGAAATCCCTGAAGTCCTTCTTCTTGTTAAGTTTCAGGTCCTGGAGAATCGAGGCCTTGACATTGATGCTGAAATTCCAGCTTTGCTGGCCCCCCTTCGGGATCCATCCGAAACGCATTTCCCAGCAATGCAGGTCGCGGTAAACATCGATAGAGGTGTATGAAAGTTGTTTCCCCACAAAATCCCAGCCGGAGGTCAGGGTGATCTTCCATTTGGGTGTGATGTTGAGCTGACCGTTGAAACCAAGGGTCTGGTTGATGGTGGCAACTCTTTTGAAAAGAGAATTGGTCCAGACTTTATTGTATGAAAAGGTATAGTTGAAAGATACACTCCACGGGATGTCGAAATCGACGTAATAATCATAATAATCGATGATGTCTTTCCTTTCGGCCGGGGTACCCTTGTTGGTGGTTTTTTTGTTTTTAAGCTTCTCAGACGAAAGGGTGTAGCTGAAACCTGTGCTCCACGAGGTATTGTCGAGCCGCAGCAATTGGTGGTGGGCCTTCCACCCGGTAGTATTCGTGCGCCTGCCCAGCGAATCTCGCGCATACATGTCCCATACACTGCGGTATTGTACCGCCAGTCCTGGGAGGATCGTGGTCCGGCCGTTTACGGTAATGGGTGACCAGTTGACTGAGTCGAGGGCGACATCGTAAGAACACCCGATGTTCAGATCGTCAATAACCGGTATTTTTTTTGTCCCGGTTACCGTGTCCTTTCGGCTCCGTACCTTCATTTCGAGGTTATTGCTGATATAGAAGTTGATACTCCCCGATTTTTGTCCCGGGGGGCCGCCATACAGGGAGTTGTCGAATATCGAATATTTCCCGGCTATACGGTTGGTGTCGTTTGCGATGGGACGGTAATACCCCAGTCCCGGGGCTCCCCAGTTGGGGTTGTATGAAAAACTGACAGACGGCCTGATAATATGGCGGACGGCTTTGATCATTTTCCCTTTAAACTGGTACATGCCATAAATCGTGGTACTCAGCGAGGTGGACATTGAAAAATCGAAGGCGTTGGCAAAACCCGAGACATATCGCGTTTTATACCCGGGCAGACTCGTTATTCCATTCGCAGTGAGGGTGTCGGCCTGGAAGTACCTCCTTACCGTTTTGCTGTACATCCGGTCATTGATCGTGATGCTGTTCCCCCAGCTGAAATACTTGAGAACCTTGAAGGTTCCGTTGATCGGGAAGCTGTGTTTCATGCCGTTACGGAGTGAATCGACCCAGTTTCCTTTCATAAAGTTGGCATCGTTGGTGGTGTACATGTTTTCGAGATCGGTGCTGTACTTCATACTGATCTGCTCATACCATTTTACCTTCCCGACATGATTTTCCTTCCGGAAGGGATAAAACTGGTTCACCGAGAAGGTAAGTTGCGGAAGGGTTACATTGATGGATTTGTTGAGTGTGTTCTGGCTGTGTTGCGCACTCATCGTCAGGTAATATTTACTGTCAAAATTGGTCGAATAGGAGATGCTCGACTGGAACGTATTCGACAGGTAAGTCTGGGCACTGGTTGTGATGGTGTTTTTGTTAAAACTGTTGCTGACAATGTTGACATTTGCTGAAAATGAGCTGTGGGGGCGGGCTTTCGGATCCTGTGAGTGCACCCACCTCAACTGGAAATCTTTCGAAATCTGGTAGCCGGGTGTTCCCGGTTCCCCAATAATATTGTAGGCATAGTTAAAATTGAACCCTCCGTTGTAATGGTATCTTTTGTTATACCTGAACGACGGTTTGATGGCCCAACTGCCGCGGGTATAGATGTCGAAATGAACCGTGAGGTCCATGTAGGGGCTGATTCCCCAGTAATATCCGAAATTTTCAAAATAGAAACCGCGGTTTGCCGATTCGTTGTACGTGCCGATAATGATACCCGAACGCCGGCCAGTGCGGTTAGGGAAAAACCCAAACGGGATGACCAGCGGGGTAGCCACGCCGGCAATTTCCATATAGGCGGGGCCTGTTATGACCCGTTTGCCAGGAATCACCTTACCCTTGTTGAACCGGAAGGCGAAGTGCGGGTTCTCCTCCAGATCGCAGGTGGTGTATGAACCCGATTTCATGTAGGTGATGTTGTTTTCCATCTTCTTCACAATCGTTCCGTGCAGATACCCTTCGTCCTGCTTGGTAAATACCGTGTTGATATAGCCCTTTTTTGTGGTATAGTTGTAGTTGATGATCTTGGATTTGAAGATCTGGGTGCCTTCCTGGAATTCGGGTGTGTGAACGTACTTGCCGGTGGAATCCTTTACCCCGGTGGCATATACCAGGTTTTTAGGAAAATCGATTTCGACATACGCCGACTTCAGGCTGATGTCCTTGTATTTGATTACGCCCTCGGTATACAGATAAACCTTCTGACCCTTGATTTCAAAACGAAGGGAATCTTTTGCGGAGTAATCTACGCGGGCATCAAGCGAGTTTTTCTTTGCCTTTTTTTTTGGCGCCAGCGTATCATGAACCGTTGTGTCGGTGCGGGCCGAATCATGCCGGATGGTAACTGTCCTGACGGAATCCCTTGAAGTGGTGGTAATCTGACCTTCAGGCACAAAAACCTTGTCCCCTTTCTTCTGTCGTATCGTATCCTGGGCAACTGTACTCGTCACATTCAGGTAGAAAAGGAGCAAAAAAAGAGTATGTAGTAAAGACCTTGTTAATATTTTCGTTAACAACTTCTTTTCTGAATTCTGAGGTTAATATTCTATCTTTGTTTGGTATAAAAATTCAGAATAAAAAGGCGTTGAAGACCGTTTTTCTTCGGGTTCCAAAACTACTCAAAATTATCGAGACCGCTACCTTTTTAAGATACTTTAACAATCCGGTATCACGGATTTCGCGATTATCGCGGCTTCTGCCGTTTCTTCTCGCCTTTATGCTGCCTGCCACCCTAACGGCACAGCGTCGTAATTCGGTACAGACAGTTGTCATCGACGCCGGCCACGGAGGTCATGACCCAGGTGCCAGTGGCCTTCAGGCAAAGGAGAAAAACATCAACCTGGCTATTGCGCTTAAACTTGGGAACCTGATCCGGCATAACATGAAGGATGTTCATGTGATCTACACCCGGGATAAGGATTATTTTGTAGAATTGTACCGCCGGGCCGAGATCGCCAACAAGAATAAGGCCGACCTGTTTATCTGCATCCATTGCAATGCAAACAATAACCACACGGTCAGGGGGGCGGAGACTTATGTCATGGGATTGCACAAGTCGCAGGCAAATCTCAACATTGCCAAACTCGAAAATGCTTCGATCCTGCTCGAATCCGATTACCAGTCCACATACAACGGGTTTGATCCCAACGCCGACGAATCTTACATCATCTTCTCCCTTTACCAGAATTCCAATCTTGACCAGAGTTCCGACCTCGCGGCGGCCATCCAGACCCAGCTTGAAGGACCACACGGAGGGTCTGTCCATGGCGTAAGGCAGGCCGGTTTCATCGTGCTTTACAAAACGACCATGCCCAGTGTCCTGGTTGAAACCGGCTACCTGAGCAACCCGGGAGAGGAGGAATACCTGATGTCGGAAAAGGGGCAGGAACATATTTCCTGGGCGATATTCAAAGCGCTCAAAACCTACCGTGAGAACATCGCGAAACATGGGAAAACAAATACAAAAAGAGTTGATTCAGATACAGCCCGGTCTTCATCCGATTCTGGAAACAATGACACCACGCCGGTGGTTAAAAATCCGGTGAAAAGAGTTGAAAAGCAACCGCAACCCATTCCGGGAACGGGCCTGGTATACAAGGTTCAGATAGCGGCTTCGGCAGTTCAGCTTGAAAATGGGGATCCGCGGCTGGCCAGGTTCAGCAAGGTAAGCATGTACAAGCACCAGGGGATGTTCAAGTATACCATAGGAGAGGAGCAATCGTTGCAGGCCGCTGAGACCGTGTTGCATGAGGCCGCCGCGAAGGGTGTAACCGATGCCTTCATCGTGATTTTCAGGAACGGAACGCGTATTCCTCCCGACGAAGCAAGGAGGCTGTTGGATAATTGATAATTTATTATTTGTAAATTTGCGCAAAACTGACACTGTGAAAATCAGAAAAGAGCTTAAGGTCGGAGTCGTTTTTGTACTGGCAACTGCCATCCTCATCTGGGGATTGATGTACCTGAAAGGGCTTGAACTGCTGAAACCCAGCAGAACATTCTACGCCGTATACGACCAGGTCAACGGGCTGGTAGCCGCAAACCCTATCTCCATCAAGGGCATGAAGGTGGGGCAGGTGAAAAAACTCTATTTTGATGCCAAAAACCCGAAAAACATCATCGTCGAACTCTACATCCTGGGGGACTATCCCATCGCAAAAAATTCAAGTGCCAGGATCTTCAGTTCCAGCCTGCTGGGCTCTCCCGAAGTGGAGATCATTCCCGGTAATTCGACCGTTATGGCAAAAAACGGTGACACCTTAAGTTCCGTGATCGAGGCCACACTCGGACAGGAGGTTAACAAACAGCTGCTACCGCTGAAAACCAAGGCCGAGAATCTCATCAGTTCGATCGATACCGTGGCCACCATCGTCCAGGAGGTGCTGAACAAGAATACCCGGGACAACCTTATCCAGGCGATCGAGCATGTGAAACAAACCCTGGCGAGCATTGCCAGCACCACCCACAACCTCGACACCCTGATGATTGCCCAGCGCCACAACCTCGGCCGGATCATTGTCAATTTTGAATCTATCAGCGACAACCTGCAGAAAAACAACGGCAAGATCACCAACATCCTGAACAACCTGTCAAACATCAGCGATTCACTTGCCAAGGCCAGGATCCCCCAAACCATTGCACAGGCGAACAAGGCCATCACAGACCTCGACCTGACGCTGCAAAAGATCAATAAAGGGGAAGGTTCTGTGGGACAGTTGCTTAACAACGACCAGCTTTACAAGGAGGTCGAAAAGGCCGCACGCGACCTGAACCTTCTGCTCGAGGATATCAAGGCCAATCCATCCAAATATTTGAAAGTGTCGGTATTCTAACCGGGAATCACCATTCTTTGATTTTTCCCTTATGATGATCTAATGGATATCGCCAGTAGTCCAATTCACGGCAAATAATACCACACCTGCAACTACGACGACAACGGTACCTTCACCGATCAATCATTAAACACACCCACTTCATGGGTATGGACTTTCAGCCCGAATACTGTAACCTACCAAAGCGGGACATCATCTGCCTCACAAAACCCACAGATACAATTCAATAACTCCGGGTTGTACACTGTTACATTAAAGGCCCAAAATGCGTACGACAATGACGTAGAAACAAAAACAGCCTACATCTTTGTCGGGTCAGCAGGGAAATGGACAGGCACAACTTCTTCCGATTGGAACACTGCTTCCAACTGGGCTAACAACCAGGTTCCTTTAGCGGCAAATGACATTCTCATTGGTCCTGCTGCCAATCAACCGGTCAGGACCGGAAATTTGACCCTGGGTTCCTCCTGCAGCAATATCAATATAGTCAGTGGCGCCCAGTTGACAGTAACAGGCGATTTAACAATTAACTCCGGAGCAACCTTATCCCTATCGGGTACAGCGGCAATACAGACAGGAGGAACGTGGCTTGACAACGGATCGTTCTTCTGCGGGACTGGAACAAATGAGTTTATCGGAACAACGGAATCAACTATTTCCAAATCGGTTTTTGCTTTTGGCGGGGGAAAAGCAACTTTTGGAAATACCCTGACCTCTGCCAATGCCCATTATCTCAATTTCGACTGTACAGCACCATTTACACTAAAAACAGCAAATGTGCAAGCTGTTACTTCCGGGAACCGGACTTTTTATTGGGCAAATTCATCGGGAGTCGTGCAACAGACTGTAACCATCAATGTACCAGCAGGAACATCAAGAGTTACATTGAATTTTAATATACCTGCAGGCACCAACCTTCAATTGGGCGTTTCTGCATTATCAGGTGCTTTATATGCCGATAATTCGGGGGTGACCTACCCTTATCCCATTGGTAGTGTTGGGTCTGTAAAAAGCCGTGATGCCAGTGGTTTAACTGATAATTATTATTATTATTATGACCTTGAATATTCCGCCACATCAGGACCGGAGAATTTCAATAACGTGGTTATTTCAAAAGCCAATGCCAACACAACGCTGACTGCAGGGGCAAATGTTACCGGTAATGTTAATATAAAACCCGGTGCCTGGTTAACCAACAACACCGGGGGCACTTTAAATGTCGGGGGTAATTTCACCCTTGAATCCAACGCCGGGGCCACGGGTTCGTTTATCGACCTGGGTACGACTACCGTTGCAGGAACCACGGCCGTTCAGCGTTATATGACCGGCAACTGGGATGGCACCTGGCCGCCTGCCACTATCACATGGCATTATGTATCCTCACCTGTCTCGGGTGGTTCCATCAATTCATTTCTCGGGGCACTTCTGAATTACTGGGATGAACCGGGAAACACATGGGCGCCAATGACCTTGCCTCTCACGACCCCGCTCCTTCCCAAAAAAGGATATTCCGCTGCGACAACCTCGAATGGAATAATCACCTATACAGGTGGCTCATTGAATTCAGGCAACCAGACAATAAGCGGGTTGACAAATACCGGAGCAACAGATGCCAGGGGATTCAACCTCGTAGGCAATGCATTTCCCTCTGCCGTTAAATGGGATGGATCGGTCACAAGGACCAATGTTGATGCTGCGGCATACCTGTGGAGCGGTTCAAGCTATGTTTCCTATCTGACTACGGATGTGACACCCTATGCCATACCTGCCGAACAGGGATTCTATGTACATGTAACCACGGGTCAGGGTTCAGGTTCCATGGTCGTGCCAAACACAAACCGGGTGCATTCGGCAAATATCTATGTGAAAAACAGCGCTGCTGAACAACTTGACCTGAAAGTGATCGGGAACAACCTTGAAGATGTAACCTCCATCCGTTTTAATGCAAATGCATCCGAAGGATTCGACAGTGAATATGATGCTTATAAATTATGGGGTATCGATGCATGTCCGCAGGTATACTCCATAATCCCTGCCGACAATCTTTCTGTCAACTCCCTTCCTGAATTGACATCACAGATTGTTGTGCCGGTCGGACTTAGAGCCGGGATTGCTGATCCCTATACAATTACTGCAACGGGGATGGAGACATTCCCGCATGGAACTGAAATTTACCTGGAAGACATCCTGTTAAATAAAAGCCAGAATCTGAATGTCAACCCGGTCTATTCTTTCACTGCTTCCGCGGGGAGCACCGGCCACCGGTTTAACATCCATTTTTCGGCATTTTCAGGTATTGCGGATGGCGTTTCCGGCAAAATCAGGATCTATGCGTCGGAAAATATCGTGTATGTAAATATCCCGGTGATGATGCATGGGGATATTGTTATATACGATCTGCCGGGCAGGGAGATCAGACGTCAGCCAATCATCGGTAATTCACTGAACAGGATCAGCCTGTATTTATCCTCCGGGTATTATGTCGTCAAAGTTTTTGGAGACAATGGAACTGCAACAGGAAAAGTTTTTATCAGGTAGGTGTTCCAGCGTTTTACCAGACAAAGATATCCGACTTCTTCATCGGCCTGCGTTTCTCCTCCCACTTGAAATTCTTGAGTTTCCGCTCATTCTCCGGCACATCCTTTTCCGGGATGAGGTGGTGGTCGGGTTTGTCGATGTAGGTGATGGTTTTGAACTGGTTGTTGTCCAGGTAGATGAGCATGTCGCTTGAAACGGCCACATTGATCCCGATCAGGCTTTTATCCTCCTCCCGCACATAGTAAATGGTCTGGGAGTTGCCAATTACCTTAACCTTATACAGGTCGTTGTTCCTGAATTTGGCAAGGACCGTCCTGCCCTTGACCTGGTTGAAACTGTTGGTGTCATCTTTCGAAACGATAAAGGCCGAACTGAACATTTTAAGGGAGTCTGCCTCGCCGTTATGCATCTTGAGGCTGATCGAATCGGCCGACAGCTGGTTGGTCTCCGACCAGATCACGGGTTCATGGTACATGGTAAGGGTGGAATCGCGGCTCATCCATACGAGCGAATCGCTCATTCCCTGCAGGTCGTGCCTGAAAAACTTAACCTTGTAAAAGCAAAAAACGGTCCTGATGTTCTGAAGGGTGTCGAATGTGGCACGGATGGTATCGGCATGCATGAACAGCGAATCCTTTTTATCGACCATGATCGCCTGTGCGCTGTCGACCATGAATGCAAACCCCTTTTTCCTTTGCATCTCCCCGTAATTTCCAAGGATCATGATGTTCTGCTTGGTGTCGATCAGTTCCGCATGCCGGAAAACCTGCCCGTATCCGACCTCCCGTATGTAATAGATACTGTCGCCGGTGAGAAAGGTGTTCTCGTGGTATATTTTGGCCCGTTTGCGGAACCGGGCGATATCAAGACGGGTGTTGTACCAGCCGTTCTCGCAATAGATGGAATCGGTTTTGTCTTTACTGATGATGTGCGAAGGTCCGAAAAAGTAGGCAGTCTCCGAAACGGTATTGTACTTGAGGGTATCAGAGTACATGTTGTATTCGGGGTTGATCATCAGCACCTTTTCCTTGAAAAAGAATTCCTTGGCATCGGTGTAATAATAACCATGATGGCTTACCAGGATGTTTTTATCGTTCACGATTTTGCCCCAGCAATCGTATTGCGCGATCCGGGAATTGCGGTCATACACCAGGGTGTCGGTAGTGAGGGTGGTCTGGTTGTCAATCAGCCTGACGTTGCTGTTGGCGTGAGCGATCCTGGTATTGCCGTCGTATTTAAGGGAGTCGCTGTAAAGGTTCAGGGTGTCG
Organism: uncultured Bacteroidales bacterium; assembly: GCA_903845055.1. GTDB lineage: Bacteria > Bacteroidota > Bacteroidia > Bacteroidales > FEN-979 > CAIVAT01. The sequence continues at coordinate 28,671 of CAIMWF010000046.1, read as the reverse complement.
CTGAGTTTAACACGTACATTGCCGTAGGCGATCATCCGGTTTTCGGCCTCATTCACATATGCGCTGTCACAAAAAAGGAAAGCGCTGTCGTGGTTCATTACGACATTGCCGAGGATCCTCGGACCGTCCTTGTAAATATCCTTGTTGAACTGCCATACATTCCCGGAATACTGGATTTTCGTCTTCTCCTTTTCCTGGGCGGAAGCAGCAAGATGAAAAATAACCGGCAGAAGGAACAAATACCTGAAGATGCGCTTCATTGGATTGAATTGACGGTGCAAAGATACAAAAGTCAATCTTACCAAAAGTAATGAACATTTGAGCCGGGATATCAACAAAATGGCTAATTTTGAGGACTCATAAACTATTTTCGCTGACCATGAAACAACTCTTTGACCCCAGGCGCAACCATGCTGAAACTGAACAAAAAATAGGGTATATTCCACGGAAGAAGGCCACCCAGGCCGACTATGACCGTATCGGGTTCATGTCGGGACTTGAAGTTCACCAACAACTGAAAACGAAGGAAAAATTATTCTGTCACTGCCCTGCGGGGATCTTCCAGAAACCCGATGATTTTGATGCGGAGCTGATCCGTCATATGCGGCCAACCCTCAGTGAACTTGGCGAGTACGATGGTACCGCCCTGATGGAGTTCAGAACGCGAAAAAATATCATTTACCGGATCAAGAACGAAACAGCCTGTACCTACGATGTGGATGATACGCCTCCATTTCCTTTGAACCGTGAAGCGCTTTCGCATGCCATCGACATTTCCCTGTTATCGAAACTCAAGGTTGTCGGAGAGGTGCATATTACCCGAAAGCAATACCTGGATGGTTCCATTCCCACCGGCTTTCAGCGCACCGCGATCATTGGAATCGAAGGGGAGATCCAGCTGAAAAATAAAAAGGTTAGGTTGATCCAGCTCAGCCTTGAGGAGGACTCCTGCCGCGAGGTATCCGACATCGGCCATGTGCGCATCTATCGCACCGACCGGCTTGGGATGCCCCTGATCGAAACCGTTACCTATCCTGAGTTTAAGAACCCCGACGAGGTGAAGGAGGGTGCCGATTACATCCGCTTTCTGAACCGCAGCACCGGCAAGGTGCGCAGCGGCATCGGATCAACGCGGGCCGATGTGAACGTGAGCTGCAAAGGAGGCACCCGCGTGGAGATCAAGGGGGTAGCACACACCGGCTGGATGCCCGAACTGACCCACAATGAATGTTTCCGCCAATGGGCCCTGCTCGCGGTGAAAGATCTGCTGGTGAAAAGGGTTGCCAATCCGGGCGACTGGAAAATCACCTCGAAGGAGGTAAAGGCGAAGGATTTTAAACTTGAAAACCTGGGTGTTCCCAAGAATTCAATGTCGAAGGTCTATATCGTGAACCTTCCGCAGTTCCAGGGAATTCTTTCCCATTTCACCCAACCCGGTAAAATGTTCGCAGACGATCTATCCGACCGGCTCAAAGTCATTGCCTGTATCGAAAAACCCAACATGGTCCATTCCGAAATGTTTGAGGATGCCGTGGGAGAAAAAGCCTGGGGAAAGGTCCGTTCGCTGCTCGGCAGCAAAGAAGGCGATGCCCAGATCATCTTCTGGGGCCCCGACGACGATATCAAAACCGCCCTTGAATCTATCGAAGAACGGTGCAAGATGGCATTCCTGGGGGTTCCCAATGAAACACGCAAATCATTCGACGACGGGACGACCATTTTCGAACGGGTATTGCCCGGCGCCGACCGTATGTATCCCGATACCGACTCTGCCCCGATACCGCTCGACGATGCAGCCATCAACGAGGCCAGGCAGCGCCTTCCCGTACTTGTTTCGGAACGGCTCGACCAGCTATTGCAGTGGAATGTGCCGCAGGAAACCTTTACTTACGTGCTGAAAAACAACCTGGTTCCCCTCCTCGAAAAGGCACAATCGGAACTGAACGTTCCTGCCAGGTTTACTGCATCTTTGCTCGCCTATACGCTGAAGAGCATCCAGGGACATTACCCGCAACTGCCAGACTTTTCATACGAGAAAGTCTATGACCTTCTGCGGTTCCTGACCGAACGGAACCTCGACCTGGGAATCGCCCGAAAAATGCTGCTTCACCAGTATCAGCACCCCAAAATGGATTTTGACTCCATCCTGGTAACCCTGAATTTCAGGCAGTTGTCCAGGGAGGATATCCTCGGGAAGATTCCCTTCCTTGTTAAAAAATACCGTGAAATACGCACCTCCCACGACGAAACAGCGGGCTTGCGCTGGGTGATGGGCAACCTGAACAGGATGGCCACCGGTAATGTTTCACTCAGGGAACTCAGCGGGGAAATCAAATTTTAACTACTTGTCTTACTAATTCACCAGAGTCACTATTTTACCATTTTACTATTTTCATTATGGCCGAAGATATTTTCCAGGGATACAAGGGTAGAGCGCTTGAAGTATTGCAGAAGTTTAATGCCAGGGTCTGGGCAAAAGTCAGGATCGACAGCCACAGGGGTACTTTTGAAGGCACCATCCTGCCCCGTGCTGAAAACACCGACGATACCCACATCGTCATGAAATTTTTCACCGGCTATAACATCGGGGTTGAAATAGAAGGTATTACACATATCGAGGAGCTCGGGTATAAAAAGGCAGTTTATAAGATACCAGAAAAGGAGTTTCCTTATTCGAAGGATAAACCCAACGTCAAACTGCTGGGAACGGGGGGCACGATTGCTTCACGTCTCGATTACCGGACCGGCGCTGTGATCCCTGCCTTTTCACCCGGGGAATTGTATGGGGCGGTTCCGGAACTGGCCGATATCTGCAACCTGACCACCGAAAAGTTATTCGCGGTTTTCAGCGAGAACATGGGACCCGACCAGTATAAGAAACTGGCCATCGCCATCGGCAACGAGATTGAAAAGGGGATTGACGGGATCATTATCGGACACGGGACCGATACCCTTCATTATACCTCGGCGGCACTGACTTTCATGGTCCAGAATTCACCGGTACCGATCGTACTTGTCGGTTCACAGCGTTCTTCCGACCGCCCAAGTTCCGACGCAGCCCTCAACCTGATGCATGCGGCCACTGCAGCCGCCCATGGTGATATCGCCGAGGTGATGGTCTGCATGTTCGGACCCACCTCCGACGAGTACGGCTTTCTTCACAAGGGAACGCGGGTGCGGAAGATGCACTCCTCCTACCGGTCAACCTTCCGTACCATCGGCGACACCCCGCTGGCCACCGTGACCAGGCAGGGCGTTGTACCTATCAAGCAGGACTACCATCGCCGCCGCACCGACCGCAATGTGACGATCCTTCCCTATTACGAGGAGAAGGTGACCATGATCTACTACTATACAAACATGCAGCCCGATGTGATCGACGCCCTGGTGGATGCAGGCTACAAGGGGATCATCATCATCGGAACCGGGCTGGGACATGTGAACAAGCCGATCTACCCGGCCATCGAACGTGCCGTGGCCAAAGGCGTTGCCATTTACATGACCGTGCAGACTCTGTGGGGTTATGTACACATGTTTGTTTACGATACCGGCCGCGACCTGATGGCCAAGGGGATCATCCCTGCCGAGAACATGCTTCCCGAAACGGCCTTTATCAAACTGAGCTGGGCCCTTGGTCAGACCAGTGACCTTGCAAAGGTCAAGGAGATCATGCTGACCCCGATCAACGACGAGATCACCCGTCGCGAACCCTACAATGGTTACCTGATATATCAGGGGGGCGTGCCGGAGGTTGAGGATTTTATCAGGAAGTTCCACAAATAAGGTAGCGAATTAGCGAGGTAGCGAAATAGCGAAATGGCGGAATCGTGGAGGGGGAAGGTTGGATGGCATACAATTTTGTAGTGAAGTATTTATTAATCAGCCAAGACAATGAAAAAATTTTTAGCGCGTGTTGCAGTTGCAGCGTTCCTGGTTCTTGCCGGAACAGGGCTTCTTGCCCAGAAAACATTTCATTATGATTCAGTTGCGGGTGATCCGCTGAAAGCAAGGATCTATACGCTTGGCAACGGGTTAAAAGTATATCTCACCGTATACAGGGATGCACCACGCATCCAGACGGCCATTGCCGTTCGCACCGGTAGTAAAAACGATCCTTCCGACAACACCGGGTTGTCGCATTATCTTGAGCACCTGATGTTCAAGGGAACTACCGAATTCGGTTCGAAGGATTTTACCAGCGAAAAGGTACTGCTTGACCAGATTGAGGCGAAATTCGAGGTATACCGCAAAACAACGGATACTTTACAACGCAGGAAGATCTACCACCAGATTGACAGCCTGTCGGGCGTTGCCTCCAGGTTCGCCATTGCCAATGAATATGACAAACTGCTGGCAGGGATCGGGGCAAAGGGGACCAACGCATTTACCTCCTTTGAAGAGACCGTTTATGTAAACGATATTCCGTCCAACAAGGCAGGTCAATGGCTGCAGATCGAACATGAACGTTTCAGAAGCCCTGTTTTCAGGTTATTCCATACCGAACTGGAGACGGTATATGAAGAAAAAAATATCAGTCTTGACAACGACGACAACAAGGTTTTTGAAGCCCTGTTTTCCGGGTTGTTCAAGAAAAACACCTACGGAACACAAACGACCATCGGGACCGTGGAGCACCTGAAGAATCCCTCGCTGACCTCTTTGAAAAACTATTTTGCCTCCCGTTATGTTCCCAACAACATGGCGATTGTACTTTCGGGCGATTTTAACCCGGACGATATGATCAGGATGGTTGACGCGGAATTTGGTCAGCTTGTTTCAAAACCGGTCGTGGCGTATGTCCCCGCCATGGAAGACCCAATCACCCAACCGATTGTAAAAGAAGAGGTTGGCCCGGATGCCGAATCGGTCACCATCGGGTACCGCCTGGGCGGTGTAGCAACCAAAGATGCCGACCTGCTTACGGTTTGCAACAAGGTGCTGAGCAACGGGAAAGCCGGCCTGATGGATCTGAACCTTGTCAAGGCGCAGAAGGTGCTTGAAGCCGATGCATTTTCCTATATCCTGACAGATTATTCGGTCAACATTTTCTCAGGAAAAGCAAAATCGGGCCAGTCGCTCGACGAGGTGAAAGAGCTGATCATGGCCCAGATCGAACAGGTTAAAAAAGGTGCGTTCCCCGACTGGCTGATCCCGGCCGTTGTCAATGATATGAAGCTGGCCAATATCAGGAAATATGAATCGAACAACGGGCGGGTCATGTCCATGGTGGATGAGTTTGTAAAGCAACAGGCGCATGCCGACCTGGTGAACGAAATCGACCGCCTTTCGAAGATCACGAAGGGCGACATCGTGGAGTTTGCCAAAAAGAATTACGGGGACAATTATGTGATGGTCTTCAAAAAAAACGGCCAGGCAAAAGAAGCCAGGAAGGTTGTGAAACCGCAGATTACGCCGGTTTCTATGAACCGTGACGATGAATCGGCCTTCCTGAAAAAAATCATGGCAGAGCCAACCAGCCCGATTGAACCTGTATTTGTTGATTTTGCAAACGACATTAAAAAGTTCACCTTTAAGAACAATGTCCCAGTCCTATATAAAGCGAACACTGAAAACAAAACTTTCTCGCTTTATTATTATTTTGGAATGGGGACCAATGCCAACCGCGAAATGGCCATCGCGCTTGATTACCTCAAGTACCTCGGCACTTCGAAATTTACCTCGAAACAGATCGAAGAGGAGTTTTATAAAATGGGATGTTCTTTTAACGTGAACAGCTCTGATGAAGAGGTTTGGGTTTCGCTGAGCGGTCTGAGTGAATTCATGCCAAGCGCCATGTCGCTGTTTGAACAATTGCTTGCCGACCCACAACCGGATGTTCAGGCATTGCAGAGCATGGTGGCCGATATCAAGAAAAAGCGCGAGGACGAAAAGCTGTCGAAACAGGCCATCCTATGGCAGGCGATGTACAATTACGGCGTTTACGGTCCCAGGTCGCCCTTTACCAATATTTTGTCTTCCACAGAACTTGATCTTTTACAGGCCAAAAGCCTGGTCAACCTCATCAAGGGGCTGACCGGCTACCAGCACAAAATCCTGTACTACGGTCCCGAGAGTTCGGCTGCATTGCTCCAGGTGCTTACCAAGGAGCATCATATCGCCGCCGACCTGAAACCCCTGCCCATCCCCAGGAAATTTGACCAGCTTGAAACGGACCTTTCGAAGGTTTATACGGTTGATTACAATATGAAACAGGCCGAGATTGTCATGTTGTCAAAATCGGTGAAATACAACAAGGAGATGATCCCTGTCGTCAGGTTGTTCAACGAGTATTTCGGAGGAAGCATGAATTCGATCGTTTTCCAGGAGATCCGCGAGTCGAAAGGGCTGGCATACAGCGCTTACGCGGGGTACCGTACGCCCGTTCAATCGTACCAGAATTTTTACCTTTTCTCATACATCGGTACGCAGATCGACAAATTGCCCGAGGCCATGAAAGCCATGACCGGACTGTTCAACAACATGCCCGAAAGCGAAAAAGCCCTGAATTCATCGAAAGAGGCCATCATGAATAAGATCCGCACCGAGCGCATTACCAAATCGCAGGTATTGTTCAACTACATCAATGCGCAGAAAATGGGTCTGACTTATGATATCCGCAAGGATGTTTTCAACAAGGTTCCCAAAATGAATTTCGCCGATCTGAAGGCCTTCCAGGAAAAATATATCAAGGGAAAGAACTTCACCATCATGGTGCTGGGCAAGAAAGCAGAGATGGACGAAAAATCCCTCTCAACCTACGGACAGGTGAACACACTCGACCTTAAAACGGTTTTTGGCTATTAGCGATTAATCGTCGGAGAATTTCTTCAGCATTTCGCGGTACTGCGAAAACACGTTGGCACGGGAAATGAACCCGAGGTATTTTCCATTCTTTAAAACAGGCAGGTTATAGCGGTCGCTTTGCTGGAACAACTGGATGACCTCATCCATCGAGTCGTCGGGATCGATGGCATAGTTGGGCATAAACAGCAGGTCCTTCACCAATGTTTCCTCGTAGATCGTCTGGTCGAACATAATCTGCCGGATGTTGTCAAGCATGACAATACCGTGAAAGTTCTGTTCGGTATCCACCACCGGGAAGATGTTTCTCGAGGCGGTTGCCACAATCTTGACGAGTTCACCAAGCGTGGCATCGGGTCCGACCTTGGCGAAATTGGTTTCGATCAGTTGCCTGGGAGACATGAAAAACAGGACCGTCTTGTCCTTGTCATGCGTAATCAGTTCCTTGCGGGCTGCCAACTGGCGGGTGTAAATGGAATGACTTTCAAAAATATGCGACGTGAGATACGCGATTGCTGATACCATGATCAGCGGTGTGAGAAGCTGGTAGCCGCCGGTAATTTCCGCGATCAGGAAAATTGCGGTGAGGGGGGCGTGCATCACCCCGGCCATCACCCCTGCCATTCCTACCAGCGCGAAGTTGCTTTGTGAAATGTGCAGTCCGAAAACCGAGTTCAGCAGGTTGGCGAAAAAATATCCGCAGATAGCCCCGACGAAGATGGAGGGGGCAAAGGTGCCTCCTATGCCGCCGCTGCCCTGGGTGAGGGCCATGGCGACCACTTTCAGAATGATCAGCCCGAAGATGATGATGAGGAATGACCAGTGGTTGTGCTTCAACCCTCCAAACAGGGACGAATTCCCGATAAGTTCTCCATGGCCGTTGATGACACTCTTCAGTACCGTATATCCTTCGCCGAATAGTGAAGGATAGACAAAAATCAGGGCCGCCAGCAGAATTCCTGCGATACCGACCCTGGCCGGAGTGTTTGTCTTTTTCAGCAACGTTTCGATGCCGATGCTGCCCCGGATAAAGAAAACGGAGACGAGCCCGGTGAAGATCCCCAGCATCATATAAAAGGGGATGTGACGAAGGATGAAAGGACTGTTCAGGGTAAATGAAAACAGCACCTCGTTGCCCATCAGCAGGTAGGCGACCAATGAGGCGGTGACCGTGGTGATCAGTAACGGGATCAGGGTGGTCACCGTGAGGTCGAGCATCAGGATCTCGAGCACAAAGATGGCGCCGGCGATGGGCGCCTCGAAAATGCCGGCGATGGCGCCTGCTGCGCCGCACCCGATCAGAAGGGTGGTCGTTTTGTAATCGAGCCTGAAAAAGCGGGCCAGGTTTGAACCGATGGCCGACCCGGTCAGCACGATTGGCGCTTCGGGTCCTACCGATCCTCCGAACCCGAGGGTCAGCGTGCACGCAACCAGCGATGAAAACGTGTTGTGCGGCCTGATCTGTCCATTGTTCTTCGAAATGGCATATAAAACCTTGCTGACCCCGTGGCTGATATTGTCTTTCACCAGGTACCTTATGAACAGCATGGTGAGGATGATACCGACGACAGGGAAGGTGAGGAACAGGTAATAAACGCCATGATAGCTGAAACCGTTGGTCAGGAAATAGTTGGTATAGTAAAGAGTGTTTTTGAGGATTACCGCAGCAAGCCCGCTGCCGATCCCGACAAGGACACTCAGGATCAGGATGAACTGGTGCTGTTTGATGTGGCGCAGACGCCAGACCAGTAATTTGCCGGTGATAGATTTGGGACCCATGTAATTGCAAAAGTAACCTTTTAATGATTTAAATTTGTAATCGATACCTGAGAATCAAATTTCTCTGGGAAGCCCTGCTGGATTCCGACATGCTCATTGAAAAAATAAAAATCCTTCTTTGCCTTCTTCTATTGTCACTGGCCGTTTCCGGTAAAAGCCAGGGAGTCAGTTCCGGTGAAACCTATCCTTACCAGGACCCGAAATTGCCTGTGCATGACAGGGTTTCCGACCTGGTTTCCAGGATGACCCGGGCGGAAAAGATCTCACAACTCGGCAGCAATGCTTTGTCGATACCAAGGCTGGGTGTTCCGGCTTATAATTACTGGAATGAAGCCCTGCATGGAGTGCTTGCAGAGGGAACAACCTCCTTTCCCCAGGTAATCGCATTATCCTCAACCTGGGATGCCGACCTTATATTCCAGGTGGCTTCCGCCATATCCGATGAAGCAAGGGTGAAAAATCATACCGACAACACGGGGATGGTATATTACAGTCCGACGATCAACATGGCCAGGGACCCCCGGTGGGGTCGGACGGAGGAAACCTATGGAGAGGATCCATTCCTGGCGGGACAGCTGGCTTCAGGCTTCATCCGGGGGATGCAGGGCAATGACGCAAAGTATTTAAAAATTTCTGCGACCGTCAAACATTTCGCCTGCAACAATGTTGATGACAACCGTCACAGCATCTCCTCTAACGTTGATGAGCGGAGCCTCCGCGAGTATTACCTTCCTGCTTTCAGGGCAGGGGTGACCAAAGCCGGGGTTTTATCAGTGATGAATACCTATAATTCCCTGAACGGGGTTCCGGGCCCTGTAAACAGCACCCTGTTGAAACATATCCTTAGGGATGAGTGGGGATTTACCGGGTTCGTCGTCTCGGACTGTGACGCCGTGCACGATGTTTTTGCTTTCCATAATTACGTAGAAGGGGCCGATGATGCCACGGCCCTGTCCTTAAAAAGCGGTACTGACCTCAACTGTGGTGGTACCTACCAGGTTTTTTCACAAGCAGCCCTGGATAAAGGAATCATGAATGTCGCCGACATCGACACCGCCCTTACCCGGATATTCAAAGCGAGGTTTCTGCTGGGTGAATTCGACCCTCCCGGCATGGTCCCCTATACTTTCATCCCTGATTCTGCCATCAATTGCTTGGCTAACAGGAACCTGGCGTTAAAGGCAGCCAGGGAAGCCATTGTTTTACTAAAAAACGAGCATTCCGTACTGCCTCTCCGGGCAGAATCCATTACAAGGCTGGCCATTATCGGCCCGAATGCCAGCCTTGTGCAACTTGGGGCTTACAGCGGCTTCCCTGTCAGCACGGTTACTCCATTGAAAGGGCTTTCAGACAAATTTTCCGCCCCGGGGAAAACGATTGTTTTTGAGGAGGGATGTTCCCTGTACGGCCCGAAAGACCAGGCTGCCTTCGACAGGGCCGTTGCCCTGGCCGCCACATCCGATGCTGTCATTTTTGTCGGAGGTACCGACCGGCAAAGTGCCGGTGAGGAACATGACCGCACCACGCTGGATTTACCGGCAATCCAGGATTCCCTGATCATGGCGGTTCTGCTGGCAAATCCCCGCACCATCGTCGTCCTGGTGACAGGCTTCCCGCTGTCAATAAATCTCCTCAGGGCGAGGGTCCCCGGGATAATCACCGCATGGTATGATGGCCAGTCGCAGGGTGAAGCTATCGCCGATGTGGTGTCGGGCGATTTTAACCCAGGCGGTAAACTTACCTCCACCTGGTACAAATCGATCGCCGATCTTCCTCCAATGGATCATTATGATATCAAAGAAAACAGGACTTACCAGTATTTTACGGGCACCCCTTTGTTCGCTTTTGGCCATGGTTTAAGCTATACGACATTTTCATACAGCAACCTGACACAAAGCCGGACAACCCTTAACCGGGGCGATTCGCTCATTGTCGGTGTGACGGTAAAGAACACGGGGGATGTTGCCGGCGACGAAGTAGCCCAGTTCTATATTCATCATGTTTCTACTTATGTAAAAAGGCCGCTCCTTGAGCTCAAAGGTTTCAGGAGAATTACGCTGCAGCCCGGCGAAGCGAAAACCGTCACCTTTGTTTTGAAAACGGAGGACCTTTCGTGGTATGACGAAAAAACAAGGTCTTTCCTTGTTGAGGAGGGGATGATGGATATCATGACGGGAAGTTCCTCCGATGACATCCGCCTTGAAAGCCAGGTCAGGGTGACCGGTTATGTCGCCGGGCGGGCCTATACCAGGAAAAGTCTTTCAGTGTTTGAAGCTGAGGATTTCGAGAAAAAGTCGGATCCAGTTGCAATCGTTTCAAACGGAGCCGGCGGGCAGAGCATCATGAATGGCGGTCAGGATGATTTTGCTGAATACCGGAACGTGGATTTTGGGGCAGGTGTTGAGCAAATGGAAGCCCTTGTAAAACTTGAACCATCTGCAGGCGGAGAGGGTTTTCTTGAAATCCGTCTCGACAGTTTACGCGGGACACTTGCAGGAACGTTGCCCCTCATATTTACGGACAAGGGGTATGTCACAAAAATCTGCTGTATGGCCGGTACTGCGGGCATTCATGACATTTTCCTTGTCTTTAAATTGACAGAGCCCGGGGCCTGTATGGTTGACCGGTTCACTTTCAGCAATTCGCATTGTGTCCCCGGGATACTTCCGGCGGATATCTGCCTGTTTCCCAACCCTGCCTCAGAAGGGTTCTGGCTTTCGGGCCGCCGTTTCGACGGCAGTGAAATGGTCATTGAGATTTATGCGACCGATGGGATCCTGAAAAAAACGTATCATGCGCAGGTCCCGCCAACCGGGCTTGACCGTTTTTATATTTCCAATGCAGATGCAGGTCTCACCCGGGGCATATACATCATAAAATGCACGAACAGCCATACCAGCCAGTCTTTGAAGTTATCTGTCGTAAATTAACCTTGGAACCCGGGAGGATCAATGAAACTGGCTTAATTCAGTGCAACAGCATAAAAAAACTCCCATCCCCAGGAAGCCGCACCGGGATAATAGAGGCTCCTTATACCGAATTCAAGGGGTGCAACAAAACGCAGCAGGTTGAAATCGGCTGACAGTTCACAACCGGTTGACTGGTATTTATTGACATAACCAGGATTTTTTCCTTCGGCCCAGTCATAAAAAACATTCAATTTCAGCCGTTTAAGATAGATCACTGACCCGAAGCTGAAATCAGGGTACCAGAGGGGTAATTTATAATTGGCGCTTAAGCTGATCAATTCAACATCATAGGCGTTCGTATAACCTCTCGGGTATGAAATAAGATTCGAAAAGGAATAGGACATCACATCCTTTTCGCGGCGTTGCTGGTATGCTGAACAGAACAGGATCCCGTGATGGCGCAAAATCCCCGGGAAGTAGAGGTTCATCTTTGCGCCGAAAACCGATCCCATGTCATTGGTGCTGAATGGCGTGTGACGGAAAGCTATGTCGACCGACTGCCCGAACCGTGAAAACATATCCTTCTGGTCCGACTGATGATACTGGGAAGCGGTGAACCGGTAATCAATGGTCTGGATGCTCCCGCTGGTAAATTTCCCGGGGGTTGAGGAATTGTGATTTACCAGGATGAGCGTTGTTCCGACAGACGGTTGTACATAGCGGGAATAGCGACCACCTGAAAAATTCCAGGGAATGCTGACGTATGCCTTAAAATTAGTCTCCTGCCAAGTAAACCGGAAGGTTTCCGACGAACCCTGGTATCGTCCATACCCGGCCCGGTTGCCGATATCGAACCTGAGGGTCAGTACCGGGTACCATCCCTTGTATTCCATGCTTGCATAAAACCTGCCGGTTTGCCCGCTGATGTCGTATTCCCACCCGGCCGATGTGAACATGGTGCTTAAGATGTTCTGGGAAAGAAGCATGACGCCTGGATTTATGGTGAGGTTGCTGACATCGAGGGATACCGGGGCCCAGCTATGCGGATTGAAGAGGTTTAGGAACTTTGAATACCGGGCCGATGGATGGATGCGGCCCCGGATGGAGTCCTTCTCAAGGCGGGAACTGTCGGATGTGTTCAGCTTGTATATGTTCCTGATGGCAATGCTATCTTGTATGTTGGTCGTTTCCTGTCCGGCAAGTGTATTGAAGAGCCCAAGGGAGTCATCCGGAGCAGGAATCTGTGCCAGGGGAATCCAGGTTTCGGGACCGGCCAATGTTTCAGCAACCATCAGCCCGTCGGAGGTGTAGTCGGAAAGAACTATGTGGCTGCCATCTCTTGAAACGGAGGGCTGGTATGTGGCAAAGCGGCCCGAAGCCACCCGGAAGATATGCCGGGTCAGGGTGTCAACCGCGAAAACATTTTCTACACCGGCATAACTCATGCTAAAGAGTATGAACTGTTTGTAACAGGCTGGCTGGCCGGTGAATTCGTTGTAGGAGAATGGCAGAAGGTTCCTGATCGTGCCGGATGTGGTGTCGAGAACTGACAGAGTTTCACCTTTTTCCGTAAGCAGGGTAAAGATGATCCTGGTAGCGTCGGCCGACCAGTTGGGCATCATCGCCTGGCCGTACCCCGCGATCGGGTATTTACGGAGAAGTCTGCCGGATGGAACTTCAAGAATATCCAAAGAACAGCGGTTTCCTTCCGAAACATGGACGGCTGCAAGGCGGGAACCATCTTTTGAAATGACAGGGGCGAAATATCGGGACCTCCTGGTTAGATACATGGTTTTTCCCGTGGTAAAATCATAGAGCCTGATGTTGACAAAATCACGGTTGCCCCAGCGGGGGTCCCAGCCCAAAGCAGACCAGGCAAGATAATTTCCTCCGAGGGAAGTCATCCCGGTGTGATGATACCCTGGGGTGACCAGAATTTGCTCGCGGCCGCCTGAGCGATCAATCATTACGATACGGCCGATGTCATCCATGGAGGATTTGTCGGCGATGATCGTTGAATCATTCAGCAAAAGCGGATGGTGATAGGAGGTAAAATTCTTCGGGTTGCGTTTGGTGATTGTGCGAAGCCGGGTAAAACTGGTTTCCCGGAGCTGCTGCTGCCATGAACTGTCGAGTTCTGCCAGTGCCTGTTTATAAAGCCTGGTTTTCCAGAGGCCGGTTACCTTGTGAATCCCGCTGTTGAGGGGCACTACCATGAAAGGGTATCGGGCAACGCGGTCAAACGCCGTATTCCACAATTCCACCCCGTATTTCTTTCTTGCCTGTCCTACCAGGAAATAGCCAAGCGAATATGCATCCGGGGTGAATGTCCGGTACGACCCAAGGGTTGCCTTATCATAAGAGACAATTCCCTTTTCAACCACCTGCGCCTTCAGGGTACTTTCAAAAAGCGCCGACCGGCCTCGACCGGCCCGTGTCATGGCGGTTTCGGTTACCACGGCATCACCCTCCAATAGCCAGGCCGGCAGATAGAGCCCGAGGATGCCCCCGGTGATCTGCTCCCCGAAGACATACCCGAGTACTTTTGAAAAACCCTGGTTGATCTTGCTTATCTGCACGGTATGGCGGTATTCATGGATGGCGAGTTGTTCAAGCCACTCTTCGGCATAGGAATCCTGGGGGGGGCATGGATAGAGTTCGATCCGTTTGGGAGCCCATACGGTTATTCCATTTGATACAGAAGATTTAGTGTGAAGTAAAAAAGGAATGCGCGGGACCTTTGCCGACAGGGAATGGGTTTCACTGTTTACGGCTATATCCAGGATATTGGCGAGATATTGCGCCTTTTTTTCGAATGGAGATGGGTAAACCAACCGGTAGTGGTCGGTCCGGATCTGCCTCCAGTGTATCCCTGTCGGATCCTGCCCGGTGCTGAAATACTGGGCGTTACAATAAAATCCTGCCAGTAGTGGCAGCAAGAGCAATAACAGGTGCTTCATCGTACCATTACTTTCCTCACCGCGACCTGGCTGCTGTTGAGGAATACGACGGAATAAATTCCACATGCCGCCGGCCGTATGTCGATCACCTGTGCGGTGATGCCGTTGACCGGGATATCATCCCGTTCGAAGACTTTTCTTCCGGTCTGGTCAAAAATCAGGATGGTAAAATGCTCAGCCGAAGGACTTTTCAACGTTATCCTGAACCTTCCGTCACTGGGAACAGGGATGATCTCAAAGTTGCCTGGGTTCTGCTCTTTAAGGCCTTCGAACAGGACATAAACATGGTTCGATTCGAGGAAAGGACAACCAGTACCCACAACGGTGGTCCAGTACCATCCGGTGATCGTTGCTGTGTAAGTACTCCCGGTAGCGCCCGCGATCGCACCGGTTCCCTCGTAGTACCATTGGTTGCCAGTAGAAGCAGAACTGGTGAGCAGTGCCCCGTTGGAGGTGACAACCGGGGCGGCCTGGGATGCAATCATTGTAACCGTGAGATCAGGTGAAACCGGTCCGTTCCCGCAAATGTTGCTTCCTTTAACCGTGATCAGGCCGTTTCCGGGAAGAGGGCTGAAGTCGACCACGATCTGGTTTGTGCCTGCGCCCGACATGATTGAAGCCCCGGCCGGAACGGTCCACACATAGGTAACGGCACTGATGATGGCACCGATACTGTAAATTACATTATGGGTTCCTGCACACACGATGCCGGGCCCGTTTATGGTACCTGCAGCAAGCGGCATCTGGAAGGTGCTGACCGTGAATGGGGGTGAGGTTGTTCCGTTTCCGCACGAGTTGGTGCCTTTTACAGTGATGTCGCCTGAAATCGCTCCGTTGCCGAAATCAACGGTGATGCTGTTGGTCCCTGCACCCGTCGCGACCGAGGCACCCGCAGGGAGCGTCCATAGATAGGAAGAGGTATTCGGGATGATATCCGTTGAATAGGAAACGCCGTTGGTGCCTGCACAAACATTTGAAGTTCCGGTAATCGAACCGGCCGGTCCCGGAAAAGGTGCGACTGCAACAGGTTTTGAAACCGGGGCGCCGGCGGCGCAGCCATTGCTGTTCGAATAATTCACAGCGAGTAATTGCGACCCGGTTGCATTCCATGATACCGTAATATTGCTGGTTCCCAAACCTGAAGTAATGCTTCCCCCTGCAGAAATAGTCCATTGGTAGTTTGTCATCCCGGCTTCGGTGGAATAAGCGTTTCCGGTGGCACCTTCACAGACGGTGGCGGGCCCGGTTATGCTGGGTACCGGCACAGGATTAACGGTTACATTGACCGATACCGGATTCGGCGCGGCACAGCCTGCCGGTGGAGTATAAATCACGCTGACATTCTGGGCTCCTGCCGTGATCCATGTTACGGTAACTGAATTGTTCGCCGGACCTCCTCCCGACGTGACGGAGCCACCTCCTGAAACTGTCCATATATAACCGGTCATTCCCGTTTCGGTGGCATAGACATTCCCGGAGGAGCCGTTGCATACCGTCAATGGTCCCAAGAGGGTCGGAACAAGCAAAGGGTTCACGGTCACGGTTTTTATGGTTGGCACATTGGAAGAGCAGTTATTTGAATTGGTATAACTGCAGCTTACTGACTGTGCTCCCGTGCCGTTCCAGGTAACCGTCACCGAGTTGCTTGAAATTCCGCCGCCGCCGGTAATGCTTCCGCCGGAAGAAACATTCCAGATATAACCTGTCATTCCTGGTTCGGTTGTATAAACATTTCCGGGCGAACCAATACAAACGGCAGAAGGTCCCGAAATGGTCGGGATGGGCAAGGCATTTATGGTGACAGGTTTCAATGCAGGAATTGACGCAGTGCAGCCGGTGGCCGGGATAGCATAGTTGACCGACAGGCTTTGCGGCCCGGGGAGATTCCAGTTGACCAGGACCGAGCTTGTAGATCCTCCGGTTACGATGGTGCCCCCGGTGGAGATGGACCATGTGTATGCCGACATGGATGGTTCCGTGGAATAAGGAACGTTGGCTGAACCGGAACAAAGGCTGGATGGCCCGGAGATGGTAGGGGTCGGTTGCGGATTGACGGAGATGGCTTTTACAGTGGGGGATGCTGCAGAACAACCATTTGAATTTGTGTATGTAACACTGATCGATTGAGCCCCTGGTGTAGTCCAGGTGACGATCGCGGTTGCGGTCGCGGCACCTGTTGTGATGGTGCCTCCCGTGATTGTCCATGAGTACCCGCTCATACCGGTTGCGGTGGAATAGGAGAGCCCGGCCGATCCTGAACAAACGGTTGCAGGCCCGGTTATGGACGGCACCGGCAGTGGGTTAACTGTTATTGCAAGGCTGGAAGGGGTGCCCGACCCGCAGGAATTGGTTCCTTTAACGGTGACATTTCCTGAAACTGCAGCATTGGAATAATTTACAACGATCGAATGGGTGTTGTTGCCCGAAATGATCGATCCTCCGGTTGGGACCGTCCAGGTGTAACCGGTGGCATTGGTAATTTCTGGAACGCTGTAGGCAATGTTGCCGGTTCCCGCGCACAATATGGTTGTACCGGTAATGGTGCCGGCAGCGCCCAGAGCATTGCTGGTTATGGTACCGTTGATATAATAGGTTGCCGTAGGAACATCGTTCATGGGCAGACCGTTTTCGTCGGCATATTCACAATCGCCGCCACCATTTGAAGTATTGTTGAAGGTAATCGCCGGTGAACCTGTCAGGAGGGTAAAATTCAGGTCAACCAGTTTGGACCCATCCGTCATGGAAATGGCCGTGATATCTGCCCAGACAATCATGATTTTTGAAAGCGTAGGGCCGATATTGGTCATATTTACGGAGGCACCCGCAATGGTAGTGTTGAGGTTCGTGAAATTCACAAAAGTCATTTGGGTCGGGTCAAATTCGAGCCGGAGGGTGATCGCCTTGATCGATGTAAAACCGGTTACCGTAACCGGGACCGTTACGGCCCCGCCGATACATGCACTGGAAGACCCTGCCGTGGTTATGGGGGCATTCCGTGCGAACAACGTCCCTGAAAGCATCAGGGAGCATAAGAGGATCATGATATACAGATGATCTTGTTTGCGTTTCATTCCTGAACGATTTAATTATTGCAATAACCTATCAACATTAACGGTGAAAGGTCACGTAAAGGTACTTTATTTTTGACTTTTTTTAAAGGTCTGTAATAAATTCTTTACCAGGGTGGTGGTATGATTCAGAGTATCTCCTTGTTATACAATAGGATGAAAAAAAGAGAGGCTGTTGCCGGAAGATCAAGTTTGTATTATTACAAGCTTCAACTTTCGGAACAGCCTCCCGGGTAATGTCAACATGCTCCCTATGATCTTAAAAGAACATGCCGACCAGTTCAATAGGTTATTTGTTCACCAGAACCTTACGTACAACCCTGTGTTCACTGTTAAGGAATACCACTGAATAAATCCCGTCGGAGACAGGACGCAGATCGACCTGTTTTTCAAAAGAGCCGTCAACCGTTACATCCCTGATATCGAATATTTTAGCCCCAATCTGGTTATAGATCAGGATGGTAAATGATTCACGTACAGGGCTGGTAATGGATAGTGTAAACCTGCCGTCGTTCGGTACCGGGTAGACATTGAAATTGCTGTTTTGCAGTTCCTGCTGCCCGGTTACAACAACCCAAACCTTGTTGGAAATGGGGGAGGAGCAGCCACTGAGGGTCACAACGCACCAGTAGAAACCGGTATGATGGGTCACGGTATAAGTTTGACCGGTTGCCCCCGGGATGAGATTTCCTTCGTAGTACCATTGGTTGCCTGAAGAGGCGCTGCTGGTGAGCACCGCGCCATTCATAGTAACAACCGGTGCGGCGGGGACGGCATGTACGGTAACACTGAAGGAGGGGGAAACAGCCCCATTCCCGCAGGTGTTTGTTCCTTTAACTGTAATAACACCATTTCCTGTTGTTGTTCCAAAGGAAACCACGATATTTTTCGTCGTGGCACCCGAAGTAATGACAGCTCCGGCGGGAACAGTCCATACATAGGAAGTTGCACCGGAAACGGATGGTACACTGTAGGCTACGCCGGTTTCCCCGGCACAGACGGATGCTGGTCCTGCAATGGTTCCCGCGTTGCCGGGCAGGGGATTAACCGTAACCGCAAAGTCCGGGGAAACGGTCCCGTTCCCGCAGGTGTTGGTCCCGGCAACGGTAATGTTTCCGGATACCGCGCTGGCTCCAAAATTAGCGGTGATATTCCGGGTACCGGCACCGGTTGAAATGGTAGTGCCGGCCGGCAGTGTCCAGGTATAGGTTGTTGCGTTCAGGATTTCTGCACAGGAGAATGCCACTCCGCTGGTTCCCGCACATACTGCTGCGGTTCCCGTGATGGTCCCGGCTGCATTTGGCAGGGGGTTGACGAAAAGATTGTAAACAGTCGGGGTCACGGCAGCGCACCCGTAAGTGTTGGAGTAAGTTACGCTCACCCATTGTGATCCTACGCTTGTCCAGGTGACATTGATGGTGCTTGTTCCCTGTCCTGAGACAATGGTTCCTCCACCTGAAATGGCCCAGGAATAATTCAGCATGCCCGCATCGGTGAAATACTGGTTGTTGGTCGAATTGATACACGGATTGTTGCTGCTCCCGATGATGGGGATGGCGGCAGGATTAACCGTGACATTGTAAACGGCGGGAGTTGCAGAGCTGCAACCCGTAGTGTTTGAGTAATTCACACTTACCGTTCTGTTGCCTGCGTATGGCCATGAAACGGTGATGGTGTTGGTGCCTGCCCCTGAGAGAATGGTCCCCCCGATGGAAACAGCCCAGTTGTAATTGGTCATGCCCGCCTGTGTGGAATAAACCACCCCGGTTGAACTGGCGCAAACCACGCCGGGACCGGTGATGGCTGGTGTTGGCAGTGCTGATACATTCACCGCAAATGATGATGGTGTGGCTGCGGTACAGCCAAAACCATTGGTGTAACTTGCAGTGACCGTTTTCGCTCCGGCCGTGGTCCAGGTTACGGTGATGGCAGCAGATGCAGCCCCGGAGGTGATGGTTCCTCCTGCAGAGATGGTCCAGTTGTAAGAAGACATACCACCCTCAGTCGTATAAACATTGCCCGAGGAATTTATACAGACATTTGCAGGTCCGCTGATGGTCGGCACAGGCAACGGGTTCACGGTCACTGCAAATGTTGGTGAGGTTGAGCCGATTCCGCAGATACTTGAACCGGTGACGGCAATATTTCCGGATGCAGATCCGGCCGGGAAGCTCACCGTAATCGTATTGGTGCCGGCACCGGCGGTAATTGTTGCTCCTGCAGGGAGTGCCCAGGTGTAGGTGGTGGCATTGGCAATGGCTGACACCGTATAAACATAGCCGGTTCCCGTGCTGCAAACGTTTGCAGGCCCGGTGATTGAGCCGGCGGCTGAAGGAATCGGGCAGCCGGTGGAGAAGGTCATGTCGGCGCCATAGGTAGTTCCTGATGAGTTAATCCCTTTGGCCCTGAAGTGATAGGTAGTCCCAACGGTAAGCCCGGTTATCGCAGCAGAAATGTTTGTTGCAGTAAGTCCTGTAACATTGGCCGGAACGGCTGCGGCGGGGGTTCCGTAGGCAGTCGTCAGACCGTATTCAAAACTTGCCGCAGTGCTGAGCGTATTGGCGTTGACAGTGCCGTTCAGTGTGGCGAGGTTGGCCCCGATGGCAGTGGCTGCCGTGGTGATGACGCTCGGAGGAGGCTGTGTGCCGGTGAAGGTTCCGAATGCAGTCAGGCCGCTCGAGGTAAGCTGGTGCAGGGTGGTGTTTGCAGGATCATAGGCAACATAGGGGACCGGGTTCACCTGGGTGCAAAGGATCAGGCTTTCCGTCCCGTTGACATCGGCCGGCACGTATTGATATATGGCATTGCAGGTAAAGGCGGTGATCCCGCTCTGTGAGAGATTCCAGTAACGTTTCAGGTAGCTGCCTGTATTCGGGTCGGTGGGATATTTCGCATTGATCAGGTTGACGGCGGCATAGTTGCCGGTGGCGAATGTTCCGCTGATGAAATTCAGGGTTACTGGAGAATATTCGGCGGTCACTGTGGCGTCCCCGACAGGGAATGTAAAACTTCCGGTAAAACCCGTCGGAAATCCTTTCTGGAGCTGACCAGTGCCGGTGGCAACAATCATGGCGGTGGCTGCCGGAGTTCCTGAAATGACGGCTGCAGTGCCAAGGACAAGGTTGTTTGTCCCGAGTGTGAACAACCCGCTGGTTAATTTCAACGTTCCTGCAAGCGTCAGGGTTGTATTGAGATTGACTCCGGCCGCATTTGCGATTTCAAGGGTCGAATTTGCTGCGCCGCTGATGGTCCCTGCTCCGGAGACCGACTGGATGGCTGTTCCGTTCAAAGTAACGGTACCTGCCGATGCCGGCGCAAAGTTCAGGACAGCACCGGAGGCTACCTGGATGTTTCCCCTGATCTGGTGAATTCCGGTCGTCGGGCCGGTCATGTTGAAATTGAAAGTTCCGTTGGTAATGGTAAGGTTGTCCACAGAAACAGGGCTGCCACCTGTTGGGGTCAGGATCATGCCGGTCGCGTCCATTTCAAAGTTGGCGTATGTCCTTCCCGAGAAGGAGGGAGTAAGATTGGCGATGACCTTGTAAAGGCTGCCCGTCTGGAAAACGACAACGCTGCCGGGTTGTGATGCTCCGAACGGGTTGCTGCCAGCCTGCTGGATGAAGGTGGAACCACTTGCAAAGATGACGGAGCCGAGGGAGGTCGTCCCAAATGGATTCCCTGAGAAAAAGGTTCCTGCGGTGAACACGGAGCCGGAATTGAAAATGATGGCTCCCGGATCGGCTGCCGTAAGCCTGTGTGCCGTGGCGACAGTCGATGAAAATGTCATGTTCCCGCTGATGCTGCCGGTGGCGGCCGTGGCAATGGCGATGGTGATGGCGTTGGCAGCGTTCAGATTTAATGAACAACCCGCCGGGATGTCCAGGTCGGTACCCGCAACGCCGCTGATGGAAAGAACAGCAGTGGCCGCACTTTGCAAATTAATGGCTGTGTTGTTGGCCATGACCAGTTTTCCGATGGTCTCGGCTGCGGGAAGAGCGGTTACCGTCTTGGTGGTTCCATCATTAAACTGGAGAATATCCGTTGTTGCCGGTACAAAGCGCGTCGGGTTCCAGTTTGTTGAGGTTGTCCAAAGCCCGTTGTCGGCACCCTGCCATGTATAGGTGGCGGGTCCTGTACCGGTTGTGGTGGCGTTTGCACTCGGGATGGTGGGTGCAGTATAATAATTTAATGTTGCATTGTTGATCCCGTCCCAGGCGAAAGGGATGATGGTGAACGAATATTGGGTGGCAGGTGATAAACCTGCGATGGTCTTTGTCAGTAAAGAGCCGGGGGTTACCAATGCTGCAACCGTGCCGTCGCCAAGAATGCTCCCTACCGTATAGCCTGTTGCGTCCACTGGTATCCCCGTGGGTGCAGCCGCACCGGTTTTCTGCAGGATCAGGTAGCCATCCGCCCCGGCAGCTGCTGCGGTCCAGGTTAAATTGATGGTGGTGGTCCCGGCCGGAACAGCACTAAAGCCGGTTACGTGAGAAGTAGGCTCATTGGCCAGGGTGAAGAACGAGGCTTCGCTGGTCAGGGAGGTCCCGACGGAATTGGTGGCATAAGCCTTGAAAAAGATTTGCGTTTTTGCAGGCAGTGCACTGCGGGTATGCGAGAAAGTTGCAACAGTGGTACCGCCTTCAGCCAGTTTGTTGTCGGCGATCGTAACGCCGGTTGTGATTTTCCATACCGTGCCTCTTTCGGTTATTGGAGAACCACCATCGGCTGTAATGGTGCCTCCCAAAACAGCAGTGGTATTGGTTATTGTGGCTGATGTTGGCAGCGAGATGAAGGGAGCCGTTGCTGCTGCTGTGGTTGCCTGGCTGTTGGGGTTGAGGGTCGCCGTGGAGGTCAGGTACTTGGTTGTGGGCCCGGTACCATTGTATTCGTAAACCCGGAACCAATAGGTCGTGCTGCCGGTTAAACCGGTCACGCTGACGGAATTGCCACTGTTGTTGTAAACAACCTGCTCCCCTGATCCTGAATAGGTGGTATTGGCTGTAGGGCTGGTGCCATCCACTGGATTTGTAAAACTATTGACGGTATTCATGATCACGATCCGCTTGGCTCCGTTCCCGGAGGTCCAGTTTGCAGTCATCCCGGTTGTGGTGACACCGCTAAAGGTAATGTTGCTGGCCTGGATGGTGGGTGCTGAAATGGTTGCCCCCGGCGCAAATGCGATACCGCGGAATGCCTGTGCAGTGGAGGTAATGGTTGCAAGGGTGGTCACGGTACTTGCAATGGTCGCGTTGTAGCCCGTGGCATCGGTCAGGGTGACCAGGTTGCTGGTGTAGGGTGACGTTGTTGAGGCCGTTGCACCGTATAATGTAACGGTAGTTCCTGACACGGATCCTGTAATGTTCCGGATGGCAGCTATCGCAATGGTGCCATTGGCTACCCAACTGCCCGCAACAAGTGAATATTTCTGAATGGTTCCGCCGTCATCGGCCACATATACAACGTCAACACCGGGAGTACCGGCATCAAGGTCAGCAAAAAAGAAACCGTAGGGACTGCCGCCGCTGGTGGGATACCCGGGAAGGTTTGTGGTAGTCTGGCCGCTGGTCGTGGGTGTGCCGGTGCCGATGGTTGCCAGGCGGAATGCCCCGGAAGCGGATGTGGTATAAAGTTGCCCGCCGAAAATATTGAGCCCCCTGAGATTGGTGACCGTCGTAGACAGCTGGGTGGAGGTGGTGGCTCCCAATGCGGCATAACGGGCGCCTCCTACGCCACCATCGATCCATAGAGAGGTTCCATCGGTGCTGCATGCTCCCCTGGGATTGCTGGCGGAGGCGGCATCGGTTAAAGCTGTCGTGGTATTGATGACGGCTGAGGAACTGACGACCCCGATAATCCTCGGAATGAGGGTGGATGCCGATGATGTAAGTACGGTTGCATTGGGAAGTGCGGCACCGTAACCGGCCATGATCAGGTAGTTCCCGTCGGCCGAGCGGGTCATCAACCCTTCGGATGAAGCACTCCCTGCACAAACCAAAGGAAAGTTTGATCCTGAGGTGGTAGTTGGCATTGGAACCGACTGCACCAGGGTTCCCGTGGTGGTATATTCATCCAGGAAAACAGCATTGCCCGTATTGATCAATGCATTGACACCATCACCTACCCTGTAAATAACAACGTTGCCCGGAGTAAAAGGTGCCTGGGCAAACCCGGTTTTGTTCATCCCGATAAACAGTATTGCCAGAATACAAATGGACAGTTTTGTAAATTTTCTCATAAAGATTTTTTCAGATTATTAATGATCCTGTTTCAATTTCATGCAGCTCCCGTCATCGAAATTGAAAGTGTAGCGCCAAGACCGGAGGTTGTTGATATGCCCGGAAGACCTTTCAACGATCCTTTTTTAGGGAATGTTTCTTAATAAACAAAAGTATAAAGATTTTAGGGAACTCTGCTAATTTCATTATTAAGAAAATATTAACAAAAAAGCCCCGCCTGTTCCGGCGGGGCTTTTTTGATGGATAATCTGCAACCTGCAATAAACCATGGTTAAACTGTAAAGATTGTTAACTCTTTGCCTATTGCCTTATGCCACTTTATTTGTTAACAAGCACCTTTTTCACAACCTTGTGCTCGCTGTTAAGGAATACAACGGAATAGATTCCGGTCGCAACGGGCCTGAGATCCACCTGTTTTTCAAATGTGCCGTTTACCTGTATGTCGTTGAGTTCGTAAATCTTGGCGCCAAGCTGGTTGAATACCTGGATGGAATAGGTTTCCTGAACAGGGCTGGCGATCGAGACCGTAAACCTGCCGTCGTTAGGCACCGGGTACACATTGAAATTGCTGTTCTGCAACTCCTGCTGACCGGTCATGACAACCCACACTTTATTGGAAACAGGCGAAGAACAACCATTGGTGGTTACAACAGACCAGTAGTACCCTGTATTGTGAGTAACAGTATAGGTCTGGCTGGTTGCACCGGCAATGGCATTTCCCTCATAGTACCACTGGTTGCCTGCGGTTGCGCTGCTGTGTAGCACCGCACCGGTAGCAGTAACCACCGGGGCAGCAGGAATGGCATTCGTGGTAACGCTGAGGCTGCCAACGGTTCCGTTTCCACAGGTGTTTGTTCCCTTCACTGTCACCGCACCGGTTCCTGTTGTGGTTCCAAAACTTACAACAATGCTTTTGGTAGTTCCGCCCGAGGTAATGGTCGCTCCGGCAGGAACGGTCCAAACATAGGAGGTTGCATTGGCGATCGTCGGCACACTGTAAGTGATACCGGTTGAACCTGCACATACAGAAGCGGGTCCTGTTATTGTTCCGGCGGCAGCCGGGAGCGGGTTAACCGTTACCGCGAAAGCAGGCGACGGTGTTCCGTTTCCGCAACTGTTTGTTCCTGAAACAATGATGTTCCCGGAAACAGCCGTTGCACCGAAATTAACGGTAATGCTCTTTGTTCCTGCACCAGTGGCAATAGTAGCACCAGCAGGCAGACTCCAGGTATAGGTTGAGGCGTTCAGGATTTCGGCACATGAATAGGCAACGCCGTTTGTCCCCGCACACAATGTTGCGGTTCCGGTGATGGATCCTGCGGCATTCGGCATTGGGTTCACGAAGAGGTTGTATACTGACGGGGTTGTGGCTGAACATGCAGATGCATTGTTGTAGTTAACACTTACCCATTGTGCACCCACGCCTGTCCAGGTTACGTTGATGGCACTCGTTCCCTGTCCCGAAACAATCGTTCCGCCGGCAGAAGCGGCCCATACATAGTTGGTCATACTGCCTTCGGTGTAGTACATGTTGCCGGTAGAACCAACGCACGGGGCGTTGTTGCTGCCGATGGTGGGTACCGGGGTTGCATTTACTGTTACATTGTAGGTAACCGGTGCAACGGCTGAACAACCGTTGCCATTGGCGTAATTGACCATAACGGTCTTGGCTCCCGAAGTGGTCCAGGTTACCGTTACCGTATTGCTGGTAGCAGTTCCGCCTGCTGTAATGATACCACCTGCTGCAACCGTCCATACATAGTTGGTCATCCCGGCTTGTGTTGTATAAACATTGCCTGCAACATTTGCGCAAACCGAAGCAGGACCAGTGATGGTGGGCACCGGGAGTGCATTAACGGTGATTGCCAGCGAGGAGGGTGTTCCGTTTCCGCAGGTTCCTGCACCGACACCAGCAACCGTAATATTACCGGCGGTAGTGCCGAAGGAAACGGTGATGGTACTGGTACCAACACCGGCTGTGATGGTTGCGCCGGTTGGTAAGGTCCAGGAAT
Source organism: uncultured Bacteroidales bacterium (assembly GCA_903845055.1). Classification (GTDB taxonomy): domain Bacteria; phylum Bacteroidota; class Bacteroidia; order Bacteroidales; family FEN-979; genus CAIVAT01. The sequence goes on along the minus strand of CAIMWF010000046.1, from coordinate 2,906 downwards.
AGCTGACAGCGTTGGTGATGGCCCCAACCGAGTAGACATTTCCGGTCGAATTGGCACAAACCGCGTTGGGTCCGGTGATGGCACCAGCAGCACCCGCAGGGGCTGTACAGCCGGTCAGGAAGGACTGGTCGGCACCGTAAGTGGTTCCGGCCGAGTTAACGGCAACACAGCGATAGTGGTAGGTGTTGTTGATTATGAGACCAGTAAGGTTGGCCAGCGAGGTGGAGGCGGAGTTTCCTGAAACGGTCGGAGGAGTTCCGGCAACATTGGTCCCGTAGGCAGTGGTAGGACCCCAGTCGAAACTGACCGTTGTTGAAGGACTGTTGGCGTTGATCGTTCCGTTTAGGGTTGCGGTGTTTGCTCCAATCCCTGTGGCCGCGTTGGTGACAACCACCGGCAATGCGGCACCGGTTGTGAAGGTCATGTCGTTTCCATTGATCGTTCCGCCGATATTGGTGGCAACAACCCGGCAATGATACGTCGTATTGAAAGCGAGCCCGGTAATTGCAGCACTGACATTGGTCGCTGTTGACCCGGTAACTGTAGCGGGTGTTGCCGTAGCGGTTGAACCATAGGCGGTTGTAAGCCCGTACTGAATGGAGACCGATGATGAATTGCCATTTGCGTTGACATTCCCGTTGAGGGTTGCCGTTGCTGCGGTGACCAGGGTGGCTGCTGTTGTGACAACCGTGGGAGGTGCAACAAGAACAGCTTCAACGCCGTATTTCAGATCGGCTGTGCTTACCGAAGGAGTTCCACCGGTGATCAGGAAGTTGTAAAAGGTGTTTCCTCTTCCCGGTGATTCAGTATAGGATCCCAGGGGATACCACTGAACGGTACCGGCCGACTGAGTCACACCAACAAAGAAGTCCGCGTTTGTAAGCGTCTGTGCCGTAGGGAAGGTGAAACTGTAGTTTGTACCGAGATCACCCGCCACGATGGTATGATCGGGCGTTTGAGACAGGATGGTCCCGGTGGCATCCATCAACACGGCGGCAACGGTATTGCCGACATTTGCCGCATAGTTGTATAGGGATACATTCGCGCCTTTTACCAGTCCCGTTCCGTTCATGTGATATTTCGCGGCAAAAATACCGGTTCCCGGGTAGGTGTAACCGTACCCGCCGGCCCCTGCAACATTGTAATTGTATGAAAACACGTTGTTGTTCACATTGGTGGTGATCGTCAACGTATTGTTTGCCGTGAAGGTTTCACCGGCGATGGCCGAGGTGACTGCATTGATGGTCACATCTTCAAGCAGGGTGGGGGTCCAGGCGGGGAAATTGATCGTTGTCGCCGTACCTCCGGCAAGGGCCGTAACAGGTAAAGTGGCGGTATAGCGTACTGTTGATGTTGCAACATCCTTGATGGTGAGGATTACATTGCAGGTAAGGGCTGAGGCTGAGATGTTTGAAACCCTCACGCCTACGTTTGACGGGGTTCCGAACGGGGTCGGAACTCTTTCGGTAGCATAGATGTTGGTGATGGCGGCAATATCCGTCAGGGAGTTATTGGTAAAGGTGGTTGCGGGACGGAACGCGGTAACAGCAAGGGCTGTTCCCTGTGCCGTTGCGCTCTGGTAACCGTAGCACAAGGTGGCCTGGTTGGTGTTGCAATAGGCGACCAGTGCGGTTGTTCCGAGGGCTCCGGCAGCATTGGCGAATTCCCATGCCACATATACGCCGCCTCCGGTATAATTGAAGGTAGTGCCGTTAACGAACGGGATGGAATAGGCCCCGGCATTGATGGGTACGGTAAATGCCGGATCGGCGCTTACCTGTGTGAAGCCGGTGGTTGTCCAGGTCGATCCCAGGGTGTAGGTAACGTCGGTGGTATTCATCAGGTAGATATTAAGGATCCCGGTCTGGGTTCCCACACCTGCGGTTGCAATTAAAAACCCGATCGCATCGATGCTGTATCCGGAAGGGTAACCAGCTGCAGCCATTTCAGAAGGCAGGACGAGAAACTCCTCACGCTCATACCTTACCCCGGCATTTCGCGGGATCCTGCTGTTGCCGGAGGTACTCCCTACACTAGGCAATACCCAGGTGGTCATGGCATCTGTTCCCGGATTGGAATAATTCTGGATGAACCCCGGCATCGATGGCAGCGTGTTCACAAAGGGCGCATTTCCATCATGGATCGGCCTGGGGCTCGATTGGGTCAACTGCCCGTAACTGTATGCAGTGAGCAATAACACAAATAATAATAGTAGGTTTCTTTTCATACGCTTCATTTTAAAAAGGTGAAACACTAATTTAGTTTAGAACTGACTGGTTGGATATCGGATCATTGAAACCGGAAAGATGGTTTCTGACTTTGAGTAACAAAAATAATATTAAATCTGTGCAAAAACCAACATAATAAAGATAACATGCGCCTTTTTTGCAAATTATTTTTAATAAATACAAATAAACACTATTTTCCTGATAATTATTGAAAATTAAAGAAAAAGAGAGGCTGCTTCATGATTTTTGAAACAGCCTCTCTTCTTTAAAACAGGCTCCGGCAATAATGCCTGTTGCCTATTGCCTGTTGCCTTATTTATTGACCAACACTTTCTTCACTACCTTGTGTTCACTGTTGAGGAACACCACCGAGTAGATGCCGTTGGCGATGGGTCGCAGGTCAACCTGCTTTTCGAATGTGCCGTTTACCTGCACATCACCCAGTTCGTAGATTTTCGCTCCAAGCTGGTTGTAGATCACGATGGTGAAGGTTTCCTGTACCGGGCTGGCAATGGTTAAGGTGAACCGCCCGTCGTTGGGTACAGGGTACAAGTTGAAGCTGCTGCCGTTGAGTTCCGCCTGGCCGGTCATCACCACCCAAACTTTGTTCGAGAGCGGTGAAGAACAACCGTTGACCGTTACAACAACCCAATAGTAACCCGTGTTGTGGGTCACCGT